>CALMQI010000081.1 GCA_937871935.1 uncultured Burkholderiales bacterium
GGTACCTCTATCGCCCGCTTCTCTCCAGAGACAATTACGCGCGCGATGCAGCGTCGACAATTGTCGACCGGCTGTTTGGCGGCCGCGCGGCGCCGCTCGTCGCCAATCTCGCCGACAGCGGCAAGCTGACGGTCAAGGACATCGCGGAGCTTGAGGAAATCCTGAAGGAGCTGAAGCATGAGCGCTCATGACGTCGCGTCATGGTTGGCGGATACAAGCATCGCCGTCAGCCTGCTGGCGATGGCGACGCTCGGCGCAGTGCACGAGACCGTGGACGGGCTGCTGTCGCTGCTGCTGTGGAGCGCGCTGTGCTTCGTCGGCCTGTCGGTGAACAACGTGCTGCTGTTCTTCGATCTGGTGGTGTTCCCGACCGAGCTCGACCTGCGCCCCTACCGGCTGCTGAGCGCCCTCGCCGGGCTGCTGTTCCTGCTCTACGGCTTCATCTGGGAGGCCGAGTGATCGAGTTCCTGTCCGGCGCGCTCACGCTTGGCTTCCTTATCGCCGCGGTATTCTTCCTGCGCTTCTGGCGGCGCGCCTCCGACCGCCTGTTCCTCGCCTTCGCCGTCGCGTTCTTCCTGCTCGCGGTCAACCAGGCGCTCGCGCAGTGGCTGGGCGCGGCCGACGAGCGCGTCGGCTACACCTACCTGTTGCGCGTGATCGGCTTCGTCCTGATCCTGCTCGCGATCGTGGACAAGAACGTCTCGCGCAGCCGGCACTGAGGACAAAGATGGCGCCGAACGGGCGCGGCGGCTCGAGCAGGCCTTTGCCGACTTTCCCAAGCTGCGCGAACGCGCGCGGCAACTCGCCGGCACCATGAGCGGCGGCGAGCAGCAGATGGTGGCGGTGGCGCGCGCGATGATGAGCGCGCCGCGGCTGCTGCTGCTCGACGAGCCGTCGCTCGGCCTCGCGCCGCGCATGGTCGACGAGCTGCTGGCGATCGCGCAGCGCATCGCGCGCAGCGGCACCACCGTGCTGATGGTCGAGCAGAACGTGAAGAAGGCGCTTGCGGTCGCCGACCGCGGCTATGTGCTGGAGCGCGGCACGCTGGTGGCCAGCGGCCCGGCCGCGCTGCTGGCACGCTCTTCGGTCGTGCGCGAGGCTTACCTCGGCGCCGACGCCGCCGATACCACCACCGCCGCCGACGCGGCGCAGCGCAGTCGCCGCACGACAGCCACTGCCGTTTGACTTTCCGAAGGAGACCCTGCCATGTCCGACCTGTCGATGCTCATCAACGGCCTGAAGGTCAGCGCCGAGAAGGGCGCCACCTTCGAGCGGCGCAACCCACTCGACGGCACCGTGGCCACGCGTGCGCCGGCGGCCTCGCCGGCCGATGCGGTGATGGCGGTCGAGGCCGCGGCCGAGGCCTTTCGCACCTGGGGCGACAGCGGGCCCGGCGAGCGCCGCATGCTGCTGCTGAAGGCGGCCGACAAGCTGGAAGCCAAGGTGCCGCAATTCGTCGAAGCGGTGGCCGCCGAGACCGGCGCCACCGGTCACTGGGCCGGCTTCAACGTGATGCTGGCCGCCGGCATGCTGCGCGAGGCCGCCGCGCTGACCACGCAGGTGGCCGGCGAGGTGATCCCGTCGGACGTGCCGGGCTCACTGGCGATGGGGCTGCGTGTGCCGGCCGGCGTGGTGCTCGGCATCGCGCCGTGGAACGCGCCGATCATCCTCGGCGTGCGCGCGATCGCCACGCCGCTGGCCTGCGGCAACACGGTGATCCTGAAAGGCAGCGAGAACTGCCCGCGCACGCACCAGCTGATCATCGAGGCGCTGCAGGAAGCGGGCTTTCCGCCGGGCGTGGTGAACTACATCACCAACGCGCCGGCCGACGCCGGCGCCGTGGTCGAGGCGATGGTGGCGCACCCGGCGGTGCGGCGTGTCAACTTCACCGGCAGCACCAAGGTCGGCAAGCTGATCGCGATGACGTGCGCCAAGTACCTGAAGCCGGTGGTGCTCGAGCTTGGCGGCAAGGCGCCACTGGTGATCCTGGACGACGCCGACCTCGACGACGCCGTCAACGCCGCCGCCTTCGGCTGCTTTGCCAACTCGGGCCAGATCTGCATGAGCACGGAGCGGCTGATCGTCGATCAGAAGGTGGCCGACGCCTTCGTCAAGAAGTTCACCGACAAGGCGAAGCTGCTGCCGCTGGGCGACCCGCGCAAGCCCGAACCGGTGGTGCTCGGCTCGGTGATCGGCATGGGCACGGTGCACCACTGCAACGCGCTGATCGACGACGCGCTGGCCAAGGGCGCCAAGCTGGTGTGCGGCGCCAAGGCCGAGACCACGCTGATGCCGGCCACCGTGCTCGACCATGTGACGCCGGCGATGCGCATCTACCGCGAAGAGACCTTCGGCCCGGTGAAGGCCATCGTGCGCGTGAAGAACACCGAGGAGGCGATCGCCTGCGCCAACGACAACGAGTACGGCCTCAGCGCGGCGGTGTTCGGCCGCGACCTGGCGCGCGCGTTCAACGTCGCACGCAAGATCGACTCGGGCATCTGCCACGTCAACGCACCCACCGTGCACGACGAGGCGCAGATGCCGTTCGGCGGCGTCAAGGGCTCGGGCTACGGCCGCTTCGGCGGCAAGGCCGGCGTGGAGGCATTCACCGAGCTGCGCTGGATCACGATGCAGACCAAGCCGCGGCACTATCCGTTCTAGGCGCGGCTCGGACGCGTTCTAGGCGGGCCAGTCCGTCAACACGTCGGCCGCGCCGGGCTTGCTGCCGCCGCGTGACGGGCTCTTCACCGGCGTGCCCAGCGCGATCCAGCCGACCAGCGTCTCGCCCGATTCACAGAACGCCTGCTGCACCGCCGGGTGCCGCACCTTGGCGCCCGACAACATCTTGCCGCCGAAGCCGAGCGCGTGCGCAGCGTTGAGAAAGTTGGTCAACGCGCCGCCGACGCAGGCCCACTGTTCGTGCGACGGCACCAGCGTGTGACCGAGGTCGATGCGCGCGATCACCGCCACCGTGATCGGCGCGCGCTGCGCGCGCTCGGCGTCGATCTGCGCCTCGGGCTCACTCTTGCCGGCATCGCGCGCGGCCTGGGCGAACAACTGCGCCAGGCGTTCGCGGGCGGCGCCGCGCACGACGGCAAAGCGAAACGGCACCAGGCCGGCGTGATCGGGCGCGTGCAGCGCCGCATCGGCCATCAGGCGCAGCTGAGTGGCGTCGGGGCCGGGATCCGCCAGGTGCTTGGCCCCGACGGATTGCCTCGACAACAGGGCCGCGAGCAGGGCGGTACGGTCTGCCATCGTCACCCCAGCTAGAACACCAGCGTGCGCCAGGCCGGATCACACACGCGCGCCATGAACTGCACCGCGCCGCCGTGTCCGCTGCATTCGGCGATCAGCTTGTCGCGCGACAGGCCGTTGGCGTGCAGTGCGTCGGTGCAGGCGAGCAGCACCGCGCCGTGCGACACCGCCTCGCGCATCGCGTCCATCACCGTCTTCGCGTGGTACGGGCTCGCGTGCAGCTTGTCGGCCACGCCGGGCTTGAGCAGCAGCACGCTGCGTGCGCTGAAGTAGAGCTCGACCTTGACGTCCATCGCCGCCGCCGCGGCGGCATGGAAGAACGGCGTCGCCAGGCGATGCGGCGCCTCGGGCTCGGTGGCCCACAGCAGGATCGCGATGCCCGCCGGCGGCGACGGTGCGGCGTCGGTCACGACGGCTCCACGTTGTTGAGCCAGGCATGATGCGCCATCGCGGCCGGCACGGCGTCGCCATGGACAAGCACCGTTCGCTCTGTCTCCCATGCCGCCGGCTTCAAGCGCACCAGCCAGCCGCGGCCGTAGGGATCGATGTGCACGAGTTCGGGCTGCGTCGACAACGCGGCGTTGACCTCCACCACCTCGCCCGACAGCGGCGACTTGACCGAGACGATGGCCTTGGCCAGCTCGACCACGGCGACCGATCGCCCCTGCTCGACGACCTGGCCGACGGACTTGGGCCGGCACATGTAGATCTCGCCCGACAGACGGATGCCGAGCGCCGTGATCCCCACCGCGACCAGCCCGTCGCCGTCCGGCCGCGCCCACACCTGATGCGCCACGTGGTAGTGCAGCGTGTCGGGGAACTCGAGGCCGAGGACGTTCATGATCGTGGCGGAAGGGAATGGGAGTCGAACCCACCCGACAGTGCATGGCACCATCCACCGGGTTTGAAGCCCGGCCGACCCACCAGGGTCGTTTCCCTTCCGTTGAAATGAGTGCAGGAACGCCGCGCGGTCATGCGGTCTCCCGGAACAGATCGGTGTCGCCGCGCAAGCGGTGCACGTCGTGCACGCGGCGCAGCAGGCCGACGCGGTCGAAGTATTCCAGCACCTGGATCGCGCGCTTGCGGCCGAGCTGGGTCACGTCGCGGAACAACGCCGCGGTGACCTCGCCGCCCTGCGCCGCGCCCACCTCGCGCGCCAGCGCCGCCAACCGCGTGATGGTGGCTTGCGGATAGAACAGGTCCTTCACCACCTGGTGCAACTCGCCGCGTTGCGCCAGCCGCGCCAGCGTCGTGCGCATCAGCGCCTCCGACTCCTGGCTGTCGCGCGCCAGGTCGCGCACCCACGCGCCCTCGAAGCCGGCCTCGTGCAACAGCGGGCCGACCTTCTGCGCGATGCGCTCCTCGGTGGCCGACAGCTTGACGCCATGCGCGGGCAGGTGCACGAAGGCGCCGCGCTGCGCGATGCGGCCGTCGGCCAGCGCCTGGGCGAGCAGCGCGCGCCACAGCGCTTCGGGCAGCCGCGGCGCGCACAGCCGGCGCAGGCGCGCAGCATCGGGGCCGAGCTCTTCGGGGTGACGCGCGTGATAGTCGGCCAGCGCCGCGAGCAGGCGTTCGCGCAGGGCCTGGGCCAGCGTGCCGTCGAACGCGATGTCGAGGTGGCCTTCGCGCGCGCGCAGGGCGTCGGCAGGCAGCGAGACGGCCGCGGCGCCGTCGGCAGCCAGACCACACGCGCGGCGCCAGCGCACGAGGTCGACGCCGTGCACGCTGGCCCGCAGCAGCGCGGCCAGGCTGGCGTCGCGCTGATCGATGCCCCAGGCGTCGAGCTCGGCCAGCCGCTGCGGCGTGCGCCGATAACGCGCCGGCGCGAACGGATCGATCACCACGCCGCCGGCCATCGTGCGCGCGGCCGACGCGTCGCGCAGGACCACGCGGTCGCCGTGCCAGGCGCCGATCGGCCGACGCAGCACCAGCTGCACGCGGGTGCGCCCGCCCGGCGCCAGCACGTCGCCGTCGTCGAGCAGCGCCACGGTGCCGTCGACCTCCGCCGCGCCCAGGTGCACGTGCACCGGCGTGCCGGCACGCAGTGCCTTCGTCTCGCCCTGCCACAGCGTGAGCATCACGTCGACGCGCTCGCTCGTCGCCGCGCCGGTCTCGGGCACCAGCCACTGGCCGCGCGTGATCGCCTCCTTGGCCACGCCGGCGAGCGCGACGGCGCAGCGCTGGCCGGCGACGGCTTGCGAGACGGCGCGGTTCTGCGCGTGCAGGCTGCGCACGCGCGCGCGCAGCGGCGCCGGCGAGGGCACCAGCATGAGCTCGTCGCCCACCTGCACGCTGCCGGCGTGCACGGTGCCGGTGACCACCGTGCCGACACCGTCGAGCGTGAAGGCGCGGTCGACCGCCAGGCGGAATGCCTGGCCCTCGTGCGGCCGGGCGTGGAACGCCCGCGCCTGCTGAAACAACCAGTCGCGCAACTCGTCGACACCGTCGCCGGCGGTGGCCGACAGCGCGAACAGCGGCGCGCCCGCCAGCGGCGTGGCGGCCAGCAGCGCGGCCACGTCGTCGCGCACCGCGGCCACACGGGCGCTGTCGGCGCGATCGGTCTTGGTGATCACCGCGGCGCCACGCGACAGACCCAGCAGCGACAGCACCGCCAGGTGCTCGCGGGTCTGCGGCATCACACCATCGTCGGCGGCCACCAGCAGCAGCGCGAGATCGATGCCCGAGGCGCCCGACAGCATGGTGTGCACCAGCCGCTCATGGCCGGGCACGTCGATGAAGCCGATGCGCTCGACGGCAGGCGCATCGCCTGCCGCCGGCACGTCGAGATAGGCGTAGCCGAGCTCGATCGAGATGCCGCGCTGCTTCTCCTCGGGCAGGCGGTCGGTGTCGACCCCGGTGAGCGCACGCACCAACGTGGTCTTGCCATGGTCGATGTGACCGGCGGTGCCGACGATCATGATCGAAGCGACTCTCGCAGCGCGGCCAGCTGCGCCTTGAACGGCGACGCATCCTCCAGGCAGCGCAGGTCGAGCAGCAGCCTGTCCTCGGCGATGCGGCCGATCACCGGCAGCGGCAGCGCGCGCAGCGCCGCGGCCAGCTCGTCGAGCGCACGGCCGGCGCCCTTCTTCGCGGTCGGCGCGAGGGCGAGGCCGGCCGACGGCAGCCGGTCGATCGGCAGCGAGCCGGAGCCGATCTGCCCGAGTAGCTCCACCACCTCGATGTCGAAGCGCGGCGCCACGGCCGCCGCCACCGCGTCGCGCAGTTGCTCGGCCAACGCGCGGATGTCGGCGGCCGGCCGCGTCAGCAGGCGCAGCGTCGGCAGATCCTGCGCCAGCCGCTCGGGGCGCAGGTACAGGCGCAGCGTGGCCTCCAGCGCGGCCAACGGCAGCTTGCTCATGCGCAGCGCGCGCTTCATCGGGAACTTGCGGATGCGCGCGATCGCGTCCTTCGTGCCGACGATCAACCCGGCCTGCGGGCCGCCCAGCAGCTTGTCGCCGGAAAACGTGACGACGTCGCAGCCGGCGGCGAGCATCTGCTGCGGTGTCGGCTCGTGCGGCAGCCCATAGGCGGTGAGATCGACCAGCGCGCCACTGCCAAGATCAGTGGCCACCGGCAAGCCGCGTGCATGCGCGATGCCGGCCAGCGTGGCCTCGTCGACCGCGCTGGTGAAGCCCTGCACCGCGTAGTTGCTGGTATGCACCTTCATCAGCAGCGCGGTGCGTTCGCCGATCGCGCGCTCGTAGTCCCGCGGGTGCGTGCGGTTGGTCGTGCCCACCTCGACCAGCGTGGCGCCGGCGGCGGCCATCACATCGGGCATGCGGAAGGCGCCGCCGATCTCGACCAGCTCGCCGCGCGAGACGATCACTTCGCGGCCCCGGGCGAGCGCGGCGATCGTCAGCAGCACCGCTGCGGCGTTGTTGTTGACCACGGTGGCCGCCTGGGCGCCGGTGAGGGTGGTGAGCAGTTCCTCGACGATCGAGTCGCGGTCGCCGCGGCCGCCCGATGCGATGTCGTACTCCAGGTTGTTCGGCCCGGCCATCATCGCCAGCAGGTGCTGCAGCGCACTGTCGGCCAGCAGCGCGCGGCCGAGGTTGGTGTGGATCACCGTGCCGGTGAGGTTGAGCACGCGCAGCAGGCGCGGCGCCAGCCGCGCACCGATCCGCGTGGCCAGGGCGGCGTCGATCGACGCGGGCCGAACCTCGCCGGCGTCGAGCGTACCGGCGACGGCACGCTCGCGCAGTGCATCGAGCAGTGCACGTGCCTCGCCGGCGACCAGTGTGTGGCCATGTTCGGCCACAAGTGCCTGGCCGGCCGCGCCGCGCAGCAGGCGATCGATCGAAGGCAGGTCTTTCGGGGTTGCCTTCGAGCCATCGACGATGGACTCGTGGGGCGCGCGCATCAGGGCGCCCCGGCTTGCGCAGCGGTGTCGGCTTCGGGGTCGCCGAACAGCAACATCAGGTTGACCCCATGGCGCTGGGCGCCGGTCTCGGCCACCAGCAGGTCGAGCGTGATGCTGGCTAGGTCGTCGGCCACGGGTTCAGCGTGCGCATCCTTGTCCATGTGCACCATCTTCAGATAGTGGCCGCAATCATCGCAGCATTCGGCGCGCACCGCGCCGTCGGCCGCGCCGGTGACCACGCTGGTCTGTCCGGTCTCGGCCTTCAGCGACTGGAAGTGCATCTTCTCGCCCTTGCCGCAATGGGTGCACTGCACGCGCACGTGATGCCATTGCAGGCCGCACAGCGAGCAGTGCAGGTAGCGCTGGCCATTGTGCTGGGTGTCGACGCGCACCACGCTGGCGGTCGGCCGGCTGCCGCAGGCCGGGCAGCTGCCCGCCTCGGCCAGCCGCGCAAACAATGCCGGGCCGAGCGCGGCATGCGTGGCCGCGGTCTGCAGCAGCAGCTCGGTCCACAGCACCTGCAGCGCGGCCGCGATCAACGGCGCGGCCGCCAGATCGAGGCCGAGCATCACGCCGTGCAGCAGCCGATCGGCCTGCTGCTCGAGCCAGTCGTCGTCGGCGCCGGCCAGGCGCGCCAGTGCATCGGCGGTGCCACCCGCCGCGTGGCGCTGGCGCAGCGCGGCGACCATCTGGCGCAGCGTGTCGCGCCACAACGGCGCGCGCGGCCAGTCGCCGGCCGGCAGCGGCGGCGCACCCAGTTGGCCGGCGGCGGCCATTTCGGCAGCGTCGGGCAGCGGCACTTCAGCGCCGCGCGACAGCAGCAACTGCTGCTCGTGCGCGATGTCGGCGATGAAGATCAGGTAGTCGCGCATCGCATGGCCGGCGGCCAGCTGGCGCAGGCGCATCTCGCGCTCGGCGAACAGCGACGCCCGTTCAGGCAGGCGCAGCGAGGGCGCCATCTCGCCGGCGCGGGCCGCGATCTCCTCGGGCGTCGAAATACGGATGGTGGTCAAGCCGTGGGTTCCCAAACGACGAGGCGCCGCCTTGTGGCCAAGGCCGGCGCCCCGCACGGATGAATGGTCGGTGCTTCAGCCGAAGAGCTACTTCTTGCCCTCGGTCATCTGGCGGTGCCACAGAGCGTGGTTCTGCTTGGCCCAGGCCCGGCTGACGGTGCCACGCGTCATCGCACGCACACTGCCCTTGATCCAGATGGCGGCATACACGTGGACGATTACCGACAGCACCATCACCACGGCGGCGATCGAGTGCAGCACCACCGCGACGCGCACCACGTCCACCGGGAAGTACACCGCGAACCAGGGCCGCCAGAACACGAAGCCGGTGACCAGCAGAACAGCCAAGCTGATCGACATGGCCCAGAACACCTGCTTCTGCGCCGGGTTGTACTTGCCCGCGGGTGGTAGCGCGTCCTTGTTGCCGCGGATCATGTCGCCCAGCTTGCCGTCCCATGCCTTGTCGTGTGCCTCGGCCTGGTTGTCGATGCGCACACGCAGGTACAGGAACAGAAAGACGAACGCCGTGGCCACGCCGATGAACGGATGCAGGATGCGCGTCCAGGCCCCGCCGCCGGTGAAGATCGACAGGAAGAACAGGTTGGGATGGAAGAACGCCATGCCCGAGCACGCGGCCAGCAGCAACAGCAGGGCCGTGGCCCAGTGGTACATGCGTTCGCGGTCGGAGTAGCGCTGCAGTTCGTGCGGTTGTGCGTGCATCTGGCCTCCTAGACCTTCTCGTCCGTCTTCTCTTCGATCGGGCCGACCTTCATGTAGTGCAGGAAGCCGGCCACCACCGCGCCGATCATGCCGGCGACGGCCAGCGGCTTGGCAATGCCCTTCCACAGCGACACCATCGGGCTGACACTCGGATCCTTCGGCAAGCGCTCCAGCTCGGGCCGGTCGGCATGCTTGAGCACGTACATGACGTGCGTGCCGCCGACGCCGGGCGGGTTGTACAGGCCCGCGTTCTGGAAGCCGCGCTCCTTCAGCTCACCCGCGCGCTTCTCGCCGTAGGACACCATGTCTTCCTTGGTGCCGAAGCCGATCGCGCCGGTCGGACAAGTCTTCACGCAGGCCGGCTCGAGGCCCACCGCGACGCGGTCGGAGCACAAGGTGCACTTGTAGGCCTTGTTGTCCTTCTTGCTGATGCGTGGCACATCGAACGGGCAGCCGGTGACACAGTAGCCGCAGCCGATGCAGTTCTCGCTGACGAAGTCGACGATGCCGTTGTCGTACTTGACGATGGCACCCGGCGCCGGGCAGGCTTTCAGGCAGCCCGGATCCTCGCAGTGCATGCAGCCGTCCTTGCGGATCAGCCACTCCAGGTTGCCGGCCGTCGGCTCGACCTCGAAAAAGCGCATCACCGTCCACGAGCTCGGTGTCAGGTCCGACGGGTTGTCGTAGACGCCGATGTTCTCGCCGACCTCGTCGCGCAGGTCGTTCCAGTTCATGCACGCGACCTGGCAGGCCTTGCAGCCGATGCACTTGGACTCGTCAATGAGCTTGGCGACCTGCGGTGACGACCGCACCTGCGAGCTGGGCGTGGTGGTGGCCGATCGGGCGACCACGTTCTGGGGGTTGGTTCCAGCCATGGTTGCTCCTTACGCCTTCTCGATGTTGACGAGGAACGCCTTGAACTCCGGCGTCTGCGAGTTGGCGTCGCCGACGAACGGGGTCAATGCATTGGCCAGGTAGCCGTTCTGCGTCACACCCTTGAAGCCCCAGTGGATGGGGATGCCCACCATGTGCACCTTCTTGCCGTTGACGTCCCATGGCTTGATGCGCTTGGTGACCACGCAGGCCGCCACCACCTCGCCGCGGTTGGACTTCACGCGCACCTTCTGGCCGTGCGCGATGCCCTTCTCCTTCGCGAGCTCCTCGCCGATCTCGACGAACGGTGCCGGCTGCGTAATGGCGTTGGACTTCGCGTGCTTGGTCCAGAAGTGCAGGTGCTCGGTCAGGCGGTAGGTGGTCGCCGCATACGGGAACTCGGCCGCCTTGCCGAACGCCTCGAGATCGCCCTTGTAGACCCGCGCGGCCGGATTGCTCACCGCCTTGGGGTTGGTGGGGCACATCAGGTTCACGCCCAACGGGTTCTCGAACGGCTCGTAGTGCTCCGGGAACGGGCCCTCGCTCATGCCCACCGCGTGCAGCCGTGCCACACCCTCGGGGTTCATGATGAAGGGGCCCACGTTCTGCTCGGGTGCCGCGTCGGGCCGCATGTCGGGGACATCGGCGCCGCCGGCCCAGCTGCTGCCGTTCCAGGCCAGGTACTTGCGCGACGCATCCCAAGGCTTGCCGGCCGGATCGGCCGAGGCGCGGTTGTAGAGGATGCGCCGGTTGGCCGGCCACGAGAAGCCCCAGCCCGGATACACGCCGAGCCCCGTGGGGTCGGCCGTGTCGCGGCGCGCGGTCATGTTGCCGGCCTGCGACCAGCAACCGGAGTAGATCCAGTTGCCGCAGGCGGTGCTGCCATCGGCCTGCAGCGGCGCAAAGCCCGGCATCTGCTCGCCGGCCTTGACCAGTACCGGACGCGGCGCCTTCGGGTCGTTGGCCGGTTGCGGCCCCAACACGTCGGCCAGCGCGCGGCCGTTGATCTCGCGCAGGATCTCCGCCGGCGTGGGCACGTTGGCGTTGAGGTAGTTCCAGGTCAACGCGGCGATCGGCTCGGGCAGCGTGCCGCCGTCCTTGGCGTACAGCTCGCGGATCTTCACGAACAGGCGCGCGACGATCTCGGAGTCGGTCTTCGCCTCGCCCGGGGGCTCGACGGCGCGCTCCTTCCAGTTGATCACGCGGCTCGAATTCGTGAAGGTGCCGGTCTCCTCGGCGAAGCAGGTGGCCGGCAGGCGGAACACCTCGGTCTTGATCTGCGCCGGATCGACGTCGTTCAGCGGGCCGTAGTTCTTCCAGAACTCGCTGGTCTCCGTCTCCAGCGGATCGATCACCACCAGGTACTTCAGCTTGGACATGCCCACAGAGAGCTTCTTCTTGTTGGGCACCGCGGCGAGCGGGTTGAAGCCCTGCACGATGAAGCCGTTCATCTTGCCCTGGAACATCATCTCGAACATCGCGAGCACGTCGTAGCCCGTGTCGCGTTTCGGGAGCCAGTCGTAGGCAAAGTGGTTCTCCGGCGTGGCGGCATTGCCGTACCAGCTCTTGGACAGGCTGGTGAACCACTTCGGGAAGTTCTGCGTGAAAGCCATCTGGCCGGGACGCAGCGGCTTGCCGGTGCGCGCCGCGAGGTAGTCTTCGCGCGTCTTGTCGGCATCCATCGGCGCCAGCAGATAACCCGGCAGCACTTCGCTGTAGGCGCACTGGTCGGTGATGCCCTGCACGTTGGCGTGCCCACGCAACGCGTTCACGCCGCCGCCCGGCCGGCCCATGTTGCCCAGCAGCAGCTGGATCATGGCCATCGTGCGGATGTTCTGGCTGCCCACCGAGTGCTGCGTCCAGCCCAGCGCGTACAGGATCGTCATCACCTTGTTGGTGGCCGACGTCGCCGCCATCTGCTCGCAGATCTTGAGGAACGCCTCCTTCGGCGTGCCGGTGATCTTGCTCACCTGGTCTGGCGTGTAGCGCGAATAGTGCTTCTTCAGCTGCTGGAACACGCAGCGCGGATCCTCCATGGTCGGATCGACCTTGACGAACCCGTCGGCACCGAGTTCGTAGCCCCAGGTGGCCCTGTTGTACGAACGCTTGCCTTCGTCATAACCACTGAAGAAGCCGTTGTCGAAGTTGTAGCCCTCCTTGGTCAGGAAGGTCGCGTCGGTGTAGGCCTTGACGTACTCGGTGTGGATCTTGTTGTTGCTCAGCAGGTAATTGATCACCCCGCCGAGGAAGGCGATGTCGGTGCCCACGCGCAGCGGCGCGTAGGTGTCGGCCACCGCGGCCGAGCGCGTGAAACGCGGATCGACCACGATCAGCTTGGCCTTGCGCGTCTGCATGGCCTCGGTGACCCACTTGAATCCGCAGGGGTGTGCTTCGGCGGCATTGCCGCCCATGATCAGGACGAGATCGGTATTCTTGATGTCGTTCCAAGAATTCGTCATCGCTCCGCGACCGAAAGTCGGGCCCAGACTGGACACCGTCGGCGCGTGTCAGATACGTGCTTGCGTATCGAGTGCAACCATCCCCAGGCCGCGAGCGACCTTGACCGTCAGATGACCGGATTCGTTGGACGACGCGCTGGACACCAGCAGACCGGTGGAGTTCCAGCGGTTCACCGTCGTGCCAGCGGCGTTGGTCTTGATCAGGTTCGCATCGCGGTCGGCCTTCATGTGCCTGGCGATGCGGGTCAGCGCCTCGTCCCACGAGATGCGCTTCCACTCGTTGGAGCCCGGCTCGCGCACCTGCGGCACCTTCACGCGGTTGGGTGACTGGATCATGTCCATCACGCCGGCGCCCTTGGGGCACAGCGTGCCGCGGTTCACCGGGTGATCAGGGTCGCCCTCGACGTGCACGATCGTGGACTTGACGTTCTTCGCCTTGTCGCCGAGCGTGTACATGATCATCCCGCAGCTGACCGAGCAATACGGGCAGGTGCTGCGGGTCTCGGTGGTTCGGGCGAGCTTGAAGCTGCGCGTCTCGGCCAGTGCGGCCGTGGGCGAGAAGCCCAGCGCGACGAGACTGGATCCCACCAGTCCCGCACTGCTCACCCGGAAGAAATGCCTCCGGTTCATGTCCATGTCGTTTGATCCTCCGCCGAAACGGGTTCGGCAATGTCGGGTTTACCCAAAACATGCAAGGCGGTCACGCCGCACAACGCATCTTATGGCGCACCGACCCACCGCTGGCAATGGGTCCAGCCCTCGGTTACAGAGCCGCCGCGAACGCTCGAACGGTGCCCGCGAATCGGGCGCACCGGCCGCTCGGCGGCGCGCCACGAGGGCGAACGCGGCGAACGAGCGCGCGAGGCGCCCGACAATCACGACAGATTGGCCGGCAGTCGCGACAAGTTGTCGCGTCAGATCGCCCCTAGAACAAACCCGTAGAGACGCCTGCCGATGTGCCGAGGACACCACAGTTAGAGTCGACCCGCCATGAGCACCGTGACCGGCGTGTCCTCCCCCGATCGCACCGGCAGCCCGACCGACCGCGTGGCCGAAGGCTGGCAGCGCAGCGCCGTGCTGATCGTCGACGACGAGGAAGGCATGCGCAACTTCCTGGTCAAGACGCTGAAGCCGCGCTGCGGCCAGGTGATGGTGGCCGACAGCGCCGAGGCCGCCGACACGCTGGCGCGCGCGCACCGGTTCGATCTCGTGATCCTCGACATCACGCTGCCCGGCAAGAACGGCATCACGTGGCTGCGCGAACTGCGCGAGCAAGGCTACTCGGGCGAGGTGGTGCTGATCACCGCGTTCGCCGACCTGGAGACCGCGATCGAGGCGCTGCGCGCCGGCGCGTCGGACTTCATCCTCAAACCGTTCCGCCTGTCGCAGATCCTCAATGCGGTGAAGCACAGCCTGGAGCGTTCGCACCTCAAGCGCGAGAACTGGGTGCTGCGCCGCACGCTGCGCCAGCGCGTGCAGCCGCTGGACTCGCTGGTCGGCGAGTCGCCGGCGATGCGCGCGGTGCGGGCGGCGCTGCAGCGCGCCGCCGGCGTGGCCAGCACGGTGCTGCTGACCGGCGAGTCGGGTACCGGCAAGGAGCTTGCCGCGCGCGCGCTGCATGCCGACAGCGGACGGCACGCGGCCCCGTTCGTGCCGGTGAATTGCGCCACCATGTCGCCCGAGCGCATCGAGACCGAGCTGTTCGGCCACGCCAAGGGCGCGTTCAGCGGCGCGACCAAGAGCCGCGATGGCCTGTTCTACTACGCGCAGGGCGGCACGCTGTTCCTCGACGAGGTGGCCGAACTGCCGCCGCGGGTGCAGGCCGCGCTGCTGCGGGTGCTCGACGACCGGCAGATCCGCCCGGTCGGCAGCGAGCAGCAGATCAGCATCGACGTGCGCATCATCGCCGCCACCAATCGCGACCTCGCTGGCGAGGTGAGCGCCGGGCGCTTCCGCAAGGACCTGTACTACCGGCTGCAGGTGGTGGAGATCGCGCTGCCGCCGCTGTGCGAGCACAAGGCCGACATCCCCGAGCTCACCGAACATTTCATTCGCACGCTGGCGCCGCAGCTGGGCGTCGAGCCGATCCGCCTGTCGGACCCGGAGATGGCCTACCTGTGCCAGTACGACTGGCCCGGCAACGTGCGCGAGCTGCGCAACCTGATCGAGCGCTCGCTGATCCTCGGCAGCCTGAACGTCTCGGCCCTGTACCCCGGCGAGGCGCGCCGCACCGAGCGCGAGACCGAGGGCGCCGCAGAGCATCCCACCGATCTGCACGCGCTGGAGAAGCGCCACATCCTCGCCGTGCTCGATTCGGTGAGCGGCGACAAGACGCGCGCAGCACAGCTGCTCGGCATCTCGCGCCGCACGCTCGAGCGACGCTGCTCCGAATGGCTGGCCGGCTGACGGTGCCGCAGGGGCGGCCGGACGTGAACGCCGCACGCGGTTTTCGCGCGCTGTCGATCCGGCACAAGCTGCTGGTGCTGGGCATCGGGCCGCTGCTGCTGGCGCTGCCGCTGCTAGCGGTGGTGCTGGTGGTCTGGGGCGACTCGGCGCTCGACACGATGCTCGTGGCCAAGGTGCGCAGCGACCTGGCGGTGGCGCGCGGCTACTTCGATCGCGTGGAAGCCGAGGTCGGCGCCAGCACGCTCGCGGTGGCCGGCTCGCTCGCGCTGTACGACGTGGTGGCGCGCAACGACGACGAGGCGATGAAGCAGTTGATCGCGCGCGCCAAGCAGCAGCATGCGCTGGAGTTCCTGCAGTTCCGCCCCGGCCCGCCGCCGTCGCCGTCCGAACGCGCGGCGGTCGACGGCAGCGAGAGCCTGGCCTCGGTGGAGCTGCTCGAGCCGGCGCAGCTCGCCGCGCTGGCGCCCGATCTCGACGGCCGCATCGGCATCCACCTGGTCAAGACGCTGAACGCCGCCCCCACCGATCGCCAGCGCGAGGAGCGCGCGATGGTGATGATCGCTTCGGCCCCGGTGCTCTCGCCCGGCGGACGCCTGCTCGGCCACCTGCGCGGCGGCGTGCTGCTCAACCGCAACCTGGCCTTCATCGATCACATCAACGAGATCGTCTATCCGCACGGCGCGCTGCCTTTCGGCAGCCTGGGTACGGCCACGCTGTTCCTCGACGACGTGCGCATCACCACCAACGTGCGCATCTTCGGCGCCGAGGGCGGCGAGCGCGCGATCGGCACCCGCGTGTCGCAGGTGGTGCGCGACGCGGTGCTCGGCAGCGGCGACACCTGGCTCGGCCGCGCCTTCGTGGTCAACGACTGGTACGTCTCGGGCTACCTGCCGCTGGCCGATGCTGCCGGCCGCCGTGTGGGCATGCTCTACGTCGGCTTCCTCGAGAAGCCGTTCCAGGCCATCAAGCTCGGTGTGCTCTACGGCATGGGCGGCGTGATGCTCGCGCTGATGGCGCTGTCGCTGTGGCTGGCGCTCGGCTGGGCGCGGCGCATCTTCAGGCCGATCGACGCCATGACGCAGACCATGCGCGCGGTCGAGAGCGGCGACCTGGCCGCCCGCACCGGACTCGCCGGCCGCGACGACACGGGCGACGAGGTCGGCCAGCTGGCGGGCCACCTCGACCGGCTGCTCGACACGATCGACGACAAGACCCGCGCGCTGCAGCAGGCCCACGACGTACTCGACCAGAAGGTGGCCGAACGCACGCGCGAGCTGCAGTCGGCGCAGGCGCAGCTCGTCAAGAGCGAGAAGCTCGCCGCCATCGGCCAGCTCACCGCCGGCATTGCGCACGAGGTCAACAACCCGATCGCGGTGATCCAGGGCAACCTCGATCTCGTCCGCGAGATGCTGGGGCGAAAGGCGCGCCCGGTGCAGGCCGAGCTGAAGCTGATCGACGCGCAGATCGAACGCATGCGGCTGATCGTCACCCAGCTGCTGCAGTTCGCGCGACCGGCCGAATACGCCGGCTACGTGGAGGCGGTCGACGCGGCACGCGCCATCGACGACAGCCTGGTGCTGGTGCAGCACCTGCTGTCGCGCACGCGCATCGAGGTGGTGCGCGACTTCCAGGCCACGCGCAAGGCGCAGATCAACCGCCAGGAGCTGCAGCAGGTGCTGATCAACCTGGTCGTCAACGCGATCCAGGTCATGCCCGACGGCGGCGTGCTGACCCTGGCCACGCGTGACCGCGACACCGCGTGGCTGGAGATTCACATCGTCGACACCGGTCCCGGCTTCAGCCCGGAGGTCGAGCGCGGGCTGTTCCAGGCCTTCGTCACCACCAAGAAGGAGGGCACCGGGCTCGGCCTGTGGATCAGCCGCAGCTTGGTCGAGCGTTATGGCGGCGACATCCGCGCCGCCAGCCGAGCCGACGGCATGGCAGGCGCGGTGCTGACCGTGCTGTTGCCGGCCGACGTGCCGGCGGCGGAGGCGGGCGATACCGGCGACGCCGCGGTGGGCGCCGAGGATGTCACGAAGGACGATCGCGGTGGCAACGCCGCGGCACCGGCGTAAGGCCGCCGGCGCCGCGCGCGACTGACGCTGCAATTGAACCGCCGGCACACCGGCCGCAACTCAAGCCGCGTACCGACCGCCACGCCCGCAGGAGCCCGCCATGAGCACCGTCCACTCGAACCCGCCGACCGAACGCTTCGAACTGCGCTTCCAGTCGCTGTTCGACGAGGGCCGCGGACTGGCCTTCGACTGCGACGCCGGCGGCCAGGTGAACATCGACGCGCTGAGCGAGCGCGCCCGCAGCAACTACTTCTACGCCCGCACGGTGATCGGACGCGAGTTCGCGATGCCCCGCGTCGAGCCGCGCATCGTTCACTGAGCTGCGCGGCGCCGGCGGCGCCGCACCAACGGAAACGGCGCCCGCGGCGCCGTTTCTTCGTCTCTGCCGCCGCCCCGGCGGCGGCCTAGGTGTTGAGCACCGCCACCGACTTGGTGTTCAGGTAGGCCTCGAGCGCCTCGGGGCCGCCTTCGGAGCCGTAGCCGGAGTCCTTGACGCCGCCGAACGGCACCTCGGCCCACGGCGTGGCGGCCTGGTTGATCCACAACATGCCGGTCTGGATGCCATGGGTCAGCTCGTGCGCGGTCTTCAGTGACGTGGTGAACGCATACGCCGCCAGGCCCCAGGGCAGGCGATTCGCCTCGGCGATGGCCTCCTCGATCTTGTCGAAGCCGCGCACCGAGGCCATCGGGCCGAACGGCTCCTCGGTCAGCAGCAGGCTGTCCAGCGGCGCATCGACGATCACCGTCGGCTCGAAGAAGTTGCCGCCGCTGCCGACGCGCTGCCCGCCGGTGGCGACCTTGGCGCCGCGCGTCAACGCATCGTCGGTGATGCGCTGCATCGCCGCCACGCGGCGCGGATTGGCCAGCGGCCCGAGCGTGGTGCCGGCCTCCAGGCCCGGCCCCATCTTGGCACCCTTGGCGACCGCGACGAAGGCCTCGATGAAGGCCTGCCGCACGTCGTTGTGCACCAGGTAGCGGGTTGGCGAGATGCACACCTGGCCGGCGTTGCGCAGCTTGGCGCCGCCGGCGATCTTGGCCGCCTTGGCGATGTCGGCATCGGCGGCGACGATCACCGGCGCGTGGCCGCCGAGCTCCATCGTCACCCGCTTCATGTGCTGGCCCGCCAGCGCGGCGAGCTGCTTGCCGACCACGGTGGAGCCGGTGAAGGTGATCTTGCGGATCGCCGGGTGCGGGATCAGGTAGGCCGAGATCTCGGCCGGGTTGCCGTAGACCAGGTTCACCGCGCCGGCCGGCACGCCCGCGTCGGCGAAGGCGCGGATCAGCTCGGCGGGCGACGCCGGCGTTTCCTCGGGCGCCTTGACGATGATCGAGCAGCCCGAGGCGAGCGCGGCCGACAGCTTGCGCACCACCTGGTTGATCGGGAAGTTCCACGGCGTGAACGCCGCCACCGGGCCCACCGGCTCCTTGAACACCTGCTGCAGCACGCCGGCCTGGCGCGGCTGCAGGATGCGGCCCTGCACGCGGCGGCCCTCCTCGGCGAACCACTCGATGATGTCGCAGGCCATCAGGATCTCGCCCTTGCTCTCGGCCAGCGGCTTGCCCTGCTCCAGCGTCATCCAGCGGGCGATGCCGTCGGCGCGCTCGCGCAGCAGGCGCGCCGCCTCGCGCATGGTCTTGGCGCGCTCGAAGGCCGGCACCTTGCGCCAGGCGTCGAAGCCGCTCAGCGCTGCGGCGCAGGCGGCATCGAGGTCGGCGCGGGTGGCCACGGCCACGGTGCCCACCTTGGCGCCGGTGGCCGGGTCGTGCACGGCCAGCGTCTGGCGGTCGCCGCCGTCACGCCACTGGCCCGCGATGAAGAGCTGAACCTGCGGATACGAGGCGGTGGCGGTGGGCTGGCTGGTGGTCTGGGTCGACATGGTGGTTCTCTGCAACGGTGTAAGGAACGGACGGCGAGCACTACAAACGAGTCGCTTGCAGCGAAGAGCGGATTCTGCGCCCACGGGCCAGGGCCTGCCGGCGCTGCGGGCGAAAGACCAACCGCTTTGAACCACAGGCGGGACCGCGGCAACCCAGCAAGCGAGCCGTCCCGTCCCCCCCAACGAGGAGCCCGTCATGCACGTTGCCACCATCAGCCCGCTGCCCTTCACCCGCCACGCCGCCCGCGACGCTGCGCTGTTCGATGCGGGGCACTCGGCGGCGTTCGAGTCCGATGCCGCCGGCCTGTTCGACGTCGACGCGATGACCGACCGTGCCCAGCTGCACCGCCTGTTCGAGGGCGCCGTCATCGTCTCGGAGATCGACGAATTCGTCGACTTCGGCACCATCGGCTTCGAGGTCGGCCTGGACGACTGACGGCAATGGAACGCTTCGCCGCACCCAGTCTGTCGGGGCCTGCGTTGCTCGTCCTGACGCTGCGCCCCTGGCGCGATGCGATGCGGCCGGCGCGACGGCCGGCCGTCCGCCCCCCGGCCGCTGCCGTCGGCGGCAGCAGCCGCGCCGATACCCTGCCCGAGCTGGATCATCACGCCGAGGCCGGCGCGCCCGAGGGGGCCCTGTACGTCGACGGCGTCCTGTTCGGGTCTGCCGGCGCGCGCTGACCTGGCCCGGCTAGCGCCTGGGCTCGATCACGCGCTCGGCTCCGCAGTAGACCGTCGCGCGTTCGTCGCGCACGAAGCCGGCGAGCAGCAAACCCGCGCTGCGCGCCGACGCCACCGCCAGCGCGGTGGGTGCGGACATCGCCGCCAGCACCGGCACGCCGGCCGCCACCGTCTTCTGCACCATCTCCACGCTGGCCCGGCTGGTCACGGCGACGAGGCCGGACCCGGCGTCGAGCGCGGCCCGGGCGAGCGCACCCACCATCTTGTCGAGTGCGTTGTGGCGGCCGACGTCCTCGCGCACGATGTGCAGCGCGCCGGCCGCGTCGCACCAGGCGGCGGCATGCGTCGCGCCGGTGGCGTGCTGCAGCGGCTGGCCTTGCGCCAGCTCGCGCACCGCCCGCTGCAGCGCGGCCAGGGTCACCGGCGTGGGCGGCAGCGGACGGGCCGGCACACGCAGCACCTGATCCAGGCTGTCGGTGCCGCACAGGCCGCAGCCGGTGCGGCCGGCCAGGTTGCGCCGCCGAAGCTTCAGGCGGGCCTGGCAGCGCGCCGTGATGCGCAGATGCAGCACGATGCCCTCGCCGCGCGGCTCGGGCTCGACGTCGAGCAGGTCGGCGCGGTCGTCGATCAGCCCTTCGGTCAACGAGAAGCCGAGCGCAAAGTCCTCCAGGTCAGCCGGCGTGGCGAGCATCACCGCATGCGACACGCCGTTGTACTCGAGCGCCACGGGTACTTCCACGGGCAGGCACTCGTGCGTCGGCAAGCCGCCCTCGTCGCGCCAGGCGAACGCGTCGACCACGTGGGCGCCGGCGGGCAGGCACAGCACGCCGTCGACAGGCTTCATCGAACCTCCACCATACCGTGGCCGCCTTCCTCGCTCCCGGCCCGGACTATCCCCCGCGGCCGGCCGACGCGTCCAGCCGGCCGAGCACGCCGGCTGATCCCGATCAAGCGACGCGCAGCCCGCGATTCGCCGTGCAGGAACTGGCGTAACCCGGCATGGCGCTCCCCGGGCGATTGCACCAGCGCCGGCGATGTGGGAGGCTGCGCGCCTTCCCACGAAAGGCGGACCCCTTGGCCGAGACCTACGACGAACAGCAGGAACGCGAGTGGCACGAGGCCGCGGCCCGCATCACCGAGAAGCAGTTGCGCACCGCGACCGAGATCCTCGCGCGCGTGGTCGGCCCCGACGCGGGCGGATCGACCGGCACCGCGGCGGCCAGCCTGGCGCAGACGATGGCGATCAACCTGTCGACGATCCGCCGCAAGCGGTGACTGTCTTTCCCCCCGGAGCGACCTTCGGTCGCCTGTCCACGGCCGGCCCTGCATGCCCGGCCGGCTCGGCAGGCGTTCGCCGACACGCAGGTGTCGGCTCTCGTCCGGCCTCGCCCCCAGGGGGCACCGCCAGCGGACCGGCGAAGCCGGATCCGCGGCGGCCGCTGGGTTGGCTGTGGGTTCGTGCGTAAGCTGAGACGCTTCGTCAATCGACGGCGCGCCAGCGCGCCATCGCCTGGCCCATGCGGACCACGCCCTCGGGCATCCAGTCGGCGTTGAACTGCAGCAGGCCGGGTGGGAACAGCATCACCACCGTCGAGCCGAGCAGGAAGCGGCCCATCTCGTCGCCCTGCTTCAGCCGGATCGACGGCTCGTCGTAGCGCCACTCGCGCGGAATGCCGGGGCGCGGCGGGTTGACCACGCCGTGCCAGCAGGTGGCTATGCTGCCGACGATGGTGGCGCCCACCAGCGCCAGCACGAACGGTCCCTGCGCCGCGTCGAACACGCAGACCACGCGTTCGTTGCGCGCGAACAGTCCCGGCACGCCGCGCGCGGTGCCCGGGTTCACCGAGAACAAGTCACCGGGCACGTGGATCATCCGTTGCAGCCGTGCGCTGCACGGCATATGGATGCGGTGGTAGTCCTTCGGGCTCAGGTACAGCGTCGCGAAATGGCCGTTGTGGAAGCGCGCCGCCAGCGCCGCGTCGCCGCCGACCAGTGCGCGCGTCGAGTAGGCGTGGCCCTTGGCCTGCAGCACGCGGTCGCCGTCGATCGCGCCGAACTGGCTGATCGCGCCGTCGACCGGGCAGACCAGCGTGGTCTTCGCCAGCGGCCGCAGCCCGGGCTTGAGCGCACGCGTGAAGAACTCGTTGAAGCTCGGGTAGGCGGCGATGTCAGGCTGAGCGGCCTCGTTCATGTCGACACCGAAGCGGCGCACAAAACGGCGAATGATGGCTTGCGTGACTGCACCCCCACGCGCACCCGCCACCGCGCCGGCGAACACGGCCTGGCACTCCTGGCCGGTCGTCGCCTGCGCCGGCACCACGGGCGGCCACGCGGGGATGGTCTATGCGGCCAAGGCCCTCGCGACCGCGGCCATCGATGCAGCGGCCAAGCTCGGTCCCCTCGATCACGCAGCACACATCATGTTGTGGGAGCAGCGCGGGATCGCGTCGGCGTACGTCGGCGATCACGAGCACGCGTCGGCGGCGTTCGACATGCTGCTCGCGCTCGATCCGAGCCACATTCTCAGCTACCGGCTGTCGACGAAGGCCACGTTCGTGTTCGAAGACGTGCGCCGCGATCAGCGAGCGGAAGCGACCCGGGGCGAGTTCGCGCAGCTCGTAGCGGTCGACCTCCGGATCGTAGACCTCGGCCGCCAGACCCAGGGCGCGGCAATGCTCGACCGAGGAAGCGTTGATGTCCAAGCCCAGCGAGCCGGCGGGGAGTCTCGCCAAGAGGGGTCCCAGGCCGCAGCCGAAATCGATCGTCGGCCCCTCGACCTGCCCCGCCTGGTGGGCGAGATAGAACCCGCGCACCCGGCGCCGGAGCCAGCTGCGACCGTCGCGGGTCTTCAGGTACTCGGTGTAGGACTCGTCGAAGGGGTGGGTCGACACGACGGGGTCCTTCGCTGGCGGTGAGGGAGGGATTCGAACCCTCGGTACGGGTTTACCCCGTACGACGGTTTAGCAAACCGTTGCCTTCAGCCACTCGGCCACCTCACCGCGTTCCGAAGCGGAGCGCGGATTGTATGCGTTTCTCCCTCGGGGGCGGTAGCGGCGCGATAAACTGACCCGCGGTCGCTCGCCGCAGCCCGCCGAGCCGGCCATCCCCCTCTTGGAGGTCTCATGGAGTCGTCCGCGATCGATCCCTTCGACGCACAGGCCGTCAACACGATCCGTTTCTTGGCGGTCGACATGGTGGAAGCGGCCAAATCAGGGCACCCGGGAGCTCCGCTCGGCCAGGCGCCGATGGCCGGTGGCGTTGGGGTGAATCTCGTCTGCCTTGAGCGCCGGATCGGCGAGGATGTCGGCCAGCGCGTCGTCGACCAGCGGGGCGTCGAACTCGCTCGACAGCCGCTCGAACATCTCGGCGTAGCGCCCGCCGATGTATGGCGCGCGCACTCCGACCAACACCGCGGCGACGCGGCGGGAGCGCAGCTTGTCGAGCACCTGTCGCAGATTGCCTTCGGTACGCTCGATCGGCACGCGGCGCAGGATGTCGTTGCCGCCAAACTCGACCAGCACCAACCAAGGGCGCTCGGCGAGGATCGCGTCGACCCGCGCCACGGCGTCGGCGCTGGTTTCCCCCGGTACGCCGCGCGACAGCACCTCGACCCGCAACATCTGCTGCAGGATCGCGGGATAGGCCTGACCCTCCTCGGCGCCCACCCCGGCGGTGATCGAGTCGCCGAAGGCGATCAAGGTTCGGCCGGGCGAATCGAGATGGGCGGCGTCGGGAGCGCAGGCGGCGACCGCGACCGCGGCGCTCAGCAGACAGGCGAGAGGAAGCGAGCGTTCGAGCACGGTGAGGATTCTGGCACCCTGCGGCGAGCGCTCGACACGACGACGCGGTCGCTCAAGCTAGACTCGCGGCATGTCCTGGGAGGCCGTGATCGGGCTCGAGGTGCACTGCCACCTGCGCACGCGCAGCAAGCTGTTCTCGGGCGCATCCACGGCCTATGGCGCCGAGCCGAATACACAGACGAGTTTTGTCGATGCCGCGCTGCCGGGCACCTTGCCGGTGCCGAATCTCGAAGCGATCCGCAAAGCCGTGCAGTTCGGACTCGCGGTTGGTGCCGACGTCGCCAGTGAATCGATCTTCGCACGCAAGAATTATTTCTATCCGGATTCGCCGAAGGGTTATCAGATCTCGCAATACGAGCGCCCGATCGTTGCCGGCGGCACGGTGCGCGCGCGCCCCGACGATGGCCGCGAGTTCGACGTGCAGCTGACCCGCGCGCATCTCGAAGAGGATGCCGGCAAGTCCGTGCATGACGCCTTCCACGTGGCGTCGGGCATCGACCTGAATCGGGCAGGCACGGCCCTGATCGAAGTCGTTTCGGAACCGGTCCTGAATTCATCGGCCGAAGCGGTCGCATACATGAAGGCAGTGCATCGACTGGTGCGCTGGCTGGGCACGCGGCGCCTGCAGCCGCAGCTGTTCGTGATGCTGATGATCGCCGGCCTCGCGGGCCTGGGCTCGGCCCTGGTCGTGCCGCTGACCTGGGGTG
>CALMQI010000082.1 GCA_937871935.1 uncultured Burkholderiales bacterium
AGAGCGTCAACTTCATGGCCGGCAACCTGACCAGCCAGGTGCGCAACATCGCCGAGGTGACCACCGCGGTGGCGGCGGGTGATCTGAGCAAGAAGATCTCGGTCGACGTGAAGGGCGAGATCTCCGAGCTGAAGAACACCATCAACACGATGGTCGACCAGCTGCGCAGCTTTGCGGCCGAAGTGACGCGCGTCGCACGCGAGGTCGGCTCCGAGGGCAAGCTCGGCGGTCAGGCCGACGTGCAGGGCGTGGCCGGCACCTGGAAGGACCTGACCGAATCGGTCAACTCGATGGCGTCGAATCTGACATCGCAGGTGCGCAACATCGCCGACGTGACGAAGGCGGTCGCCGCCGGCGACCTGGGCAAGAAGATCACCGTCGACGTCAAGGGCGAGATCCTGGAGCTCAAGAACACCGTCAACACGATGGTCGACCAGCTGTCGTCGTTCGCCGCCGAGGTGACGCGTGTAGCCCGCGAGGTCGGCACCGAAGGGCGCCTGGGCGGCCAGGCGCAGGTGCGCGACGTGTCGGGCACCTGGAAGGACCTGACCGACTCGGTCAACTCGATGGCCGGCAACCTGACCAGCCAGGTGCGCAACATCGCCGACGTGACGAAGGCCGTGGCCGCCGGCGACCTGAGCAAGAAGATCTCGGTCGACGTGAAAGGCGAGATCCTGGAACTCAAGGCGACGATCAACACCATGGTCGACCAGCTGCGCAGCTTTGCCGCCGAGGTGACGCGCGTCGCGCGCGAGGTCGGCACCGAAGGCAAGCTCGGCGGCCAGGCCGACGTGCAGGGCGTGGCCGGCACCTGGAAGGACCTGACCGAGAGCGTCAACTTCATGGCCAGCAACCTGACCAGTCAGGTGCGCAACATCGCCGACGTGACCAAGGCGGTGGCCGCCGGCAACCTGAACAAGAAGATCACGGTCGACGTGAAGGGCGAGGTGTCGGAGCTGAAGAACACCATCAACACGATGGTCGACCAGCTGTCGTCGTTCGCCGCCGAGGTGACGCGCGTGGCGCGCGAGGTCGGCACCGAAGGCAAGCTCGGCGGCCAGGCGCAGGTGCGCGACGTGGCCGGCACCTGGAAGGACCTGACCGACTCGGTCAACTCGATGGCCGGCAACCTGACATCGCAGGTGCGCAACATCGCCGACGTGACGAAGGCGGTGGCCGCTGGTGACCTGTCCAAGAAGATCACCGTCGACGTGAAGGGCGAGATCCTGGAGCTGAAGAACACCATCAACACGATGGTCGATCAGCTGCGCAGCTTTGCCGCCGAGGTGACGCGTGTCGCGCGCGAGGTCGGCACCGAAGGCAAGCTCGGTGGCCAGGCCGACGTGCAGGGCGTGGCGGGTACGTGGAAGGACCTGACCGAGAGCGTCAACTTCATGGCCGGCAACCTGACCAGCCAGGTGCGCAACATCGCCGACGTGACCAAGGCGGTGGCCGCCGGTGACCTGAGCAAGAAGATCACCGTCGACGTGAAGGGTGAGGTGTCGGAGCTGAAGAACACCGTCAACACGATGGTCGACACGCTGAACTCGTTCGCCGCCGAGGTGACGCGCGTGGCGCGCGAGGTCGGCACCGAGGGCAAGCTCGGCGGCCAGGCCGACGTGCAGGGCGTGGCGGGCACCTGGAAGGACCTGACCGACTCGGTCAACCTGATGGCCAGCAACCTGACCAGCCAGGTGCGCAACATCGCCGACGTGACCAAAGCCGTGCAGGCCGGTGACCTGTCCAAGAAGATCACCGTCGACGTGAAGGGCGAGATCCTCGAGCTGAAGGCGACCATCAACACCATGGTCGACCAGCTGTCGTCGTTTGCTGCCGAAGTGACACGCGTGGCGCGCGAGGTCGGCACCGAAGGCCGGCTGGGCGGCCAGGCCGAGGTGAGCGGCGTGTCGGGCACCTGGAGCGACCTGACCGACAACGTGAACTTCATGGCCGGCAACCTGACCGGCCAGGTGCGCGGCATCGCCAAGGTGGTGACCGCGGTGGCCAACGGCGATCTGACGCAGAAGCTCACGGTCGAGGCCAAGGGCGAGATCGCCGCGCTGGCCGAGACGATCAACAGCATGACCGCGACGCTGGCCACCTTTGCCGACCAGGTGACGACGGTGGCGCGCGAGGTCGGCGTCGAGGGCACGCTGGGCGGCCAGGCCAAGGTGCCGGGTGCCTCGGGCACCTGGAAGGGCCTGACCGAGAACGTGAACCAGCTCGCCGCCAATCTGACGACGCAGGTGCGTGCGATCGCCGAGGTGGCGACCGCGGTGACGCAGGGTGACCTGACGCGCTCGATCACGGTGGAGGCACAGGGCGAGGTGGCCGCGCTGAAGGACACCATCAACGAGATGATCAGCAACCTGCGCGACACCACACACAAGAACACCGAGCAGGACTGGTTGAAGACCAACCTGGCGCGCTTCTCGCGCATGCTGCAGGGCCAGCGTGACCTGGTCACCGTGGGCCGCATGATCCTGTCGGAGCTGGCGCCGGTGGTCGGCGCGCAGCAGGCCGAGTTCTACGTGCTCACCGACGCCGGCGAGGCGCCGCAGCTGGCTCTGTTTGCCAGCTACGCGTCGGCCGGGCAGTCGGCGCACGGCAAGATGATCGGCCTGGGCGAGGGGCTGGTCGGCCAGTGCGCGCTCGACAAGCGCAAGCTCGTCGTCGCCAACCTGCCGCCTGAGTCGTTCCGCATCGCCAGCGGGTTGTCGGAGCATTCGGCGCTCGAGGTGCTGGTGCTGCCGGTGGTGTTCGAGGGCGAGCTGCGCGGCGTGCTCGAGCTGGCCTCGCTCGACCGCTTCAACCCCGCACAGCACGCCTTCCTCGACCAGCTGACCGAGTCGATCGGCATCGTGATCAACACCATCGCCGCCAACATGCGCACCGAGGGCCTGCTCAAGCAGTCGCAGTCGCTGGCCGAGGAGCTGCAGAGTCGCCAGCAGGAGCTGCAGCAGACCAACGAGGAGCTGCAGGAGAAGGCGCGGCTGCTGGCGCACCAGAACCAGGAGGTCGAACGCAAGAACTCCGAGGTCGAACAGGCGCGCCAGGCGCTGGAGGAAAAGGCCACGCAGCTGGCGCTGACGTCGAAGTACAAGAGCGAGTTCCTGGCCAACATGAGCCACGAACTGCGCACGCCGCTGAACAGCCTGCTGATCCTGTCGGACCAGCTGAGCCGCAATGCCGACGGCAACCTCACCGCCCGGCAGGTCGACTTCGCCAAGACCATCCACCTGTCGGGCAACGATCTGCTGGCGCTGATCACCGACATCCTGGACCTGTCGAAGATCGAATCGGGCACCGTGGTGCTGGATCCGAGCGAGCTGCGGCTGGAGGACCTGCTGCGTTTCATCGAACGCAGCTTCCGCCACGTGGCCGAGGCCAAGTCGGTCGCCTTCCGCATCGAGTCGCTGGCGGCGCTGCCACGCACGATCGTCACCGACGCGATGCGGCTGCAGCAGATCCTGAAGAACCTGCTGTCCAATGCCTTCAAGTTCACGCACCGCGGCCAGGTGTCGTTCACGATCTCGCTGCACCAAGGGCCGGCGCGCCACGGCGACGACGGGCGCGACGAGCCGATGATCGCGTTCGTCGTGGCCGATACCGGCATCGGCATTCCGCCCGAGAAGCAGCAGATCATCTTCGAGGCCTTCCAGCAGGCCGACGGCTCGACCTCGCGCAAGTACGGCGGCACGGGCCTGGGCCTGGCGATCAGCCGCGAGCTGTCGCGCCTGCTCGGCGGCGAGATCCGCCTCGAGTCCGAGCCCGGCATGGGCAGTCGCTTCACGCTGCTGCTGCCGCGCACCTTCGGGCCGCCGCGCGGTGCACGGCCGCCGCGTCGGCCGGTCGACATCGTGGTCGACGAGGAACAGACGGTCGTCGACGAGGCGGCGAGCGACTTCGCCGCGCTCGACGAAGCGGCCAGTCGCAGCGCCGACGACGCCGTCGCGGCCAACCCGGCCGGCGACGACCGCCACGCCCTCCGCGCCGACGATCTGGTGCTGCTGATCGTCGAGAACGACGTCGCCTTCGCCCGCCTGCTGCTCGAGTCGGCCCGCGGCTGCGGCTTCAAGGCGCTGGTGGCCACCAGCGGCTCGAGCGCGATCGCGCTGACGCGCGAGTTCGAGCCCGCGGTGATCTCGCTGGACATCCATCTGCCCGACATCAGCGGCTGGCGGGTGCTCGATCGCCTGAAGGCCGATCTCACGCTGCGCCACATTCCGGTGTGCGTGGTGTCGACCGACGACGCGCAGGAGCAGGCCATCCAGGCCGGCGCGATCGGCCTGCTGCCCAAGCCGCTGCGCAGCCAGCAGGAGCTCGACGCGGCGATGGCCGACCTGTACCGCTTTGCCGGCCGCGGTGCCAAGCGGCTGCTGCTGGTGATGCCCGAGTCGCCGGCGCGCGACGAATGCGTCGCGGTGAGCGCGCAGCATGCCGACATCGTGATCGCCGCCGATGCGGCCGCCGCGCGCGAGGCGCTGGCCGCCGGCGCCCCCGACTGCCTGGTGGTCGACAGCGCGCTAGCCGGCTTCGGCGCCGACGACCTGGTGATCGCGCTCGAGCGCCGGCCGCTCGCGCGCCGCGTGCCGGTGGTGCTGTTCCACAGCCAGCCCGAAGCCGAGTCGCTGTCGGCCTGGCCGCGCACGCATGCGCTGTTTGCACTGCGCGAAGCGGGCACCTTGCCACGCCTGCTCGACGCGATCGCCTTCTTCACGCATCGCAAGCAGGCGGACATGAGCGAGGGCGAGCGGCAGTCGGTGCAGGCCTCGCGCGATGCCGAGCGCGTGCTGGCCGGACGCAAGGCGCTGATCGTCGACGACGACATGCGCAACATCTTCGCGCTGGCCGCCGTGCTCGACGAGCAGGACATGCAGGTCGTGTCGGCCGACAACGGGCGTGATGCGATCGAACTGGTCCGCCGCGACACCGACATCGATATCGTGCTGATGGACATCATGATGCCGGAGATGGACGGCATCGAGACGATGCGCGAGATCCGCAAGCTGGTTAACGGGCGCGACCTGCCGATCGTGGCGGTGACGGCCAAGGCGATGAAGGGTGACCGTGAGAAATGCATCGAGGCCGGCGCCTGGGACTACCTGGCCAAACCGGTGGACACCGCCCGCATGCTCGAGATGATGCGGGGCTGGCTGTGCCGGTGACGTTGCCCGAGGGTCACGACGTGTCGGTGGCGACCGACGATCGCAGCGACATCCTGATCGTCGACGACCTGCCCGACAAGCTGCTGGCGTTCGGCGCGCTGCTCGAGGACCTGGGGCAGAACCTGGTGTACGCGCACTCGGGCGCCGAGGCGCTGCGCCAGGTGCTGCAGCGCGAGTTCGCGGTGATCCTGCTCGACGTGAACATGCCCGACATCGACGGCTTCGAGACCGCCACGCTGATCCGCGGCCATCGCCGCTCCGCCCACACGCCGATCATCTTCATCACCGCCTATGCCGACGAGATGCAGGCTGCGCGCGGCTACGCGCTCGGTGCGGTCGACTACATCCTGTCGCCGGTGGTGTCCGAGGTGCTGCGCAGCAAGGTCAAGGTGTTCGTCGAGCTGCACCGCATGCAGCGCCAGCTGCGCCGGCAGGGCGACGAGCAGGCGGCGCTGGCGGCCGCACAGGCCGCACGCCATGCCGCCGAGGAGAGCGAACGCCGCGCCAGCTTCAAGGCCGAGGCGAGCCGCCAGCTCGGCGCGGCGCTCGACGTCGACGTGGCCACCGAGCGGCTGGTCGAGCTGCTGGTGCCGCAGTGGACTTCGCTGGCGCTGCTGCTGCTGGCCGAGGGCGACGGCCGCCTCGACAAGGCCTCGCTGGCCGTGGTCGACGAAGCCCACCCATCGCGGGCCCGGGCGGTGCGCGCCCGCGCCGCCCAGCTCGACCCGGTGGCGCGCCAGCGCCTGGACGAGGCGCTGCGTCTGCGCAGCCGCACCTCGCTGCACGACCTCGACCTGTCGTCGCTCGCCGCAGCGCTGCATCTGCCGCCGGACGCGCTGGCGCCGCGCCAGATGATCGCCACGCCATTGCTGTCACCCGATCGCACGCTCGGCCTGCTGGTGGTGGCCACCAACGCCGAGCGGCGCGCGCAGGCGGCCGGCGACGTGACCATGCTCGACGAGCTGGCAGGCCGCACGGTGATGGCGCTGACCAACATCGCGCTGTACCGTGACCTGCAGACCGAGATCGCCGAACGGCGCGTCATCGAGGCCGAACTGCAGGAGACGAATCGCCGCAAGGACGAGTTCCTCGCGATGCTGAGCCACGAACTGCGCAACCCGCTGGCCCCCATCCGCGGCGCGGTGGAGATCATCCGCCGCGTGGCACCGCCCCATCCCAAGCTCGAGTGGGCCACCGACGTCACCGATCGGCAGGTGCGCCATTTGTCGCGGCTGGTCGACGACCTGCTCGACGTGGCGCGCATCAGCCACGGCAAGTTCGACCTGAAGCGTGAACGCGTCGACCTGAGGCACATCGTCCAGACCAGCGCCGAGGCGGCCGAGTCCGGCCTGATCGAGCGGCGGCAGTCGCTGCATCTCGACTTGCCGGCAACACCGGTGTGGGTGCAGGGCGACTCGGCGCGGCTCGCGCAGGTGGTGGCCAACCTGCTGCACAACGCCGGCAAGTTCAGCGACGAAGCCGGCCGCGTCGAACTCACGCTGCAAGCGGACGCCGGGCAGGCGCGGCTGGCGGTGCGCGACCATGGCTCCGGCATCGAGCCGCACGTGATTCCGCACATCTTCGACCTGTTCTCGCAGGGCGACCGCACGCTCGACCGCAGCAAGGGCGGGCTCGGCGTCGGGCTCACGCTGGTGCGGCGCATCGTGCAGCTGCACGGCGGCGAGGTATCGGCGCACAGCGCCGGCAGCGGCCAGGGCGCCGAGTTCGAGGTCGTGGTGCCGTGCATCGCGTCCGTCGGCGGCGCGCGCGACGACGTCGCGCCCGCCATCGCGCGGGCGCCCGAGCCGCAGGGCCGTCGCGTGATGGTGATCGACGACAACCGCGACGCGGCGGAGAGCCTGGCGGTCTTTTTGCAGCTCGCCGGCCACGAGGTGAAGGCGTTGACCGATCCGCTGCAGGCGCTGGCCAGCCTGCCGGTGTTCGCGCCCGAGGTGATGGTGGTCGACATCGGGCTGCCGCAGATGGACGGCTACGAGCTCGCACGCCGCGTGCGTGCGGCGCCGCCGCCCGACCTGGCGCTGCTGGTGGCGGTGAGCGGTTACGGCCAGCCCGAGCACAAGCGGCGTTCGCAGGAGGCCGGCTTCGACTACCACATCACCAAGCCGGCGGACCTGAACGAGCTGGCGGCGTTGATCGCCGAGGCGCCGCGCGCCGGTAGCGTTGCCGCGGGCACGCCGGCGCAGGGAGCGGCCAACGGGCGCTGACGCGGCAAGCGCGCCACCACGACGAGCGCCGGCGCGCAGGCACAGCCGCCCGGCGCAGGAGACGAACCATGAGCGAACCGAGCACCGATCCCGGCCCCGACCTGAGCCAAGGCCTCCCGCTCGAGCGCCTGCCCGACCCCGGCATGCTGGCCGGGCACGTGGGCGACGATGCGGTGCTGCTGGCCCGGCGCGGCGGCGAATTCCATGCCATCGGTGCCGCCTGCTCGCACTACCACGCCCCGTTGGTCGACGGGCTGATGGTCGACGACACCGTGCGCTGCCCGTGGCACCACGCCTGCTTCAGCCTGCGCACCGGCGAGGCGCTGCAGGCGCCGGCGATCAACCCGGTCGGCTGCTGGGCGACCGAGGTGCGCGATGGCAAGGTCTACGTGCGGGGCAAGAAGACCGAGCCGTCGACCAAGCGGATGCGACTGCCGGCACACGGCGGTGCGTCGGTGCCGCAGCGCATCGTCGTCGTCGGCGGCGGCGCAGCCGGCTTTGCCGCGGCCGAGCGGCTGCGGCGTGAAGGCTACGCGGGCGAGCTCACGATGATCGGCCAGGAAGCGTCGGTGCCGGTCGATCGTCCGAACCTGTCGAAGGACTACCTGGCCGGCAGCGCGCCGGAGGACTGGGTGCCGCTGCAACCCGACAGCTTCTACGCCGAGCGCCGCATCGCCGCGCGCTTCGGCCGGGCCGTGGCCCGCCTGGACGTCGACGCGCGCGAGGTCGTGCTCGACGACGGCACCAGGCTGGGCTACGACCGCCTGCTCGTGGCCACCGGTTGCGAGCCGGTGCGGCTGCCGTTGCCCGGCATGGACCTGCCGCACGTGCACACGCTGCGTTCGTTGGCCGACAGCCGCGCGATCATCCGGCAGGCGTCGTCGGCGCGCCGGGCGGTGGTGATGGGTGCGAGCTTCATCGGCCTGGAGGTGGCAGCGTCGCTGCGCGCGCGCGGACTCGAGGTGCACGTCGTCGCACCCGACGAGCGGCCCATGGAACGGGTGCTCGGCCCGGCGATGGGCGACTTCGTGCGCCGCCTGCACGAGGCGCATGGCGTCGTCTTTCATCTGCGCGATTCGGCCACGTCCATCGACAGCGAGCGCGTCACGTTGAAGGGCGGCGACACGATCGACGCCGATCTCGTGGTCGTCGGTGTCGGCGTGCGCCCGCGGCTCACCCTTGCCGAGGGTGCCGGGCTGGCGCTAGATCGAGGCGTGGTCGTCGACGCCTACCTCGAGACCAGCGTGAAGGACGTCTACGCCGCCGGCGACATCGCACGCTGGCCCGACCCGCACAGCGGCGAGAAGATCCGCGTCGAGCACTGGGTCGTCGCCGAACGGCAGGGCCAGACTGCGGCGCTCAACATGCTGGGCGTTGCCACGCCCTTCGACGCCGTGCCGTTCTTCTGGAGCCAGCACTACGACGTGTCGATCAACTACGTCGGCCATGCCGAAGCATGGGACACGATCGAGATCGACGGCGACATCGAAGCGCGCGACTGCCTGCTGCGCTACCGCCGGGGCGGCCGCGTGCTGGCGGTGGCATCGATCTTCCGCGACCTGGACAGCCTGAAGGCCGAACTGGCGATGGAGCGCGGGCGGGGGTAAGTCCGTCCGTGCTTCGACCGACTGCCTATGCGCGCCGACGTGAGACCGAGCGCGCAAGGCTGCGGGCGGGCATGCCCTGGCGCTCAACCGCCG
>CALMQI010000083.1 GCA_937871935.1 uncultured Burkholderiales bacterium
ACGCCACGCTCGGCATGCCGAAGCTGATACTGCCGTCACTGTAGGTCAATATCCGCGGCGGACGGCTGCCCGAGCCCGATCTCAGCGGCAAGCGCTTCCTGAAAGTGCCGATCGACGGGCTGTGACGACGACGGAGCGCGCGGGGCGTTGGTGATATGAGGCGCTGGTTGTGTGCTAAGACGGTGGCTTGACGCTGCGCCGGTCGATGGGAGCGCGGTGCCGATCCTGATCGCCGTGATTGCAGTTTCTCGCCGGAGGTTTCGCGCCATGGACGTCTCGGCCCTCGATCTCGCGCGGTTCCAGTTCGCGTTCACGGTTTCGGCCCACATCATATTCCCCGCGTTCTCGATCGGGCTTGCGAGCTACCTCGCGGTGCTGGAGGGGCTGTGGCTGTGGACCGGCCACGAGATCTATCTCCGTGCGTTCAAGTACTGGATCAAGATCTTCGCCATCGTGTTCGGTGCCACGCTGCGCGCCGGCGCGACGCCGCTGATCAGTGTGCTGGCCGAGCGCGTGCAGGGCCCGCTGCCGCCCGCGGTGCAACGCTACACGCGCCGGCTGACGGCCGTGTGGGTCGTCTACTTCGCCGGCATGACCGTGCTGTCGCTGGCCCTGTATGCGTGGGCGCCGTGGTGGTGGTGGTCGCTGTACGCCAACGTGCTGACACCGCTGGCGGCAGGCGCGCTCTTCTTCGGCGAGTTCGCGCTGCGCTACCGGCTGCACCCGGAGTTCCAGCGCGTCAGCCTCATGCAGACGCTGCACGCCTACCGCGCGTCGCCGTGGGTGGCGACGCCCCGGCGCGAGCAACCGTGAGCTTAAGAGCCGTGTCCGCGGCGAAGACCGGGCGCGGCGGCGCGGCAGGCTCCCTTCGATGAGTGCGCTGCTGCCGATCCTGCTCGAGGCGCCGCCCTCGCGCACGCTGGCCTGGCGGGCGGGCCGCGCCATCAGCGCCGGCGAGTTCGTCGCTGAAGCGCAGGCACTCGCCGAGCGGTTGCCGCCGCTCGGCAGCAGCATCAACCTGTGCCAAGACCGCTACCTGTTCGCCGTCGGACTGGTCGCCGCCCTGATGCGCGGCCACCTGAGCCTGCTGCCGCCCAACGCGATGCCGCAGACGCTGCGCCAGCTCGACGGTACCGGCGCACCGCCGTACGCGCTGGTCGACGCCGCCAGCGTCGACACCGCAGGGCTGCCCGCCATCGCGCTGACACGCGTCGAGGGCCTCGTGCCGTCAGCCGCGGCGCCGCGCGTCGACGGCGAGCGCGAGGCGGTGTGTCTGCTGACCTCCGGGTCGACCGGACAGCCGCAACCGCAGCTGAAGTGCTGGCGCGCGCTGCGTCTGAACATCGCGTCCGAGGCGTCGCGGCTGGCCGAGCTGCTGGCGCTGAAGTCGCTCGACGGCCTGAACCTGGTCGCGACGGTGCCGCCGCAGCACAGCTACGGTTTCGAGTCGTCGGTGCTGCTGGCGCTGCTGGGCGGTGCCGCGTTCGACGCCGGGCGGCCGTTCTACCCGGCCGACATCGCGGACGCGCTGCGCGCGCTGCCGCAGCCGCGCGCCCTGGTGACGACGCCGTTGCACCTGAAGGCGCTGCTGTTGGCCGGCGTCGAGCTGCCGGCGGTGGACCTGGTGCTGTCGGCCACTGCGCCGCTGTCGCCGCAGCTGGCGCAGCAGGCCGAGGCCGCGCTGCAGGGCCGCCTGATCGAGATCTACGGCTGCACCGAGGCCGGCCAGGTGGCCGCGCGCCGCACGACGGCCGGCGAGCTGTGGACCACGCTCGGTGACCTGCGGCTGCATGCCAGCGCCGACGCCGACGCCGACAACGGCGAGCGCTTCATCGTCGACGGTGGCCATGTGCTGACGCCGACGCCGCTGGCCGACATGCTGGAGCTGGTCGATGCGCGGCGCTTCCGCCTGCTCGGCCGCGCCAACGACATCATCCATGTCGCCGGCAAGCGCAGCTCGCTGGCGCACCTGAACTTCCACCTCAACCGCATCGACGGCATCGACGACGGCGCGTTCTGGCTGCCTGACGACGTGGCGCAGGCCGTGGTGCGGCCGGTGGCGTTCGTCGTCGCACCCATGCTGTCGGCCGCGCAGATCGTCAGCGCGCTGCGCCGCGTGCTCGAGCCTGCCTTCGTGCCGCGCCGCGTCGTGCACGTCGACGCGCTGCCGCGCGAGGCCACCGGCAAGCTCACGGCGCAGGGGCTGCGGGCGTTTGCGCTCGCGGCCCTGGCGCGCCGGCCTCGCGCGGCAGGCGCCGCGCCGATGGCGCGCCAGACGTCGGTGTCGACCGACGACGATATCGAGGTCGAGATCCGGATCGCGGCCGACCACCCGGCGTTCGCCGGGCACTTTCCCGGCGCGCCGGTGCTGCCCGGAGCCTGGCTGGTCGTACTGGTGCTGCAGGCCGCGGCGCGGCAACCGGGCCTGACGCGATGGCTCGGCAGTGCACCGTGCATCGAACAAGTCAAGTTCCTGGCGCCGGTGGGGCCCGGCCAACGCATCATGCTTCGGCTCGCACCACGCGGCGAGCGGCTGAATTTCGACATCGCCTGCGGGCCGCGGCGCATCGCGCACGGCCGCATTTCCGCGGGGCCGCCCGCATGACCCCGACCGCCGGCGGTGCCGCCTGGACGCACGACGGCGAGCGCGGCAATCGCTTCGCGCTGCGCGCGATGGCCACCATCGCGCTGGTCTGCGGCCGGCCGGTCGCGCGTCTCGTGCTGCATCCGATCGCGCTGTACTTCCTGCTGTTCGCACCGGGCAGCCGCCGCCAGTCGGCACGCTACCTCGGCCGTGTGCTCGGCCGGCCGGCGCGCTGGCGTGATCTGTACCGCCACATCCTGTGTTTCGCGACGACCGTGCTCGATCGCGTCTACCTGGCGCGGGGCCGGCTGGACCTGTTTCACATGCAGTTGCAGGGCGCGCCGCTGATGGACGAGCTGGTCGCGCAGGGCCGCGGCGCCATGCTGCTCGGCGCCCACTTCGGCAGCTTCGAGGCGCTGCATGCGCTCGGCGCGAGCCGCCCCGGGCTGCGGGTGGCGATGGCGATGTACCCCGACAACGCCCGCATGATCCACGGCATCCTGCAGGCCGTGGCACCGGACTTCCAGCTCGACATCATCACGATCGGCCGGCCGAGTGCGACGCTGGCGGTGCGCGACTGGCTCGACGGTGGTGGCCTGGTCGGCCTGCTCGGCGACCGCTACCTGCACGCCGACGGCGCCCGCACGGCCGTGGTGACGCTGCCGTTCCTTGGACGGCCGGCGCCGTTCAGCCTGGGGCCGCTGCGGCTGGCGATGCTGCTGCGCCGGCGTGTGGCGTTCATGTCGGCCGCCTACCTGGGTGGTCGGCGCTACGACGTGCGCTTCGAGCCGCTGGCCGATTTCAGCGCGCCGCCCGCCGACGCCGCCGCGCGCGAGCGCCTGCTGCGCGAGGCGCTGCAGGCCTACGTGCAGCGGCTGGAGGCGTTGTGCCGCGGCGCACCGTACAACTGGTTCAACTTCTTCGACTTCTGGCATGAAGATGCCGCGTCTTGAGCGTCGCTCGCTGCTGCTCGCCGCCACGCTGGCCTTCGTGGCGGGACCCGCTGCCGCGCTGGAGCTCGCCGAGCTGATGGCACTGCTCGCCCAGCGGCGCAGCGGCGAGGCTCGCTTCAGCGAGCAGCGCTTCGTCTCGGGGCTCGACCAGACGCTGCGTTTTGGCGGCACGCTGAGCTTCACGGCGCCTGACCGGCTGGCCCGCCACACGCTGACACCGCGGCCGGAATCGTTCGTCGTCGAAGGCAATCGCCTGACCCTCGAACGCGGCGGGCGCTCGCGCCAGCTGCTGCTCGACAGCCAGCCCGAACTGGCGGCGATGGTGGCGGCCCTGCGCGGCACACTGAGCGGCGACGCGTCGGCGCTGCAGCAGCACTTCAGGTCCGCGGTCGGCGGCAGCGCGGCGCAGTGGAGCCTGACGCTGGTGCCGCTGGAACACCGCCTGCTCGCGGTGGTGCGCCAGCTGCGCATCGAGGGCGTGCAGTCCGACCTGCACACGGTGGAGGTGCAACTGGCCGACGGTGACCGCTCGGTGATGACGATCGAGCCGATCACGCCGCACGCGAACGCGCCGCTGCCGCCGAAGCCGCGGGCGTCCGGCCCGTGAGGCTGTCGCGCGCTGCCGCGCTGCCCCGGGGCATGGCGATCGCGCTGTGGCTGGCCGCGATGGCGGCCTGCGCGGCCGTCATCGTGCCGGCGCGCTTCACCGCCGATCTGTCGGCCTTCCTGCCGGCCACGCCCGACGCGCGCCAGCAGGCGCTGATCGACCAGTTGAAGAGCGGCGCGACGGCGCGCACGCTGCTGCTCGCCATCGACGGTGGCGACGCCGCGCAGCGCGCGCGAGCCTCGCAGGCGCTGGCGGCGCAGCTGCGCGCCAGCGGCCTGTTCGAACAGGTGCACAACGGCGAGAGCCAGGCGCTGGCCGAGGTCGCCCGCTGGGTGGTCGAACACCGCTACCTGCTGAGCCCGGCGATCGAGCCGCGGCGCTTCCAGAGCGACGGCCTGCGCGAGGCGATCGACGAGACCGTCTCGCTGCTCGGCACGCCGGCCGGCGCACTGGTCAAGCCGCTGCTCGACCGCGACCCGACCGGCGAGACGCAGCGCATCGCCGAAGCGGCGCTCGGCAGCGCAGGCCCGCGCATCGAGCAGGGCGTCTGGGCCTCGCGCGACGGCAGCCGCGCCGTGCTGCTGGCGCAGACGCGCGCCGACGGCAGCGACCTCGACGAGCAGGCGGCCGCGCTCGAGGCGATCCGCACCGCGTTCGCCGCGGTGGCGCCGCCGCCGCTGACGCTGCAGTCGAGCGGCACGCCGCGTTTCGCAGTCGACAGCCGCGAGAAGATCCGCGACGAGGTCGGCGTGCTCGCGGTCGCCGGCACCGTGCTGATGGGCGGCTTGCTGCTGGCGGCCTTCGGTTCGATCGCGGCGCTCGGTGCGGCAATGCTGCCGGTGGCCACGGCCGTGGTGGCCGGTGTCGCCGCGGTGGCCCTCACCTTCGGCACGGTACACGGCGTCACGCTCGGCTTCGGCACCACGCTGCTCGGCGAGGCGGTGGACTATGCGATCTACTACCTGATCCAGGCGCGCAGGCGCGGCGCCGCCGCGCCACCGGGCGCGGGTCGGCAGCAGTGGCTGCGCGGCGGCTGGCCGACCGTGCGGCTCGGCCTGCTCACCTCGATCTGCGGCTTCGGGGCGCTCGCCTTCTCCGGCTTTCCGGGGCTCGCGCAGCTCGGCGTCTTCTCGATCGCCGGGCTGCTGGCGGCGGCACTCACCACGCGCCATCTGCTGCCGGTGCTGATGCCCGACGGCGCGGATGGGCTCGGTCTGCGCCGCCCGCTCGGCCGCCTGGCGCTGCGGCTGGTGGCGCTGCTGCCGCGGGCCCGCCGCGTCGTCGCCGCGCTGGGCCTGGCGAGCGTTGCGCTGCTGATCTGGCGGCACGACCGCCTGTGGCAGGCCGAGCTGTCGTCGTTGAGCCCGGTGCCGGCCGAGCTGCTGAAGCTCGACGAGAGCCTGCGCGCCGACCTCGGCGCCGGCGATTCGGGCACGGTGGTCGTCGTGCAGGCGGGCGATGTCGAGTCGGTGCTGCAGCGCGCCGAGTCGGTGGCGGTGTCGCTCGATCGGCTGGTCGACGAGGGTCGGCTCGCCGGCTACCAGTCGCCGACACGCTGGCTGCCGAGCCGCGCCACGCAGCAGCGGCGCCAGGCCGCGCTGCCCGAGCCGGCACAACTCGACGCCAGCCTGGCGCAGGCCACGGTCGGCGGACCGCTGTCGGCGGCGCGACTGGCCCCGTTCGTCGAGCAGGTGCAGGCCGCACGCGCGCAAGCGCCGCTGACGCTCGAGTCGCTGCAGGGCAGCGCCGTCGCGCCGCTGGTATCGAACCTTCTTTTCAAGCGTACCGACGGCGGCTGGACAGCGCTGCTGTCACTGCAGCCCGGCGCCGGCGCGCTCGACGAGGCCGCGCTGCAGCGCTCGCTCGCCAGCGTTGACAGCGCACAAGTGATCACCATCAGCGACGAGCTGCACCGCCTGTACCGCCACTACCTCGGCGAGGCACAGGCGCAGGCCCTGCTTGGGGCGCTCGGCGTGGTGGCGGTGATCGCGCTGTGGCTGCGTTCGTTGCCGCGCGTGCTGGCGGTGTGCCAGCCGCTGGCGCTGTCGGTTCTGCTGACGATGGCCGGCCTCACGCTGCTGGGCGTCCCGCTCGGCATCCTGCACCTGGTGGGGCTGCTGCTGGTGGTCGCAGTCGGTTCGAACTACGCGCTGTACTTCGATCTGTTGCGTCACCAGGACTCGCTGGACGCCGATACGCTCGCCTCGCTGCTGCTCGCCAACGCGACCACGGTGCTGTCGTTCGGGCTGATCGCCGCATCGGACATCCCGGCGCTGTCGGCCATCGGCCGCGTCGTCGCCCCCGGCGCGCTGCTCGCGCTGCTGCTGTCGGCCACCTTCGCGCCACGGTTTCGTGGCCACGCCGCCGGCGGCAGCGCTGTGTGAAAATCCGCCGCGCGAGCGAACCGCGCATGCCATCGACAACTGCCGCCGCCGGGCGCTGGCCAGCGCCGCCCTGGGTCACCGCCAGCATCGGGCTGCATGCCGTCGCCGTCGGCACCGCGGTGTTGCTGCCCGAGCTGGTGCCTTGGGCCATCGCCGGCATCGCGCTGAACCAGGTCGGCCTCACCGCGGCCGGACTGTGGCCGCGCAGCACGCTGCTCGGACCGAACCACACGCGCCTGCCTGCCGCCGCCGCCAGCCGCCGCGCCATCGCCCTCACGCTGGACGACGGGCCCGATCCGGCCGTCACGCCGCAAGTGCTCGACCTGCTCGACCGGTACCAGGTGCGCGCCAGCTTCTTCTGCATCGCCGAGCTGGCGCAGCGCCATCCCGCGCTGACGCGCGAGATCGTCGCGCGTGGCCACAGCGTGCAGAACCACAGCCTGCGACACCGCCACAACTTCGCGCTGCTCGGGCCGCGCGGCATGGCCGCCGAGATCGGCCAGGCGCAGCAGATCCTCGCCGACCTGACCGGCGTCGCGCCGCATTGTTTTCGCGCGCCGGCGGGGCTGCGCAATCCGTTCCTCGACCCGGTGCTGCACCGGCTCGATCTGCAACTCGTCAGCTGGACCCGGCGCGGCTTCGACACCGTGAGCAGCGATGCGCCGCGCGTGCTGGCGCGCCTGGTCCGGGGCCTGGCTGCCGGCGACATCCTGCTGCTGCATGACGGCCATGAAAGGCGCGCCCGGCAGGACCGGCCCGTGGTGCTTGACGTGCTGCCTCCGTTGCTGACGCACTGCCGCGAGGCCCGCCTGCACGCCGAGACGCTGCGCGACGCGCTGCCGCCCCGCGGCACAGCCGCCACGATGCCATGAACCTGCATCAGGTACCCACCCTCGACAACCGGACGACCGCGGCGCGCACGCCCACGGCCGGCGCCGGCCACGAGCGCGCCGCGTGGTCCGCGCTGTGGCGCACGGCCGCCGCGCGTTATCGGCGGTCCGGCCGCTTCGCGTACCACTTCGCGCGCGGCAAGCTGCGGCACGACCCGGTCTTCCAGGCGCTGCTGGCGCGCGGCGACATCGCGCCGAACGCACGCGTGCTCGACATCGGCTGCGGCCAGGGCCTGCTGGCGAGCCTGCTGGCAGCCGGCGAGGCGCTCGCCGCGCGCGGCAGCTGGCCGGCCCGTTGGCCACCGGCGCCGACCGGCACCCACTACCGCGGCATCGAACTGATGGCGCGTGACGTCGCGCGGGCCGACACGGCACTGCACGGGCTGCCGCGTTCGCCGCGAGTGCAACGCGGCGACATGCGGACGACGCCCTTCGATGCCTGCGACGTGGTCGTCATCCTCGACGTGCTGCACTACGTGGACATCCGCGAGCAGGACGACGTGCTCGCCCGCGTGCACGCCGCGCTGGCGCCGGGCGGCCGGCTGCTGCTGCGCGTCGGCGACGCCGGCGCCCGCTGGCGCCACGCGCTGACGCGCTGGGTCGACCGGGCCGTCACGCTCGTGCGCGGCCACGCCGCGCCACCGGTCGCCGACCGCACGCTGGCGCAGTGGACGGCGGCGCTGCAGCACCTGGGCTTCACGGTGCAGGTGCGGCCGATGTACCAGGGCACGCCGTTCGCCAACATGCTGCTGGTGTGCGTCAAGGCGCCGGCCGGGCCCGCGTGATGGCGCCGCTGGCCATCAGCGCCTTCACCGTCGTCACCGCGCTGGGTAGCGGCAACGCGGCCACGCAGCGCGCGCTGGCCGAAGGCCGCAGCGGCCTCGCGCAACGGCGCTTCGAGACCGCCGCACTCGACACCTGGCTCGGCGTGATCGATGCCATCGACGACGTGCACCTGCCGGCGGCGCTGGCCGCCTACGATTGCCGCAACAACCGGCTGGCTGAGCTGGCGCTGCGCAGCGACGACTTCGCGGGCCAGGTGCGCCGGGCCGCCGCGCGCCATGGCGCGGGCCGGATCGGCGTCTTCCTCGGCACCAGCACCTCGGGCATCCTGCAGACCGAGATCGCCTATCGCCATCGTGACGCGGACAGCGGCGCCCTGCCCGGCTGGTTGCGCTACGCCGAGACACACGACAACGCGTCGCTGTCGCGCTACGTGCAGGCGGCGCTCGGCCTGGCCGGCCCGGCCTTCGTGATCTCCACCGCCTGCTCCTCGGGCGCCAAGGCCTTCGCCAGCGCGGCGCGGCTGATCACGCTCGGCGTCATCGACGCGGCGGTGGTCGGCGGCGTCGACACGCTGTGCCTGACCACGCTGTACGGCTTCAATGCGCTGGAGCTGCTCAGTCGCGAGCCGTGCCGGCCCTGGGACGCGCGCCGCAACGGCCTGTCGCTCGGGGAGGGCGCTGCGTACGCGCTGCTGCAGCGCGACGACGCGGCGCCCGCGGCCTGGCTGCTCGGCTGCGGCGAAAGCAGCGACGGCCACCACATGAGCAGCCCGCATCCCGACGGCGCCGGCGCCGCGCTGGCGATGCGCCACGCGCTCGACGATGCGGGCCTGGCGGCACAGCAGGTGGGCTACGTCAACCTGCACGGCACCGGCACGCCGAACAACGACGCAGCCGAGGACACCGCGGTATGCGCCGTATTCGGCGAAACGCTGCCGGTCAGCTCGACCAAGGCCGCCACCGGCCACACACTCGGCGCGGCCGGTGCGGTCGAGGCCGTCATCACGCTGCTGGCGCTGCAGGGCGGCTTCGTGCCGGCCGGCCTGCACCGCCAGCAGCGCGACCCGACGCTGCGTGCGCACTACGTCGACCAACGGCTGGATCGGCCGCTCAAGGCGGCGGCGAGCAATGCGTTCGGCTTCGGCGGCAGCAATGCCTGCCTGGTGTTCGGAGCTGCGTGATGCCTGCTGACGTGCTGCGCGTGGGACTGGCCGGCATCGGCGTGCTCGGGCCCGGACTGGCCGACTGGCCGCAGGCCGGCGCGGCCTTGCGCGACCCGACGCTGTGGGCGCCGGCGCCCACCGTGGTCGGCGCGCCGGCGCGGCTGCCGGCCACCCAACTCGTCACAGACGTGAGCGATGCGGCGAGCCTGAAGCGCGCGCTGGTCACATTCGCCACCGCGCGCGCGTTGAACGCGGTGATCTCGGTCGCGCAGGGCACCGAGGTCGCGGTGCAGCCGGCGGGCGTGGGCGTGACTTTCGCGCCGGGCCAGGTGCTGGACCCGGTCAACGATCTGGTCGAACAGTTCTCCACGCTGATACTGGCGGCCAGCGTGTCGTTCGGATTCTCCTCGGCGAGGAAATGGCCGGAGAGGACGGCGGCGCCGGTCAGCTCGGTGCACCAGGGGCGCCACACCTCCAGCGGCGTGCCGGCCTTGGTGTTGAGGTAGTCGGAGGCCCACAGCACGAAGGTGGGGCAGGCGATCCTGCGGCCGGCGGCCAGGTCGGCCTCGTCGAGCCGGCGGTCGATGGTGGCGCCGGCGCGGTAGTCCTCGCACACGGCGTGGACGCTGGCGGGCGCCTGCAGCAGCGCCCGGTAGTGCGCCATGGCTTTGGCCGAGAAGGGCGAGAGATCGCGCGTGCGCGTCCAGCTCGCCAGCGTATGCTCGAGGTAGTGGACCGGCGCGCCGGCGATCAGCGTCTCGGGCATGGGATGGGGCTGGGCCAGGAACGCCCAGTGATAGGACTTGATGGCGCCCTCGGCACCCATGCGCCGCCACTGCTCGGCCGTCGGCACGATGTCGATGGGGACCAGCGCGCGCACCGCCTGCGGGTGGTCCAGCGCCAGGCGGTAGGCGACGCGGCCGCCGCGGTCGTGGCCGGCGACCATGAAGCGCTCGTGGCCCAGCGCACGCATCACCGCCAGGCAGTCTTCAGCCATCGCCCGCTTGGAGTAGGTGGTGTGCTCGGCATCGCCGCGAGGGCCTGGCGCACCCGGTCGCTGTCGTTGCCCTGCGGGTAGAGCTTGAGGAACAACTCCAGCTCGTTACGCGCGCGCACCGTGTCGCCCTGGCGGGTGCGGGCCTGGCCGATCAACTCCTGGCCGCGCCGCGACGACGCGTTGGGCGGCAGGTTCAACAGCTGGTTGAGTGACTCGATGCTGGCTGCGTAGTCCGCCTTGTCGTAATCCGACTGCGCCTTGCCGAGCAGGCCGGAGGCCATCGCGTCCACCTGCGCAGCATTGGCGATCGGTACCGCGGCCGGCGCGGCGGCGTCGGCCGCAGCCGGCGCCCCGGTGGTGGGGCCTGCACTGGCCGGCGCTTCGGGCGCCGCCGCTGCCGGGGTGACCGGCGCAGGCGCATCCACCGGTGGCGCGGGTGGTGTTGGCACCGGCACGGGAGCCGGTACCGGCGATACCTTCGGTGCCGCCACAGGCGCCGCGCCCGCTGCTGCCACGGCACCCGTTGCTGGGAACGG
>CALMQI010000084.1 GCA_937871935.1 uncultured Burkholderiales bacterium
TCCTCGGTAACCGTCAGCTGGCGCTGGTGGTCTTTGGCACTGTTGGCATGGCTACAGTCGATCACCACGCGGGGCTCGAGCCCCGAGGCCTCCATCAGCTGCGACGCCTCCTCGATGCCCCCGGCATGGTAGTTGGGCGACGGGCCGCCGCCTCGCAGGATGATGTGGCAGTCAGGGTTCCCCTTGGTGCGGAAGATCGCCGACCGCCCTTCCATGGTGACGCCGATGAAATGATGCGGGTGAGCCGCCGAGACGATGGCGTCGACCGCGATCTGCAGCGCACCGGCGGTCGAGTTCTTGAAGCCCACCGGACAGGAGAGCCCGGAGGCCATTTCGCGATGGAGCTGGCTCTCCGTGGTGCGCGCCCCGATGGCACCCCAGGCGATGAGGTCGGCGATGTAGCTCGCGTGCAGCGGGTCCAGGTATTCGGTCCCCGCCGAGATGCCCATTTCGTTGATGTCCAGGAGCAGGCGGCGAGCGATGTTCAGTCCATCATTGATGCGGAAGCTGTCGTCGAGGCCCGGGTCGTTGATCAGCCCTTTCCAGCCGACCGTGGTGCGCGGCTTTTCGAAGTACACCCGCATCACGACCTCCAACGTGTCGGCATGGCGCTTGCGCTCGGCCAGCAGGCGCCGCGCATAGTCGAGCGCCGCTGCGGGATCGTGGATCGAGCAGGGGCCGATCACCACCAGCAACCGGTCGTCCTGCCGCTGCATGATGCGGCGGATGGTGCTCCGGGTGCGGCCGATCAACGCCTCCACCGGCGTGCCGCCGATCGGGAAGAAGCGGATCAGGTGCTCCGGCGGCGGCAGCGGCGTGACGTCGCGGATGCGCTGGTCGTCGGTCTCGCTGGTCTTCTCGCTCAGGCTGTAGCGCTGGCCCATCTCGGGGGCCGTGTTCTTCGGTGCCATCGATTCGCTCCTGTCTGGGGCTCGGGTTCTGGTCGGAAAACAAAAAACCGCCGGGGTGGCCGGCGGTTTCTGGGGTATTCGGTGTGCTCTTCGCTTACGCGCGCTTGCCTTCCCAGCCGCCGGTGGCGGGCAAGAACCAAAAGTACGCAAAGAAGAACAGCGGGGAACGCATGGGGCGGGAATGTAGCACGGGCAAGGCTAGTCGCGATCAGGCGGTACCGCCCACCGTGAGCCGGTCGATGCGCAGCGTCGGCTGGCCCACGCCCACCGGCACGCTCTGGCCGTCCTTGCCGCAGACGCCGATGCCGGTGTCCAGCGACATGTCGTTGCCGATCATGCTCACGCGGGTCAGCGCATCGGGCCCGTTGCCGATCAGCGTGGCGCCCTTCACCGGGTACAGGATGCGGCCCTTCTCGACCCAGAAAGCCTCGCTGGCGGAGAAGACGAACTTGCCGCTGGTGATGTCGACCTGGCCGCCGCCGAAGTTGGTGGCGTAGATGCCGCGGTCGAGGCTGGCGACGATCTCTTCCTTGGTCCTGCTGCCACTCAGCATGTAGGTATTGGTCATGCGCGGCATCGGTACATGGGCATAACTCTCGCGCCGGCCGTTGCCGGTGGGCTTCACCTTCATCAGGCGGGCGTTCATCGAGTCCTGGATGTAGCCCTTCAGGATGCCGTCCTCGATCAGCACGTTGCGTTGTGTCGGCTGGCCTTCGTCGTCGACATTGAGCGAACCGCGCCGATCCGGCAGCGTACCGTCGTCGAGCACGGTCACGCCGCGCGCCGCCACACGCTCGCCGACGCGGCCGGAGAAGGTTGATGAGCCCTTGCGGTTGAAGTCGCCCTCCAGACCGTGGCCGACCGCCTCGTGCAGCAGCACGCCGGGCCAGCCGGGCCCGAGCACTACGCTCATCTCGCCGGCGGGTGCCGGGCGCGACTCGAGATTGGTCAGCGCCGCGTTGACCGCATGGTCCACGTAACCGGCCAGCACGTCGTCCTGGAAGTAGTTGAGGCCGAAGCGACCACCGCCACCGCCCGAGCCGAGCTCGCGCCGGCCGTTGGCCTCGGCGATCACGGTGATCGACACGCGCACCAGCGGGCGCACATCGGCGGCCCGGGTGCCGTCGGCGCGCGCGACCAGCACCACGTCGTATTCGGCAGCCAGGCCGGCCATCACCTGCACGACGCGCGGATCGCGCGAGCGCGCCATGCGCTCCACCCGCTCGAGCAGCGCCACCTTCTGAGTGCTGTCGAGCGTGGCGATCGGATCGATCGATGCATACAGCGTGTGGCTCGCAGCCACCTGGGTCGGGCCGCCGACCTTGACGCGCCGGCTCTGGCCGGCCGCCGCGATGCTGCGCACGGTGCGCGCCGCGTCCATCAGGGCGGCATGCGAGATGTCGTCGGAGTAGGCGAACGCGGTCTTCTCCCCGGCCACCGCGCGCACGCCCACGCCCTGGTCGATGCCGAAGCTGCCGCTCTTGACGATGCCCTCTTCCAGACTCCAGCCCTCGTGACGCGTGATCTGGAAGTACAGGTCGCAGTCGTCGATGCGGTGGGTGCCGATCGATGCCAGTGCCTCCTGCAGCTGAGTTTCGTCGAGGCCGAAGGGATCCAGCAGCAACTGCCGGGCGAGCGCCAGCCGCTCGATGGTGGGTTCGCGGGAGATCATGCGAACCATTGTAGGAGTCGCCCCTGCGCTGCGCAGCACCGACCTGCCGAGCAAGGGCTTACCGCGAGGGTGGGATTGCGGCACGCCGCGCCAGCGCCAGCCGGTACAAAGCGTTGCGTGGCGCCTGGGTAATGCGGGCGGCCAGCGCGACGGCCTGCTTGACTGGCAGCTCGGACAACAACACCTCGAGGGTCGCGCGTGCCGCGCCGCTCAGCGCGTCGGCCTCTTCGGCGGTCGCCGCCTGGGCATGCAGCACGACGACGAACTCGCCGCGCAGGCGCTGCGCATCGGCGGCAAGCCATGCGGGCCAGTCGCCTGCCGACATGCTGGCCACCGTCTCGAATTGTTTCGTCAGCTCGCGACAGACGGTGAGCCGCCGCTGCGGCGCCAGCGTGCTCAGCTCGGCCGCCAGCTCGGCGATGCGATGCGGCGCCTCGAACCAGACCTGCGTCTGCGGGTCGGCACAGGCCGCCTGCAGGGACCTGCCGCGTTCGGCGCCGCGGCTCGGCACGAAGCCGCCGAAGCGAAAGCCCTGTGCGCCGCTGTCACCGGCCACGCTGAGTGCCGTCACGACGCTGCTCGGACCCGCGATCGGCACCACGCGGTAGCCGGCCTCGGCCACTGCGGCGACGAGGGCGGCGCCGGGGTCCGACACGGCCGGCGTACCGGCGTCGCTGGCATAGGCCACCCGCTGGCCGGCCGCGAGCCGTTCGACGACCTGCGCGGCAGCCTGGCGTTCGTTGTGCTCGTGCAGCGCCAGCAGTGGTTTGTCGAGCGCCAGCCGTTTGAGCAGCCCGCCGGTGACCCGGCTGTCCTCGCAGGCCACCGCGTCGACGCGCTCGAGCACGTGTACGGCGCGAAAGCTCAGGTCGGCGAGGTTGCCGATCGGTGTGGCCACCAGATACAGCGCCGGCGACGGATACTGCTGGCCGCCGGCGGCCGCTGCGGCCGCCTGTTTCAAGAGTTGGGCGTCGATGGTCAAGGCAGACGGGCCGGGTTCGAGCAAGGCAGCGGGCGACGCGGCAGAGTCGCTCGCCCTGCAGTATCTGCAGCGCCAGGGGCTGGTGCTGGTGAGCCGCAATTATCATGTCGCCGGCGGCCCGCACGCGCGCGGCGGTGAAGTCGATCTGATCGTCCGCGACGCGTCGGGCACGCTGATCTTCGTCGAGGTCCGCTCGCGCGCCGGCGCAAGTCACGGCGGCGCATCGGCCAGCGTCACCTCGCGCAAGCAGCAGCGCGTCGTGCTGGCGGCCCGGCACTTCCTGCTGCGCTACCGCGAGCACCCGCCGTGCCGGTTCGATGTGGTGGCGATCGACGCCGGCCGGCTGCAATGGATCCAGGCAGCCTTCGACGCGGCCTGACTTATCATTGCCGTACATGCTCGAGCAGCGCATCCAGCAGCAGTTCTTCGACGCGGCCGATCTCAAGTACCAGTCGGCCGAGGCGCTGGCCAAACCGATTGCCGATGCCGCGCAGGCCATCGTCGCGGCGCTTACCGGCGGTGGCAAGCTGCTGGTGGCGGGCGTCGGACCGGCCGCCGCGTTGGCGTCGATGTTCGCCGCACGCATGGTAGGCCGCTTCGAGCGCGAGCGGCCCGGCCTCGCGGTGCTGGCGCTCGGCGCCGACGCCGTCGTGCAGAGCCAGCTGGCCAGCGGCGGAACTGGCGAGGCGGCGTTGTCTCGTCAGGTTGCCACGCTCGGACAGCCCGGCGACCTGCTGCTGTTGCTGGAGGCCGAAGGCGAACCGACCAGTGCGCTGGCGGCCGCCAAGGCGGCGCATGTCAACGAGATGGCCGTCATCGCGTTCGTCGGACGTAGTGCCAGTGCATTGAGCGGCGAGCTCGGCGAGACGGATGCGCTTGTTCCGGTGGCGCACGACCGTCCCGCGCGCGTGCTGGAACTTCACCTGATCATGCTGCACTGTCTGTGCGACGCGATCGATCTGCAACTCTTGGGCGAACAGGATCCCGCATGACCTCGACTACACGACCCTTCAGCCGACCAGCGCGCGCCGCGACGATCTGTCTTGCCTTGAGTGCCACATTGCTGTCCGCCTGCGCACCCTTGCTGGTGGGCGGTGCCATGGTCGGCGGCACGCTGGTATTCATGGACCGGCGCACGACCGGCGCTCAGGTCGATGACCAGGGCATCGAGCTGAAGGCCGCCAACCGCGTCAAGGAGACCGTCGGTGACCGGGCGCACGTCAACGTGACCAGCTACAACCGCACGGTGCTGATCACCGGCGAGGCGCCCACCGATGCCGACCGTTCGGCCATCGAGCAGGCCGTGCAGCGTGTGGAGAACGTGCGCTCGATCGTCAACGAGCTCGGCGTGACGAGCCCGAGCTCGATCAGCGCGCGCTCCAACGACGCCATCATCACCAGCAAGGTCAAGGCCACCCTCGTCGATGCGCGCGACCTGCAGGCCAATGCCTTCAAGGTGGTGACCGAGCGCTCGGTCGTCTACCTGATGGGCCGGGTGACTGAACGCGAGGCCACCAGGGCCAGCGACCTGACGCGCGGCATCACCGGCGTCGAGAAGGTGGTGCGCGTCTTCGAGGTGATCACCGAGGCCGAGCTGGCCGACGGCGCACCCAGGAAGTGAGTGCGCTTCAGCGCAGGCGGCGAATCAGGCTGGACGTGTCCCAGCGCCGGCCGCCCAGCGCCTGCACGTCGCTGTAGAACTGATCGACCAGCGCGGTGATCGGCAGGTGCGCACCATTGCGGCGCGCCTCGTCCAGCACCAGGCCGAGGTCCTTGCGCATCCAGTCGACGGCGAAACCGAAGTCGAAGCGGTCGTCCACCATCGACGTGCCGCGGTTGTCGAGTTGCCAGCTCTGCGCAGCACCCTTGCCGATGACCTCCAGCACGAGCTTCATGTCCAGGCCCGCCTTCTGCCCGAAGGCGATGCCTTCGGCCAGGCCCTGCAACAGCCCGGCGATGCAGGTCTGATTGACCATCTTGGCCAACTGCCCGGCCCCGCTGTCGCCGACGCGCGTGACCGCACGCGAGAATGCCAGCGCGACCGGTCGCATCGCCTCGAAGGCGCCGGCATCACCGCCGCACATCACGGTCAGTGCGCCGTTGACCGCGCCGGCCTGACCGCCGGACACTGGGGCATCGATGAAGTGCAGGCCGAGCGCTGTCGCGGCCGTCGACAGGTCACGCGCCACTTCGGCCGATGCGGTGGTGTGGTCGACAAACACCGCGCCGCGCTTCATGCCGGCAAAGGCGCCGTCGCTGCCGAGCGTCACCGACCGCAGGTCGTCATCGTTGCCGACGCAGGCGAACACGAAATCGGCGTCGGCGGCAGCGGCACGGGGCGTGGCGGCGGCGTGACCGCCGTACTCGCCGACCCAGGTCTGCGCCTTGGCGGCGGTGCGGTTGTAGACGGTGGCGCCGTGGCCGGCACGCGCGAGATGTCCGGCCATCGGATGGCCCATCACGCCCAGGCCGAGAAAGGCCACACGGCGCGGGGGAACGGGTTCATAGGTCTTCATGACGGGGACCGAGCCTCGGATGATGGAAACCCGAAGTGTGCCCGTTCGCGTCGCGGCCAGCGGCCGCGGGCCGTCAGACGATCGTCAGGTGCTCGGTGCCCGCCGACAGGTCGGCATTGCGGGCACGCTGGCTGTTCAGCTTGATCTGCAGGCGCAGGTCGTTCACCGAATCGGCATTGCGTAGCGCGTCCTCGTACGACACGTGGCGGGCTTCGTAGAGATCGAACAGCGCCTGGTCGAAGGTCTGCATGCCGAGTTCGCGCGAGCGCTTCATCAGCTCCTTGATGTCGCCGACTTCGCCCTTGAAGATCATGTCCGACACCAGCGGCGTGTTGAGCAGAATCTCGACCGCGGCGATGCGGCCCTTGCCTTCCTGGCGCGGCAGCAGGCGCTGTGGGGCCGCGCCCATGCGCTGGTTGCGCATCCGGTCGAGCGCGCGATCCACTTCGCAGACCAGATCGGGCGCGAGCACGATCTCGGCGCCGGGGCAATCGAGCGCGGCGCGATCGGCTTCCAGCGGGCTGTCGAGATAGAGCGTGACATGGCCGTCGTTGCGAACCAGCGCCAGCGCCTGGCCTTCCAGGATGCCGAAGTCGGTGGCGTATCGCAGGTAGTCGCCCTGCCAGGCGTTGCCATAGACCAGCAACACGTCAAGGCCGGCGTCTGCCATCGCATCGACAAGTCGCTTCCGGCGCTGCTGCGCGATCATGCGTCACTCCTTGCTTTCACAAAGCCTGCGGCGATGTCATGCGCGCTGGCCTCGGGCGCGCGTTCGCGCGGATTGCCGTATCCTCCGCCGCCAGCGGTGAGGAATGTAACGCGGTCGCCGGCTGCGATCTCCACCTCGGTCGCCTTTTGCACCGCGATCTCGCTGCCGTCGGCGCCGAGCCAATGCTCCCAGATACCGGCAAAAGCCATGGGTT
>CALMQI010000085.1 GCA_937871935.1 uncultured Burkholderiales bacterium
CGCTTCTCGCCGACCCACAAATCGCCCCGGCCGGGTACCGCCTGCCGCGATGCAGGCTGAGGCGGTTCTTCGAATCAACCCGCCCGCAGCCTTGCTCGCCCCAATCCGCCGCAGGCACGCGTAGCGCACCAATGGGGAACGAAGCAACCTGCGATCACAATCGCTGCAGCACCTGCCGCAGCTTGGTGGTGATCTCGTCGAGGTGCTTGTCCTCCATCACCAGCGGCGGCGCGATGATCAGTGCGTCGCCGGTGCTCTTGAGGTTCAGGCCTGCGTCGTACAGGCGCTTCTGCGCCTCGTGGCCGCGTGCGCCGGGCGTGCCGTCGACCGCGACGTCCACCGCCGCCATCATGCCCACCGAGCGGACGTCGGTGACGACCCCGCAGTCGCGCAACGCGTGGATCGCGTCGATGAACTTCGGGCTCATCGCGGCCGCGCGCTCGATCAGACGCTCCTTGGCGAAGATGTCCATCATCGCCAGCCCTGCGGCGCACGACGCGGGGTGCGCCGAGTAGGTGTAGCCGTGGAAGAACTCCACGCCCTTGGCCGGGCCGGCCTCGGTGATCGTGTCGTAGATGTCCTGGCGCGCCGCCACCGCACCCATCGGCTGCGCGCCGTTGGTGATGGCCTTGGCCATCGTCAGCAGGTCGGGCGTGACGCCGAAGGCCTGCGCGCCGAAGTTGGCGCCCATGCGGCCCCAGCCGGTGATCACCTCGTCGAACACCAGCAGGATGCCGTGCTGGTCGCAGATCTGGCGCAGCTTGTTCAGGTAGCCCATGGGCGGCGGCAGGCAGCCGAACGACCCGGCCGCCGGCTCGACAAACACCGCCGCGATGTTCTCGCCGCCATACAGGTTGCAGAAGCGCTGCAGGTCGTCGGCCAGGTCGGCGCCATGCTCGGGCTGGCCCTTGGCGAACCGGTTCTCCGCCAGCGCGGTGTGGCGCATGTGATAGACACCCGCCAGCCCCACGCCGTAGGCCCGGCGGTTGTTCACCATGCCGGCCAGCGCCACGCCGCCCATGTTGACGCCGTGATAGGCCCGCTCGCGCGCCACGAAGAGCTGGCGTTGCGCCTGCCCCTTCACGCGGTGATAGGCCAGCGCCATCTTCATCGCCGTGTCGACCGCCTCGGACCCCGAGTTGGTGAAGAACACGCGGTTCAGGCCCGCGGGCGTGTAGCGGGTGACGCGCTCGGCCAGCTCGAACGCCTTCGGGTGCGCACGCAGGAACGGCGCGGTGAAGTCGAGCGTCTGCAGCTGCTCGTAGACCGCGCGCGCGATTTCCTCGCGGCAGTGGCCGGCCGCCACGCAGAACAGGCCCGCCGACGCATCGATGACTTCCTTGCCCTCGGGCGTGTAGAAGTACATGCCCTTGGCGCGGCTGAACATCCGGGGCTCGGCCTTGAACTCCTTGTTCGGCGAGAACGGCATCCAGTACGGCTGCAGCGTGGCGGCGACTTGCGGTTCGGCGTGGCCCATGGGGAACTCCTGCGTCGTGAGCGATCGATGCGCGGATTATGCTGGCGCCCATGGCAGCCGACCCCATCACGATCTTCAGCGCCCGCCGCATCCTGACGATGAATCCGTCGCGTCCCACCGCCACCCACGTGGCCGTTCGCGAGGGGCGCGTCCTCGGCGCGGGCACGCTCGACGAGCTGCGCGGCTGGGGCGCCCACACGCTCGACGAGCGTTTTGCCGAGCAGGTGCTGATGCCCGGGCTGGTCGAAGGCCACAGTCATCTGATGGCCGGTTCGCTGTGGCACTACACCTACTGCGGCTACTTCGACCTGCGCGATCCCGACGGGAGCAACTGGCCCGGTGCGCGCTCGCTCGACGCGGTGGTGGCGCAGCTGCAGCGCGCCGGCGCCGGCGCCGGCACCGACGACGCAGCTATCGTCGGCTGGGGGTTCGACCCGATCTATTTCGTCGACACGCGCGGCGAAGGCGGCGCCGACGCGCCGCGTCGCTGCGCGCGCCACGACCTCGACCGCGTGAGCACCACGCGGCCGGTGGGCGTACTGCACGCCAGCGGCCACATCCTGAACGTCAACACGGTGGCGCTGCAGAAGGCCGGCTTCCTGCGCACCGGCATTCACCATCCCGCGTTCCCGCTCGGCGCCGACGGCCTGCCCACCGGCGAGCTCAAGGGCCCGGAGGCGATGCTGCCGGTGCTCGACCACGTGGGGCTGAACCGCTCGTTCCTGTCGGGCGACGAGTTCGGCATCCGTGCCTTCGGCAAGCTGTGCGTGCGTGCCGGCGTGACGACGGCGACCGACCTGGCGGCCACGCTCGGCGACGAGGAAGTGCAGACGCAGCTCGACATCACCGGCGAGGCGTCCTACCCGGTGCGGCTGGTGCCGCTGCTGCGGCTGATCGGCATCAAGCCCGCCGATGCCGTGGCACGTGCCGTCGCTCTGCGCGAACGCAGCACCGAGCGTTTGAGCCTGGGCCGCATCAAGGTCGTCGCCGACGGCTCGATCCAGGGCTTCTCCGCGCGGCTGCGCTGGCCGGGCTACTACAACGGCGCGCCCAACGGCCTGTGGTACACGGCGCCGGAGGCGATGCGCGCGTGTTATGCGCTGGCCCTGCAGCACGGCGTGCAGGTGCACACCCACACCAACGGCGACGAGGCCACCGACCTGGCGCTCGACTGCATGGCACAGGCACTGGCCACGCAGTCGAGCCCCGACCACCGCTTCACGCTGCAGCACGTGCAGCTGGCCGACGCGGCGCAGTTTCGCCGCATGAAGGCGCTCGGCCTGTGCGTCAACCTGTTCGCCAACCACCACTTCTACTGGGGCGACCAGCACCGCGCCATCACCGTCGGGCCGGAGCGCGCCGAGCGCATGAATGCCTGCGCGACGGCGCTGCGCGAGGGCGTGCCGCTGGCGATCCACAGCGACGCGCCGATCACCCCGCTGGCGCCGCTGTTCACCGCGTGGTGCGCGGTGAACCGGCGCACCGCCTCGGGCCGCGTGCTGGGCGCGCCCGAGCGCATCGGCGTCGCCGACGCGCTGCGCGCGATCACGCTCGGCGCCGCCTACACGCTCAAGCTCGACGGCGAGATCGGCTCCATCGAATGCGGCAAGCGCGCCGACTTCTGCGTGCTCGACGACGATCCCACCACCGTCGACCCGGCGGCACTGAAGGACGTGCGCGTCTGGGGCACCGTGCAGGGCGGGCGCGTGTTCCCCGCCGCATGACGGCCACCGCTCAGGCGGCCGTGCCGGCGATCGTCGTCGGCGGCTACCTCGGCGCCGGCAAGACCACGCTGGTCAATCATCTGTTGCGCCACGCCGACGGGCGGCGCATCGCGGTACTGGTCAACGACTTCGGCGAGGTCAGCATCGATGCCGCGCTGATCGAGGGCGCCGACGGCGACGTGCTGGCGCTGGCGGGTGGCTGCATCTGCTGCAGCTTCGGCGCCGACCTGGTCGGCACGCTGCAGCAGGTGCTGAAGCGCGAGCCTGCGCCGCAGCACCTCGTCATCGAATGCAGCGGTGTCGGCCTGCCGGCGGCGGTGGCACGCAGCGCGCGGCTCGTGGCCGGCTTGTGTGTCGACGGCATCGTCACCGTGCTCGACGCCGAGACGGCGCAGGCGCTGGCCGACGACCGCTACGTCGGCGACACCGTACGCCAGCAGGTCGCCGATGCAGACTGGCTGGTGCTGAACAAGGCCGACCTGTGCGTGGACCCGGCACTGTCCGCGCGACGGACGTGGCTGACCCGGCACTGGCCCGCCACGCCGGTCGTCGACGCCATTCGCGGTGCGATACCGCCGGCGTTGATGTTCGCTCCGATGCCTGCTGCACGGGCCGACGAGGCGCGGCCTGACGACGAAGCGACGCGTTGGTCGGCGCACCCGATGCGGGTGGCCGCCGCCCCGCCCGCCGCCGACGGCTGTTTCACGCACGAGCGGCGCCTGTTCGCACAGCCGGTCGACGTGGCGGCCCTGCTGCAGGCCTTGCAGGCCGAGCCCGGCGTGCTGCGGGCCAAGGGTTGGGTCCGCGCCATCGACGGCCGGCGTTACCTGGTGCAAGTAGTGGGTCGGCGCGTCAGTGCCGAGCCCATGGCGCCGGCGCCGCCGCCCCGGCGGCCGGACCAGTTGATCATCATCCGCCGGACCAGCCGTGGCGAAGGACAGCCCGGCGCTTGATCGAGAATGCGAAGCTCCGAGGAGCCAACCGCATGAACCTCCACAGCAAACTGCAGCAACGCGCCGCCGCCGGCCGCCCGGTGCGCGTAGGCCTGATCGGTGCCGGCAAGTTCGGCTCGATGTACCTGGCGCAGATCCCGCGCACGCCGGGCGTGCACCTGGTCGGCATCGCCGACCTGTCACCCGACGCGGCGCGGCGCAACCTGGCCCGCGTGGGCTGGGCCGACGAGCGCACGCGCGCGGCCACGCTCGATGCGGCGCTGCGCGACGGCAACACGCACGTCGGCGACGACTGGGCCGCCCTGGTGCGCCATCCGGCGATCGATGTGATCGTCGAATGCACCGGCAACCCCATCGCCGCGGTCGACCACTGCCTGGAGGCGTTCGCTCAAGCCAAGCACGTGGTCAACGTCACCGTCGAAGCCGACGCGTTCTGCGGTCCGCTGCTGGCGCGCCGCGCCGCCGAGGCCGGCGTCGTGTACTCGCTGGCCTTCGGCGACCAGCCGGCGCTGATCTGCGACCTGGTCGACTGGGCGCGCACCTGCGGCTTCCCGGTGGTGGCGGCCGGGCGCGGACACAAATGGCTGCCGCACTACAGCCAGTCGACGCCGGATACCGTGTGGCAACACTGGGGCCTGACGCCGGAGCAGGCGGCGCGCGGCGGGCTGAACCCGAAGATGTTCAACAGCTTCCTCGATGGTTCCAAGCCCTCGATCGAATCGACCGCGGTGTCCAACGCCACCGGCCTGGCCGTGCCGAGCAACGGCTTGCTCTATCCGCCGGCCAGCGTGGAGGACATCCCGTTCGTCACCCGGCCTCGCAGCGAAGGCGGCGTGCTCGAGAGAAAGGGCATGGTCGAGGTGATCTCCTGCCTCGAGGCCGACGGCCGCAAGATCGGCTACGACATCCGCATGGGCGTGTGGGTCACCGTCGAGGCCGAGACCGACTACATCCAGCACTGCTTCGAGGAATACGGCGCGCACACCGATCCGAGCGGGCGCTACCTCACGCTCTACAAGCGCTGGCACCTGATCGGGCTGGAGGTCGGCGTCTCGGTGGCCAGCGTCGCTGTGCGCGGCGAGCCCACCGGCGTGGCCACCGGCTGGAACGCCGACGTGGTGGCCACGGCCAAGCGAGATCTGCGTGCGGGCGAGATGCTCGATGGCGAAGGCGGCTACACCGTGTGGGGCAAGCTGCTGCCGGCCGCGACTTCACAGGCCATCGGCGGCCTGCCGCTCGGCCTGGCGCACGACGTCAAGCTGCTGCGCCCGGTGCGCCAGGGCCAGACGCTCAGCTGGGACGACGTGGCGATCGACACCGGCACGCGCGCCTATGCCACCCGGCGCGAGATGGAGCGCCTGTTCGGCAACCACGCGCCGGCCGCGCCTGCACGGGCTGCCGCGGCACACGCCGTCGACGCGGCGGTGCCGGCACGATGATGCGCACGCACTGGCGCGCCGCGAGATCGCGTTGATGCGCGAACACCTGCTCGGCTTCCTGGTCTGGCTCGGTTATCGCACGCTGTCGTGGACCTGGCGCATCGCCCTGCACGAGCCCGAGAGCATGCGTGCGGCGCTGCACGAGGGCCGGCCGTTCATCCTGGCGCACTGGCATGGCGACGAGTTCGCGCTGCTGCACCTGATCCGCCGCTATCGCATCGCCACGCTCGCCTCGCGCAGCCGCGACGGCCGCATCATGGCGGTGCTGCTCGGCCTGCTGGGCGCCAAGACCTGCGCCGGCTCGTCCAGCCGCGGTGGGGCCACCAGCCTGAGGGGATTGATCCGGCTGGTGCGCAGCGGCAGCCACAACTGCAGCTTCGCCGTCGACGGCCCGCGCGGGCCGATCTACAAGGTCAAGCCGGGCGTGCTGCAGATGGCGCGCATGCTGCATTGCCCGACCTACTACCCGACCATTCACTGCGACCGTGCCATCCTGTTCCATACCGCCTGGGATCACGGCTACATGCCCAAGCCGTTCGCCCGCATCTCGATCGCCTTCCACGGTCCGTTCGAGCCGATCCAGCGCAGCCAGGACCCGCGCGACGCCGAGCTCACCGAGCGCCTCGAGGCCTTGATGCGCGAGGCCAAGCGCCGCGGCCGCACGGCGCACCGCGCTCCGGACTAACCCCGTCACGGCGTCGACAGCGCCGGCAGATGTGCGAACATCGGCCCGGGGGAATGTCGATCTTGTCTGGTGACGCTGATCAGCCGGGGCTGCGTGCGCCCGCGCGCGACGTGGGCATGGCGCCGGGCGCGGCCATGCCTGTGGCCGTGCCGTCGGTCGACCTGCACACCTTCGAGACCGTCACCAACTCGATCACCGACTTCGTCAGCGTGGTCGACGAGAGCGGTGTCTATCGCCTGGTCAACGATGCCTGGTGCAGTGCCACCGGCCAGACGCGCGACCGGGTGATCGGCCGCTCGGTGTTCGAGGTGCTGGGCGAGAAGGCGACCGCGCAACGACGGCGCGCGTTCAACGAGTGCATCGAGCGGCACGAGATCCGCCGCGTGCACGACCAGATCGACCTGCGCCAGCTTGCCGGGCGGCATCTGGAGACCACCTACTTCCCGTTCGTCGAGCGCATGCAGGGGCTGCGCTGCGCGGTGATGGTCACGCGCGACGTCACCGAGCAGGAACGAGCGCGCGCGCAACAACTGGCCGCGGCAGACCACCTGCGGCTGACCTTGAATGCCACCGACGACGCGATCTTCTGCTCCGACGCGTCGGGCCCGGACCAGCCGGTGCGCTTCGTCAACGAGCGCATGCTGCGCATGTGGAACATCGCGCCCGAGCTGGGCCCGACGCTGACACCGGCGCAGATCATCGCGCACGCCCGGCCCTTGTTCGTCGATGCCGATGCCGAGGTGCAGCTGATCCAGGACATCATCGCCAGCAACCGCCATGCCGAACACCGGCTCGGGCTGCGCGACGGCCGCATCCTGCTGCGCCGCTGCTTTCCGGCCTCGCACGACGGCGGCACGCTGCGGGTCTGGAGCTTTCGCGACGTCACCGCGGAGGAACGCGCCATGCAGGCCGTGCTGGCGGGGCAGACCGAGCTGCGCACCCTGCTCGATGCCTTCCCCGGCTATATCGCGGCGATCGACCACGAGCATCGCTACAGCTATGTCAACGAGCGGATGGCTGGCGTGCTGCCGCAGATGCCCCCGTCGCTGCTCGGCCGGCACGTGCGCGACGTGCTCGGCGAGAAACGATATCTCGAGCTGCTACCACGCATCGAACAATCGCTGCGCGGCCAGCCGTCTTCGACGGAGCGTCACTACCCGGCGACGCCGGAGCGTGCCCGCCTGGACCTCGAGTTGCGCTATGCGGCCAGCCCGATCCAGCCCGACGGCCGCTACACCTGCTATGTATTCGGCGTCGACATCACGCAGCGCAAGCTGGCCGAGGAGGCCCTCACCGCTGCGAAGGACGAGGCCGAGGCAGCCAACCGTGCCAAGTCGCGCTTCGTGTCGCAGATGTCGCACGAACTGCGCACGCCGATGAACGCGATCATCGGTTTCAGCCAGCTGTTGCAGTCGGACTACCACCATCCGCTGGCCGCCGAACAGCGGCGTTATGTCGACGAGATCCTGCGGGGCGGCCGCCACCTGCTGAACCTGATCAACGACGTGCTTGATCTCGGCCGCGTCGAAACCGGCCGCCTGGCGATCGAGCACGCCTCGGTGGCGCTCGGCTCGCTGGTGGACGAATGCCTCGCGCTGATGCAGCCGCTCGCGCGCGAGCGCTCGATCGGATTGCTCGGCCTCGCGCGCACCGAGGCCGAGCTCGGCGTCACCGCCGACCGCACGCGGCTCAAGCAGGTGCTGCTCAACCTGCTGGCCAACGCGATCAAGTACAACCGCGTTGGCGGCAGCGTGCGGGTGAGCACTCGTCTGGCCGGCCCGCAGGTGGAGCTGAGCGTGCACGACACCGGACTCGGCCTGACGCACGAGCAGCAGCAACGCCTGTTCATGGCCTTCGAGCGGCTCGGTGCCGACGCCAGCGCCGTCGAAGGCAGCGGCATCGGCCTGGCGCTCAGCCGCCGACTGATCGAGGCGATGGACGGCACCATCGGCGTCGAAAGCCAATTCGGTGCGGGCAGCCGCTTCTGGATCCGGCTGCCTGCCGCGCGCGAACAGGGCACGAACCCGGTGCGCAGCGTGGACGCGCCGCGTGACGAGGCATCCCGCGCGGGTACGGCGCAGGACCGGCCGGCCCGCGTGCTTTACGTCGAGGACAACAAGGTCAACGCGATCCTGATGGAGGCCATGCTGACGCGCCTGTCCGGCGTGAGCATCACGCACGCCGCGCACCCGGCCGTCGGGCTGCAGCTGGCACGCGAGCTGCAGCCCGACCTGATCCTGCTCGACATTCAGCTGCCCGACATGGACGGCTTCGAGGTGCTGCGTCGCCTGCGACTCGACCCCGCGACACGCGACACGCCGGCCATCGCGGTCAGCGCCAGTGCGATGCCGGCGGACGTCCGCAAGGGCCTGGCCGCCGGCTTTGCCGATTACCTGACCAAGCCGATCGAAATCGACAGCCTGTTCGCCGCCGTCCGGCGCGCGCTCGGCCGGCCCGCTCAGGCGGGCTGAAGGCGCGCGGCACGCACGCGCCAGAGCAGCAGCAGCACGACGGCCAGGTTGAGCAGGTTCCAGCCGATGCCGTTGACGAAGGCGGCCTGGTAGCTGCCGGTCAGGTCGAACACCTTGCCCGACATCCAGCCGCCGAGCGCCATGCCCAGCAGCGTGCACATCAGCACCGTGCCGACGCGCGCGCCGGCCTCGGCCGGCGGAAAGTACTCGCGCACGATGATCGCGTAGCTCGGCACGATGCCGCCCTGGAACAGGCCGAACAGCGCCGAGATCACGTACAGCGACACCAGCCCGTCGAACGGCAGGAACAGCAGCAGCGCCACGCCCTGCAGCACCGAGCCGAGCAGCAGCGTGCGCAGCCCGCCGATGCGGTCGCAGATGGCGCCGGAGATCAACCGGCTGACGATGCCGCAGGCCAGCATCAGGCTCAGCATTTCGGCGCCGCGCGCAGCGCCGTAGCCGAGGTCGCCGCAGTAAGCCACGATATGCACCTGCGGCATCGACATCGCCACGCAGCAGGCCACGCCGGCCACGCACAGCAGGCCCTGCGCGCCGTTCAGCGACAAGCCGAACGGCCGCTCGCTCGGCGTGCCGGTGTGCGGCTTGCTCGTCGCGGCCACTGCTGCCGGCGGGCGCGGCCGCATCCACATCGCCAGCACCGGCAGCGTGATCGCGCAAAAGATGCCCAGTCCGATGTAGGTCTGGCGCCAGCCGATCGTCTCGACGAAGTGCTGCACGATCGGCGGCCAGATCGCGCCCGCCAGATAGTTGCCGCTGGCGCAGATGGCCACCGCGATGCCGCGCCGGCGCACGAACCAGAGCGAGGTGTCGGCCACCAGCGGCGCAAAGGTCGCCGACGAACCGAGCAGGCCGATGCCGATGCCGTGCGCGATGGCGAACAGCCACACGTTGCCCGACAGGCCGGCGCCGACGAAGCCCAGGCCCAGGCCGGCGGCGCCGATCAGCAGCGGCACCATCACACCATGGCGATCGGCCAGCTTGCCCATCAGGATGCCGCCGAGCCCGAAGCCCACCATCAGCAGCGTGTAGGGCAGCGACGCGTCGGCGCGCGCGACGCCAAATTCGGCCTGCACCGCCGGCAGCACCACCGACACGACATACATGCCAGACGAGCCGATCGTCATCAGCGCCAGCGTGAGCATCAGGCGCGTCCAGGCGTAGCGGGAGTCTGCCGAGCGGGTCATGTCAGTGGGCCTGCTTTCGGCCCGTTGCGGGTGGTCGCGAGGCGGTGTTTGCAGACCGAGGACTGCGCATCGCGCCAGGCGGTACCCACTCGGGGCTCATACTGGGTCGGTCGCCGCCTGCGGCGACGACTGCGCTGTGGTGCTCGCGTCGAGGTCGCGCCGCCGAACTCGCTACGCGGCCT
>CALMQI010000086.1 GCA_937871935.1 uncultured Burkholderiales bacterium
GGCTTCAGCGCGACAGCGCCTTCAGCGCCAGCTTGATGCCCTCGCTGACGCCCACGCCGGCCGGCAGCGACTTCAGCGCCGCGGCGGCCTCGCGGTCGTTGTAGCCGAGCGCCACCAGCGCCTGCACGATGTCGCCTTGCGCGTCGCCGATCACGGCGGCGCCGGCCGCGAGCTCCGGGCCGAGCTTGCCCTTGAGTTCGAGCAGCAGCCGCTCGGCCGTCTTCTTGCCGATGCCGGGCACCTTGACCAGGCGACCGCTCTCCTGTCGCGCGATGGCCTGCGCCAGCTCGGCCACCGACAGCCCCGACAGGATGGCCAACGCCGTGCGCGGGCCGACGCCGGAGATGCGGATCAGCTGGCGGAACGTTGCGCGCTCGTCGTGCTGCAGGAAGCCGAACAGCAGCTGCGCGTCCTCGCGCACCACGAAGTGCGTGAGCAACGCGACACGCTCGCCCAGCGCAGGCAGGTTGTAGAAGGTGCTCATCGGCACGTCGAGCTCGTAGCCGACACCGTTGACATCGATGAGCACCTGCGGCGGCGACTTCTGCGCCAGCGTGCCCGTGAGCCGGCCGATCATGGCCGGATTCTAGGGTTCGCGGCGAGCCGCTTGCCGGGGCAGCGGTCCGCCGCAGGTCAGAAGCGGAACTTCAGGCCCACGCTGTACAGCGTGACGCCATCGCTGCGGCCGATCGTGCCGTCGAGCTGCAGGTCTTTGGCCGCATCGCCGCGCGCGCCGACCTGAAGCGTCGGTTTGCTGCCTTCGACGCCGAACCATTCGACGTGTGGCGTAACCGCGCCGAACTCGCGCTCGATGGCCACGCCCCAGTTGGTGATCTCCGCTTGTCCTGACGCCTTGGTCGAGCCGAGGTTCGCATGCACATGGCCCAGCGCAGTGCCGTTGCAGCTGAGCAGTCCGTTGACGAACCCTGCGTTGTCACTGTTGCCCTGTCCGCTGGCGTGGGCGGCGCCGAATGCGACGCCCGCGTTGCAGCCGCGGTCCCGGCTCGGCGTGATGAGCCACTTGACCTGCGCGCCGGTGGTCGTGATCTTGTTGGTCGTATCGCGAGCGAGCAGTGCACCGATTTCCAGTCCGTCGGCCAGCGCATAGGCCGGTGCGATGTTGAGCGAACGGCTGCCGTCGGCGCGAGTGGCCCAGAACTCCACGTGGCCTTCACCTTTGGCATTCGTGCCGGCGTCGTCGACCGTCAGGGGGCGTCCGGCGGTTGCCGTGCTCGCCAGGCCGGCCGTACACAGCACAGCGGCAAGGCAACGCAGAGCGGTCAGGGAAAGCTCGTTCTTCATGTCGATTCGAGGATCAGTGCGGGGCTTGCTGTGTACCAGAAATCGCCATCGCTCCCGCAGGCGAACAACGCGGCGGCGCCCGGCTCATTCGCGTGGTGTGGTTGAGGGCGCGGTCAAATGTAGCGCTTGCTGAGCCGGCGTCGCCCGGGCACGGCCTTCTGGATCACCACGCCATGCACCGGCGTCAGGTCGGGCAACGCCATCTCACGATGCCCGCCCTGCAGAGCGCGCAGGGTCCAGCCGGTTGCGCTGCGCGCCAGCTGGCGCAGCGTCCACTCCCCGTCCACGTGGGCCAGCACGAAGCTGCCGTCGTGCAGCGCACCGCCAGGCTCGATGACGACGATCTCGCCGTGCAGGAACTCCGGCGCCATGCTGTCGCCCAGCACGCGCAGCGCAAAGACCTCGGCGCCCTCGCAGCCGGTGTCCGGCGGCGCCGTCATACGAACTCCGACACCACCTGCGCGGCCGGCACGCCCGCATCGAGCAGCGCCGTGCCGAGCGCGTCGACGAAGTCCGGCGGCCCGGCCAGGTAGAAATCGCAGTCAATGTCGAACAGATCGGCCCGCATCGCCGCGGCCATCTGTCGCGCGCCGGCGGCCGGGCTGCTGTCGCTGAACAACGCGTACTCGAACGGGTCCAGCGCTTCCGACCAGGCGCGGCACTGGTTGGCCTGGAAGTGCCCGTCGCTGCGCGTAGCCAGCCAGAACAACGACAGCGACGGCGCGGTGTCCAGCGACAGCGCGTGCTCGATCAGGCTCTTCACAGGTGCGAAACCCGTGTCACAGGCCGCGAAGACCAGCGGATGCGTGCTGTCGGCGAGCACGAACTGCCCCATCGGCCCCCACAGATTGACGGCGTCGCCGGCCTTCAGCGTGCCGTCGAAGATCTGCCGCGCCAGCACATGGTTGTCCTCGCGCCTGACGAAGAAGTGCAGGTTGCGGTCGTCGCAGGGGCAGCTGGCGATCGAATAGGTCGCCTGCACGTCGTCGCCCGCGGTATCGGCCGAGCCGACACGACCCAGCGTGACCGACTGGCCGGCCAGGAAGCGCAACCGGTGGCTGCGCGGTGTCTGCAGGTGCAGCAACCGGGTGTCGGGCGCCAGCTCGCGCAGCGCGCGAACCGTGGTCACGATCTGCTGGGGCGCGATGTCCTCCGGGCCGTGAGCCTCCAGCGTCTCGAGCGAGATCTCGCTGCTGGCCGCCGTGTGCGCGCAGGCCAGTGTGTAGCCCTGCTGCTTCTCGGCCTCTGACAGCGGATAGTCGAACGGCATCACCTTGGTCACGGCACCGGAGATCACGCGCACCTTGCACATGCCGCAGGTGCCGTTGCCGCAACCGTAGTTGAGCTTCATGCCGGCACGCAGACCGGCCTGCAGCAGGGTGTCGTGTCCCTCGACGGCGAACTGATGCCCGCTCGGCCGCAGCGTGACCTGCGCGGAAACCACCTTCAACATGTCATCCATGACGTCCAGCACATCGACCGATTCCGTGGCCAGTGCCCGTGCCAGCCCGTCGTTCAGCTGGCGCTGCAATGCGAGCAGCCTGGGTTCGTCGCCGCCGGCCTGTGTCAGCAGCTCGCGCAGACGATCGCGCAGCTCGATCACCAGCGCGTGGTAGCGCTGCAGGTGGCGTTGCGCGTCGGCCAGCTCCTGACTCTGCCGGAACACGCGCTGCGCAAGGACCTCCTGGCTCGGCAGCAGCCGCTCGCGCACGCGCCGACCGAAGGCCTCGTCCTTGATGTGGGTGACCCGCTCGAGCATGCCGCTGTGCTCGAGCACGGTCTGCGGATAGAACTTCAGCAGCGTCTCGGTGGACACCAGCCCGTCGTTCAGCTCGATCTCGCCGGTCCTGACGCGCTGCTGCAGCACGCCGCGCGGCACGCCCACCAGCTGCGCTGCACGCCAGACGGTCACCCATTGGGCCATGGTGCACTTTCGTCGCCAAGGTCTTGCGTGGATCCGGCTTCGCCGGTCCGCAGCAAGGGCCCCGGGCTCCGCAGGAGCCCTTTCCGGGCTCCGGGGCAGCGACCGTCAGGGAGCCCGGGGGTCCTGTCCAGATAGCGCGCACGGTAGAGCAGACGCGGCGCGGCCGGGTCGTCGATGAAGCCGCTGCGATCGTGCAGCACGTTGTTGGCGACGATGCCCATGCCCGCTTCGAGTCTGACCCGCAGCACGCAGGGGTTGTCGTCCGCGAGATGACGCTCCAGAAACGCCACCGCGTGGCGTGTGACCGGATCGTCCTTCCACTCGATGCTGCGCGTGCGCGCCGTATAGCGCATGTGCAGCGCGCCATCCTGCGGATTCACCGAGAACACCGGCCCCGACTGGGCCGCCCGCGCGACGCCGGTCTCGTCGTCGCGACCGGGAATCGTCATCGCATCGACCGCCATCAAGGCCTGCAACCAGCGCGGCGACGCATCGCGCACCGCGATGTAGGCCAGCTCATGGTCGAGCAGCGAGCTGACGCCGCCGCTGTGCGCAGGTCGCACGCAATGCAGCACCATCGCGCGGATACGGCGCGACTCGGGGTGGTAGTAGCCGTCGGTATGCCACTTGATCGGCCGGTCGGTGTAGGGGATGAAGCCGCCCCGCCCGTCGTGGGTATCGCTGACGGTGATGCTGGAAATGCCGTCCTCGTCGGCCAGCCAGTTGGCGTCGAGCCGGTGCAGGCCGAACTGGGCGCCGACCGCGCGTGCGCTGGCCTTGTCGGCGGCGACGCTCGCGCTGCGGTAGATGGCCATGTTGCAGGCGGCGATGCGCTGCAGCAGCGCAGCGCGCTCGGCCGCGCTGAGCGCCGCAGGATCGGCCACGTCGACGACCAGATCCTCGGGCCGCCGAGGGCGCGTCGCAAGCTTGGCCGCGCGCCAGCGCTGGTAGGCGATGTCATCGCCCAGGTCGAAGGGATCGCCGTCGCAATCCAGTTCAGCAGCCGCGGCCATGGCGGTCATCGCGTCAGTCCCCGCTCACGGCCGCGCGCCGCGGCGCGCGTGGTGCCGTCGACAGCAGGTTGCGCATCGCATCCTGCACGATCTGCACCGCCTCGGGAGCTTCCGTCGCCATCACCTGGTCGAGCACCCAACGCTGGTCCTTCGGCGGCAGCGTGGGTTCGAGCCGGCTGCCCAGATAACGCAGGAACGCGAAGTCGGGGGCAAACCCCGCCACGGTCGCGTCGGCCTGGGCCTCGGCGCCGAACTCGCCGTAGTGCGGAGACACCTCGTTGAACAGGTCGATGAAGGTGTCCGCAGGCGACGCGCCGTCGATGCGCGACCCGAGCAGGTCGGCCTCGTTGTCGGCCAGCGTGGCGGCGACCTGCCGCACCAGCGCCGGCGTGAAGGCCTGGCGCGCCGCGTCGTCCATCCGCGCAAACGCGATGCGATCGGTCACCGCGAGCAGGAACACCAGCGTCTCGCGCATGAAGGCGAAATACGGCTCACCGGCGTCGATGTCGAAGTCGGCGCCTCGCATGCGCTTGAGCGTCTGGTGCGCCGTGCGCCAGACGATGAACGCCATCGCGCTGGCCTGCTGCTCGGGCGTCCTGGCCGCGCCCGCCTTGAACCAGTGGCTCTTGATGCGCAGGGCCGGTGGCTTCAGCACGCGACCCCCGCCCGGTCAGCGACGACTCGTCGCGCGCCGACATCAAGGCCCAGCGACCGCCGTGGATCCGGCTCCGCCGGTCCACTGGCGGCGCCCCCCTGGGGGGGAGGCGCCGAAGGCGCTACGGGGGGGACCATCAGTACCCGCCCTTGCCCAGCGGCTGCGGCAGGCCCGCGACCTTGGCACCCTGCTTGGCCGGGCCGGTGGGAAACAGGTCGTAGAGCGTCTTGCTGTCGCAACCCGGCAGCACGTCGGCAAGGCCCTTGAGCATGTTGCGGAAGTTGGGCGTGTGCCCGTGCTCGCGAAACTCGTCGCGCAGGTAGGCCACGACCTTCCAGTGCGCGTCGGTGAGCTCGATGTTCTCGGCCGCGGCGATCACCCGCACCGCCTCGTCACCGAAGTCGGGCTCCAGCAGGTAGCCCTGTTCGTCGGTTTCGAGCTCCGCTCCGTTGACCGTGTAACCCATGTCGCAGCTTTCCTTTCAGATCGATGTCCGTCGTCAGGCGCGCAGCGCGGCGGCCGACTTGTGTGGAACGAAAACCCCGCAGCCGACCCGCCTGTGGCGGCCCAATCCCGTCTGCAGCACCTGCATCGACGCGATTGGCGACAGGCCATCGAGCATGAGGCTGAAGCCCGCGACGTCGCCTTCGTCGTCGACCGCCACGGTGTGCCGACGCCCGCAAATCGGGCGCGCGCTCACGCCCATGGCCTCGAGCTCGCGCTCGATCTTGGCCTGGAACACGAGCTCATCGTCGTCGCCGGTCGTCACGAGGTACGAGTACAGGGTGCCGTAGGGCAGCAGCTCGCGTAACTGGGCCCGACCGAGTTGCACGGCGTGTCCGCCGACATCGAGTCGGGCGCCCGCCAGCGGCGCGAGCGACACGACCTGCTCGCGCTGCACGCGCAGTGCCAGGCGCGAGCGCTGCGACAACAGCGTGCTGCCGCCGCCACCTGCCACGACGTTGATGCGGTGCACTGCCAGGTTTGGCCGCCGCGCGATCTCCGCTTCCGCCAGATGCGCCGCGAGCTTGGGGAATTCGGCGCGCTGCCGCGGGTTCTGTTCGCTGTCCGGAGCCCGGTGCGGAGGGCCGCCCGCGGCCCACGCACAAAGCCGGCTGTCCTTGACAAGGGCCGTCCGATAAGGGAGGCGCCCGCCCGCC
>CALMQI010000087.1 GCA_937871935.1 uncultured Burkholderiales bacterium
AGGGTCAGCGGATCGGGCTGCCGGCTGGGCTGCAGGACGTTGAGGAACAACATCGCGTCCCCCGCCTTGCCTTTGTAGCGGAAGTTCGCGCGAGGAAACTCGGTCTCCCCGCCCTCATAGTCATCATTCAGCCAGGTCAGGCACGTCGCAACACGCTGTCCCATCACTGCAAGCTGGTTGGCGAACGCCTCGACATTGGGGTTGAGGAAGTCGAAGTGCGGCTTGTACTCCTGCCCGGGCTCGCGCAGGTGGACGTGCAGGTCGATGAAGCCGGGAGCGACCACCAGCCCTTCCGCCTCCACCACGCGCGCCCCGCGCTGTGCTGCAGCGGTCAGCTTGGCCTCGATGCGTTCGACCCGACCATCGACCAGCAGGAGATCGGCGATCTCGTCCAGGTTCTGGCTGGGGTCGACCACGCGGCCGCCTCGAACCCACACTCCTCTGGTCACGCCGACTCCTTCGCGCCGAGCAAGAGATAGAGGACCGCCATCCGTACTGCGACCCCGGCGGCGACCTGGTCGAGAATCAACGATGCCGGACCATCGGCGACGTCGCTGGCAATCTCGACGCCGCGGTTGATCGGCCCGGGGTGCAGGATCACCGCGTCGGGCGCGGCCAGAGCCATCCGATCGCGCGTCAGGCCGAAGAGCCGGAAGTACTCCTTGATCGAGGGAAACCGCTGCCGGCCCTGGCGCTCGAGCAGCGAGGTGTGCCGCCAGAGCTGCGGCGGCCGCCGGTAGTTGAGCACGCAGCGCAGGCATTCCCGGCCGGTGCACAATTCGCGGTTGTGCCGCCACAGGATGTGAGTCGGGCAGACCAGCCAGTGCTCATGGGCCGTGTAAAGCTTGATGCCTTCGCCAAGCACAAGAACCCCCGGCCCGCCAACCAGCGAGATATTGTGGTAATGGATGACGTCAAAGCCTTTCGCGAGGATGGCTTCGATGGCTACACGCTGGACGATCGGTCGCCCCGTTTGGTGGGTTAGCAACGTCGATCCCAGCGGCCAACGGCTCTGCAACTGGTGTACGGTTACACCGGGCGGTTCAGGCTCCGGCAATGGAGGGGATGGCGAATGCAGGATACCCTTGCCCATCCGCCACGCATCGGCATCGTAGATGACTTCCACTTCGCACCCGCGCCGCGCCAGCGAATGGACAAAACTCTGCACATAGCGACCGTCGCCGCCAAAATTGCAGGGCGGGTAAAAGGTCGTGACAATTGCCACGCGGAGCGGGCGCACAGCAGGCGTGCTGGCGCCGACTGCATTCATGCTGCTGCGGCAGGGGGCGCTTCAGCCTCGTTTGCAGCGCGCGCGCGGCGCAGGATGATTTTTCCGTCGCTCTCAAACACATCGAACGCGCGCAATTTGAAGGCGGCGCAGGACGAGTGCCCGTCGGCAAGCGCAAATGCGATGCCGTGCCCCGGGCAGAAGATCTCGGCGTCGTCATGGGCGCCGTCGATCACGTCCACCGCGCGATGCGGGCAGCGGCGATCGTAAGCGCGGACGCCTTGCGGCGTTCGCACTAGCACCAGCTTCAGGTCTGGCGCATCGACCGCGAGCTTTTCCCCCTTCTTCAGGGCCGAGGACTGCGCAAGCACAACATCGACGCCAGGCGAACCAGCATCGGAGAGCGAGATGAAATGGGTGCGTGTATCGGGTTTGACGGGCTCCTGCCCGACAGTCGGCTGCCCATGGTAGCGGTTCGCCGGGAAAAGCGACATCCGCGTGAACCGGCGCTTGGCAATATCGACGCTCGAATACCAATGCTCGGCATTGAACGGCGCGTCATCGTTGAAACGCGGAACATTGGGATTGATCCGCAAAGTCAGCGCGACGCGGGTGTCATCCGATATATTGACCTGCGTTCCGTGCAGCATTTCCGGATTGAACAGGAGCAATTGCCCCGGTTCAAGCTCGATCTTGGTCGGCTTGGGCAGCTGGATACCGGGCCTTAAATACATGCTTTTGGGGTCGAAATCGACCTTGTGGCCGAAAAGCTCCGGGTAAAGGATGACCGTATTATCCTTGTTGACGCCGTCAATCGACAGCCAGACGTTGAAGCCGTCATAGCTATGGCCATACCAGGTATCGACATGCGCCGCGTGACTCCGTGCGAGCGTCGGCAGATCGCCGTGAAACGACGTTCCGTCATAGGCGATGCGGTGTTCGCGGATCTTTGACCGTTTGCGGATTCGCCGCGTGAGCTGATTGAGGAAGATCGCAGGGTTGCGCATTCCCGCAGCAACCATCCGTGCCCGGTCGCGCCAGTCATAGGGTGGACGTTCGGCCTTTCCGCCATCACGCGCCACAATATGGGGGTAGTGGATTCGCAGGACGATCAGGAGGTCAACATAAAAGGGGTCTGGCAGGCCAATGGTCTCGTGTCCGACGGCATAGGCCCAACAATAGAGATCGTCGCGCACGCGCTTGTTGACGAAAGCCTCGAGCAGCGCAACCTTTGCGGGCGGCAAGTGCTTGTGCAGGCTCCGCAGGCCATCTCGTTCCAGGGCGCGCCGGGCCTCGATCCCGGCAATGGCTTCCACGCCGGAATGAAAGGCATCGTGGAGCTTTGCGAGTATTTCGTCCTTTTGCGCATAATCATCGCAAATCGCATACTGGCCCTCGAAGACAATCGCGTGCGCGTCCACCGTCTTTGCAGTCGATCCTGTATCGTGCCCCATATGCCCCTGCCCCTGGCCAAGATAGTCAATAGCAAAACAACAGTTTTGCGCGGCGGCGTTACGCCGTCGCGCTTAAAAAGCAATTAAGCGTCCCGTCCGCGGAGGCGCAACCGTCATCTCGAACGGTAAACCTTTACAGCCCCGCCGCCCAAGGTTCCATCCAGTTCACGGACCAGCACAAATGATCGCTGCACCTGCGCCAGGGCGATCTCCCGCGCGCGGTCCATGAGCTTTCCCGCCGGCACGACCTCGTTGACGAGGCCCATCGCGAGCGCTTTGACTTCATCCTGATCGACTGCCCGCCCGGCCTGTCGGTGCTCAGCATCGACCCCGACAAAGCCGCCGAGTCGTACCGCCAGCGCGTGCTGGCGCAGATGGGGGCGAGCGCGTCGGCGGATGAACTGTCGACCGTGCGTGAGCAGCTGTCGGGCGCCTGCACGACCGAGATCGCCTCTTTCGACGAGTTCTCGTCCCTGCTGGCCGACGGCGCGCAGACCTGGGACCACATCATCTTCGACACGGCACCCACCGGGCATACCCTGCGCCTGCTGAGTCTGCCGAAGGCATGGACCGGCTTCCTGGACGGCAACGACCGTGGCGCATCTTGCCTTGGCCCGCATTCGGGCCTGAAGATGCAGGAGGTTCGCTTCAAGGCTGCGCTCGACGCGTTGGGCGACCCCGCGAAGACCACGGTGGTCCTGGTGACGCGGCCCGATCGCGGTGCCATCGCGGAGGCGGCGCGCACCTCGGTTGAACTGCGCGAGCTCGGCCTCGGCAACCAGCGCCTGGCGGTCAACGGTGTTTTCCACGCCAGCGACCGCAGCGACGCCGTGGCATGCGCGATCGAGGACCTAGGTCAGCATGCGCTGGAGGCCATGCCGGCGTTGCTGCGCGAACTGCCTCAGGACCGCGTTCCGCTGCGCCCGTTCGACACGGTCGGACTGCCCGCCCTGCGCGCCCTGCTGGCTCCTGGTGCGGTACCGGTCGCCCTCCAGGCGACAACGCAGGACGCGCAAAGCGATCCGCTTCCCGGCCTCGCTGCGCTGGCCGACGACCTGGCCGCTGCAGGCCATGGCCTGATCATGGTGATGGGCAAGGGCGGCGTTGGCAAGACCACCATCGCCGCGGCCCTGGCGGTCGGCCTGGTGCAGCGCGGCAAGACAGTGCACCTGAGCACCACCGACCCGGCGGCGCACCTTGCCGGCACGCTGGAGGGCGACCTGCCGGGTCTCAAGGTGAGCCGCATCGACCCGAAGGTCGAAACGCAGCGCTACATCGACAAAATCATGGCCGCGAAGTCTCCCCAGCTCGACGCACAGGAGCAGGCGCTGCTGCTGGAAGACTTGCAGTCGCCCTGCACCGAAGAGGTGGCGGTGTTCCATGCGTTCTCGCGCATCGTCAGCGAGGGCCGCAGTGCCTTCGTCGTGCTGGACACCGCCCCCACCGGTCACTCGATGCTGCTGATGGACGCGACCGGCGCCTACCACCGGCAGATGACGCGCGAGTTCGAAGGCCATGGCGCGGCCCGCGTCGTGACGCCGCTGATGCGACTGCAGGATGCCGCGTACACGAAGATCATCTTGGTGACCTTGCCCGAGGTGACGCCGGTGTCCCAGGCGTCAGCGCTGCAGGACGACCTGCGGCGCGCCCGCATCGAGCCCTACGCCTGGGTACTCAACAAGAGTGTCCTGGCGGCGGGAACGCACGATCCCTTGCTTCAGGCCCGACTCGTGGGTGAACGCCGGCAGATCGAGCGCCTGTCTGCGGACCTCGCCCAGCGGCTGTACGCACTGCCGTGGCTGGCGGTGCCACCGATCGGCCTCGGCGAACTGTCGAAGTTGGTCCGCACACCTTCGGCGGCAGACTGCGTCGCGGCCTGAATCACAACCCAGCAGGAGGTTCTCCATGTACGGATTCACCACCACGCTCACCGGCCTGTCGTTCGACGAGGCGATCGTGAAGACCACGGCTGCGTTGAAGGCCGAGGGCTTCGGCATCCTGAGCGACATCGACGTCCAGCACGCAATGAAGGAGAAACTCGGGAAGGACATGCCGCCCTACCGAATTCTCGGCGCCTGCAACCCGCCGCTGGCGCATCAGGCCGTTACCGCCGTGCCGGACATCGGGCTGCTGCTGCCGTGCAACGTGATCGTTCGCGAAGAGGCGCCCGGTCGTTTCTTGGTCGGATTCCTCGACCCCCAGATCATGGTCAGCCTCGTCGGCAAGCCCGAAGTGCGCGAGGTGGCCGATGCCGCCGAGCAGCGATTGCGCCGCGCCTGCGTGAGCCTGGGAGGCAGTGCGCCCCGGGCCACCTGAACGCCTAGGCTCCGGCCGAGATCCCGCATAGCAGTCGCTCGTCGCAGACTGCAATTGGCCGACTGCTGCCGATCAACGTGACGACGCCGCTTCAATCCAGTCCGAGCTTGATGCGTCGCGCCACCTCGCCCCACTTCTGCGAGTCGGCCGCGAGCGCCCGCGCCGCCTCGGCCGCCGTGCTGCCGACCACGGTCTGATCACCGGCCTTGAGCTTGTCCACGACGTCGGGCGACTTCAGCGCGTCGACAAAGGCCTGGCGGAACCTCGTGAGCACGGCCTCCGGTGTGCCCTTGGGTGCGTACATCACCAGCGTGAAGTCGGCGCGGTAGTCCTTGACGCCCGCCTCCGCCATCGTCGGCACGTCCGGCAGCGTCGGCGAGCGTGTCGCACCCGAGACGCCCAGCGCCACCAGCTTGCCGGAGCGCACATGCGGCAGCACGGTCGGGCCGGCCAGCAGTCCGCACGGCACCTGGCCGCCGATGACGTCCTGCGTCGCCGGCGCCGGCCCCTTGTAGGGCACGTGCGTCATCTCGAGGCCGGCCATGTGCTGCAGCAGCTCCATCGACAGATGGCCCGGCACGCCGTTGCCGCCGGAGGCATAGCTCATCTTCGTCGCCTTGGCCTTGCCGATCAGCTCGCCGAGCGTCTTCACGCCCACCGCGGGGTTGCAGACCAAGGTCTGGTTGAACGAAGTGCCGATCGTCAGCGGCACCAGATCGTCGACCTTGAAGCCGAGCGACTTGTAGACGTGCGGGTTCACGGTCACCAGCGTGTCGGTGCCCCACAACCACGTGTAGCCATCCGGCGTGGCGCGCGCCACCTCGGCGGCACCCAGGTTGCCGCCGGCGCCGGGCTTGTTGTCGATCACGATGCTCTGCTTCAGCGTGGACTGCATCTTCTCGGCGGCCAGCCGGATGACCATGTCGCTCGGGCCGCCCGGCGGGAACGGCAGTACCACGCGGATCGCCTTGTCGGGCCAGCTGCCCTGTGCCCATCCGCCGGTGGCGGCGAGCGCGAGCACGATGGCGGGCAATAGCGTGCGGTACTGCATCGAAGGCTCCGGCTGTGGCGTGCCTTCATGGTACAGGCCCACGGACCGGGCGCCGTCAGCGGGCGGACGGCGGCGCGGGGCAGTCGGTCGAGCCGTCACGCATCGGTATCAGGTAGGGCCAGCCCACGGTGGGTTGCAGGCGCGGATCGATGCCGCGCAGCAAGGGTGATGCCTGCGCCTGCAGGGCAGGCCGCGCGCGGCACAGCGCGCCCACCAGCACCTGCAGCGCGGGCTCGATGCCGGGTGATGGCGCGGTTGGCGAGACGAGGAAACTCGTCACCGCCAACACGGGTGGCTCGTTCGGCTGCCGCGCGCGCAGGCCGAGGTAGCTGCGCAGCACCGACGCCGTGCTGCGATGCTGGAGGTCGACTTGCAGCAGGCGCAGGCGCTCGCGCACGGCCGGCGGCTGCGCGGCCAGCACCGGCGACTCGGCCACCACGAGCATCGCGTCGATCGAGCGGTCGCCGAGCAGGCGGCGCAAGCCGGTGGCCTCGTCGCCGTGGTCGGTGTCCCAGCCCGGCAGCGCGCGGCCGTACAGGCGGCGGTACAGCGTGTCGGCGGTGATGGCGCGCGCACCGCCGGCGGCGCCGACATTCAGGTGCAGGCCCTGCAGCTGGTGCAGCCAGCGCCAGCGGCTGTCGGCGCGCACCAGCACCTGGATCTGCTCGTTGTACAGCGGCGCCAGCACACGCAGCGGGCCGCGCGCGTCCTCCCGCGCGGCCACCAGCGCGTCGTGCCGCCAGACGGCCAGCGGCGCCGCGGCGCCCGGCGCGGCGTACCGCAGCGTGATGCCGGCCGGCGCCGCCACGCGGCGCGCCAGTTCGTCGATCAACCACGGCGCCGAGCCGCCCTCGACGGGGCGGGTGATCGTCAGTTGCCAGGAGGCAGCCAGTGCGGGGGTCGCCGCGGCGGCGGCCGACGGCGCGGCGGACGCCGTCGGTGCCATCGCGGGGGCCGCTGGTGTCGCGGACGGTGCCGCTTCCACGGGCGGCGTGGCTGCGGGGGATGCCGCGACGGGAGGCGCGGGCGCGACTGTCGTCGCGGGAGCGCTCGGCGTCGGCGCGGGCGGTGCCGGCGCCGGCGCTGCAACTGGCGGTGCAGTCGCGGCCTCGCGCGGACCATCGGCTGCCACCGTGCGCACGCCGGTCTCCTCCTGCCCGAGCAACCACACGCCGAGCATCCAGGCGGCAGCGACGACGAGCGCCGCATTGGCCACCTGCCTTGGCCAGCGCAAGGGGGCCTTCTGAACCGGGCGTTCGTTGTCGTTCGCTGCCACGGGGGCGTCGCGCACGGCGGTGATCGCCGGGGCTGCGACAGGTACGATGGGCCGGGTTGCCGGCAGAACGGCGGGCGACGCGCCCGGCGCGCCACCGACATGGTCGTCGGGTCCAGCCCGGATCTCGAGGTCGGCAGCCATCTCGGGCACGGCCGGTACGGCTCGTGCCGCGGGCGCGGGTGGCCTGACCGGTGGCGCGGCTGGCGGAGGCGGTGGCGAGGTTTGCGTCGGTGGCGGGGAGCTTTTCTTCGGCGGCAGTGCGGCCGAGGTCCCGGCAGAGGTCCCTAGAGGCGGGCGGACCGATGCGACTGCTGGGGCGGACGCCGCGTCGCGCACCGGCGTCCAGCTCGGCTCCAGAGAATCCGCCGCGGTCGACGCGCGCAACCAGCCGTGGCCGATATCCGGCAGCGCATCCGCATAGCGCTGCAGCTGTGCCTCGTGAGCGCCGTCGACAAGCAGCAGCGCGTGAGCCGGAACGTCGCTGTGCTGCATCCAGTCGATGAACTGTGCGTCGAAACGCGCAATCGCGCGGCGCCCCAGCGGTTGCGCCAGATGGCGCTCGAACGCGTCGAGCACCAGCAGGAGCTGAATGTCATGAGCGCGGCACGCTTCGCGCAGATGATCGGCCAGCGTGGCCGGCGCGCCGGCCGGCCAGGCCATCGGCAGTGCGTGCGCGATGCGCTCGCGCAGCGCCGTCAGCGGCGACTCACCCCAGGCATCGAAGCGCAGCACCAGCTCGGCATCGCGCCGACTGCCGGGCCGCCGGTGGCGCTGCTCGACGATCGGCAACACCGTCGGCTGCAGCGGCACCTGGCCGAGCTGGCAATCGGTCGAGCGCCGACCGAGCAGCGGCAGCAGCACCTGCTGCAGCATGGCGTCGCGCGTGGTGCCCGCCGACGCATGCATGATCGTCAGCCGGTCGCAACGCAGCAGCGCTGCCAGCAGACCCGGGTGCCACAGGAAGGCCAGGTCGTCGGCAATGCGACGAGTAGGGACGGCGAAGTTCATGGATTCGAGAAACCACTGTGACAGGCTAGCGGCGTGCCCGCTGCCGCCGCGCCGTGCACGCCCCTGCTCGCGCAGGGGTTGCGTGTTGACGGGCCGGCGTTCCTTGCAGCGCGGTGGACGGACTCAATCCGCCTGCCGGGCGAACACCAGCAGCAGGTTGTTCGCCGGCATCGCGATGCGCTCGCGCAGCGCCATGCCGACAGACAGTGCGCTGCGCGTCACGGCGTCCAGATCACGCAAGCCCCAGGCCGGGTTGCGGGCACGCAGATCGGCGTCGAAGGTGAGGTTGCTCGCCGCCGGCAGTTCGCCTTCGACAAGGAAAGGACCGTAGATCAGCAGCAGACCACCGACCACGAGACGGCGTACGGCGCCGCGCAACAGTGCCTCCGTGACCGCCCAAGGCGCGATGTGCAGCAAATTCGCGCAGAAGATCGCATCCACCGTCGGTGGCACACCCGGCCACACGGCGCTGCAGACGTCGAGCGCCAGCGGCGGACGCACGCGGGCCAGACCGGCGCACCAGGCGGCGATCGACGCGCGCGCGCCCTCGTCGGCGTCGGCGTCGCTCGGCTGCCAGGTCCAGCCTGCGAGCGCCGGTGCGCAGTGCGCGGCATGTTGGCCGGTGCCGCTGGCGATTTCCAGCAGCAGGCCGCCGCGCGCGGGCAACAGGCGCTGCAACTCGCGCAGGATCGGTGCGCGGTTGCGTTCGGCTGCGGCGCTGTGCCGTCGCGGATCAACCGGTGGCATCACGCGCGTCGTCTCTATTGCAGGCGCAGCCGGCGTGCCGCCTCGTCGGCACGCGCGTCGTCGATCTCGCGCATCACGCCGGCCAGGTCGACCGTGCCGCGGGCCTCGTCGAAGCGCCCGCTGAGCACGACTTCGGGGTGCAGCACGCCGCGGCGGTACAGGTCCCAGATCTCGTGGCCGTAGCGCGTGTCGCGCAGTTCGGGTGCGAAGCGGCCGAAGAAGTCGCCCAGGTTGACCACATCGCGCAGCAGCATGCGCGCCGCGTGGTTGTTGCCGGCGGCGTCCACCGCCTGCGGCAGGTCGATGATCACCGGGCCGTCGGCGCCGAGCAGGATGTTGAACTCCGACAGGTCGCCGTGCACGATGCCCGCGCACAGCATGCGCACCACCTCGGTCAGCAGCGTGCGGTGGTGTGCCCGCGCGTCGTCGGCGCTGAACTCCATGTCGTTCAGGCGCGGTGCCGCCGCACCGGCGGCGTCGGTCACCAGCTCCATCAGCAGCACGCCGTCGTGAAAGTTGTACGGTGTGGGCACCCGCACGCCGGCGGCGGCCAGACGGTACAGCGCATCGACCTCGGCGCTGCGCCAGGCGGCTTCCTGGGCCTGGCGGCCGAAGCGCGTGCCCTTGGCCATCGCGCGCGCCTGGCGCGAGTTCTTCACCTTGCGGTTCTCGGTGTAGTCCACCGCCTGGCGGAAGCTGCGTTTCGTCGCCTCCTTGTAGACCTTGGCGCAGCGCGTATCGTCGCCGCAGCGCACGACGAAGACCATCGCCTCCTTGCCGCTCATCAGCTGGCGGACGACGCTGTCGATCAGGCCTTCGTCGATCAGCGATCGCAGGCGCTCGGGTGCTTTCATGGGCGCATTCTGCGCTGCGACCGAGCCGGCGATTCCGCGCGGCGTGCCAGGGCGACCAGGTGCTCCAGCAGCAGCCGCCCGGTCGCCGACAGCATCGCGTCGTTGCGCGAGCAGATGATGAAGCGGCGCAGCGCCCAGGGATCGCGCAGCTTCAACGTGACCAGGCCGGCCGCGCGGGCCTGGGCCGCCGTGGCCTCCAGCGGCACGACGGCGACGCCGGCGACGAGCAGCAGTCCAAGCATCAGCGGCCAGATCGAGCGCGGCTCCCGCTCGGTCCTGACCGTGACGCTTTCGGGCGCCAGGGCGGGGTTGCGAGCCACGACGACGGCGATGGTCAGCAGGATCAGGCCGAGCCCCAGCGCCAGCGCCAGGTCACCCTTGGAGGTCTCCAGGGCAATAGCGGTCGTCATCACGCGCGTGACGTGGTTGATGTTGCCGCCGACGATGATCACCGCGCCGACCTCGGCGGCAGCGCGTCCGAAGCCCGCCAGGCCGGCCGTCATCAGGCTGAAGCGGCCGTCCCACAGCAGCGTCGGCACGGCGCGCAGCGGCCCCACGCCCAGCGCGCGCAACTGCTCGTCGTATTCGTTGCGCAGGTCCTCGATGGTCTGCCGGCTCAGCGCGGCAATGATCGGCGTCACCAGCACCGTCTGCGCGATGATCATCGCGGCCGGCGAATAGAGTAGCCCGAA
>CALMQI010000088.1 GCA_937871935.1 uncultured Burkholderiales bacterium
CTGCTGCTGGGCCTGGGCGTGGCACATGGGGTGAGTGCCTGGAGACAGCGTGGCCTGACGCTGCAGCCTGATCGCGGCAACCACCGCAGCCTGGCGTGGGTGATGGCGGCACTGCTCGGCCTCATCGCCGCGCTGGAGTTGGGCGGCGGCTTCGTGCTCGCTTCCACCTGGCTGTTCGTGGCCACAGCGCGCGGCTTTGGTGAACCCGTTCGGGTGCGCAGCGTGGCGCTGGGGTTTGGGCTCTCCTTGACTGTGTACCTGTTCTTCACGCGCGTCTTGTCGCTGGCCTTGCCGGCGGGGCCGCTCGAGCGCCTGCTGCTCGGCTGAAGAGGCTGGGAAGAACGCAAGGCTCCCATGACTGAAACTTTTGCCGCCCTGCTGCAGGGTCTGTCCGTCGCGGCCCAGCCAGGCAACCTGCTGTTCGCCGGCATCGGCGTGATCCTGGGCACGCTGGTCGGCATCCTGCCCGGGATCAGCCCGTCGCTCACCGTGGCGCTGCTGCTGCCAGTGACCTTCAAGCTGGACCCGACCGGTTCGCTGATCATGTTCGCCGGCATCTACTTCGGCGGCATGTACGGCAGTTCGACTACCGCCATCCTGCTCAACACGCCCGGTGAGGCGGCCTCGATCGCCACCGCCATCGAAGGCCACAAGATGGCACGCGCCGGCCGCGGCGGGCCGGCCCTGGCCACGGCCGCCATTGGGTCTTTCTTCGCCGGCACCGTGGCCACCATCGGGCTGGCCCTGCTGGCCCCGGTGCTGGTGGAGCTGGCCGTGCAGGCCGGGCCCTGGGACTACTTCGCGCTGATGCTGCTGGCCCTGATCACCGTGTCGGCAACCTTTGGCGATTCGGTGCTGCGCGGTCTGACGAGTCTGGCCCTCGGCCTGACGCTGGGCCTGATCGGCATCGACAAGCTCACCGGGCAGGCGCGCATGGCCTACGGCGTGCCGACGCTGCTGGACGGGATCTCGATCACGACACTCGCGGTCGGCCTGTTCGCAATGGGCGAGACGCTCTACGTCGCCTCGCGCTTCACGGGCGTGCACGAAAAGATCGAAGCCGTGCGCGGGTCTTTGTGGATGACGCTCGACGACTGGAAGCGTTCATGGAAAGCTTGGGCGCGCGGCTTCGGCCTGGGCTTCCCCATCGGCGCGCTACCGGCGGGCGGCGCCGAGGTGCCGACGCTGCTGTCCTACACCATCGAACGCAAGCTCACCGACCGACCCGAGCAGTTCGGGCATGGCGCCATCGAAGGCGTGGCCGGGCCTGAAGCCGCCAACAACGCCGCGGCCACCGGCACCATGGTGCCGCTGCTCACGCTGGGCCTGCCCACGTCGGCGACGGCCGCGATGATGCTGGCCGGCTTCCAGCAGTACGGCATCGTGCCAGGCCCGCTGCTGTTCGTGACCAACACCGAGCTGGTGTGGGGCCTGATCGCCAGCTTCCTGATCGGCAACCTGATGCTGCTGGTGCTGAACCTCCCGCTGGTGGGGCTGTGGGTGCAGTTGCTGAAGATTCCGCAGCCCTTCCTCTACGCCGGCATTCTGGTGTTCGCGGCCATGGGCACGGTGGCGGCCAATCCGTCGAGCACCGAGCTGATCCTACTGGTCACCTTCGGCATCGTGGGCTACCTGATGCGCTGCTGGGATTACCCCGTTGCGCCGATGATCGTCGGGCTCATCCTGGGGCCGATGGCCGAAGGACAATTCAGACGCGCGCTGCAGATCAGCCTGGGCGACTGGTTCGTATTCTTCAAGTACCCGAGTTCCGCGATCCTGTTGGGGCTGGCGGTGCTGGCCTTGCTGGCACCGCTGATCTTCAAGGGCCTGCGCAGGTTCAAGGGTGAGGACGCCTAAGCGCTTCCGTTCGAAGGCAAGCTTCGCAGTCTCAGCCCCCGCGAGACGCCTGCCAGGCCGGCAGGCGCCAGTCCCGTGAAACCGCCGCTGCGCGCAAGCCGGTCGCCACCAAGGCGGCGATGGTCAGCGAGACCCAACCGGGAAACGCGAGCGCCTGCGCGCCGACCAGCACTCAACCGCCGGCAAACGAACAGATCGCATACGGCCGATGGTCACCATGCCCAGAAGCACGGCCACGATGGCGGGCATGCCGCTGTCGAGCGCGATCTGGGTGCCGCTGGCGGAGAAGAGCCCCAGGCCGACGGCGTCGGGCCATTGCATCGCGCGTTCCGTCGGTTCGAGGTACCGGGCGCGCATGAGCACCATCGCGGCGATGCACAGCGCGAGCAGAGCCCACAGCCAGCCCGCGTGCTCGACCCAGAACAACGGCCGGCGATCCAGCAGGACGTCACGCACAGTGCCACCGCCGAAAGCGGCCAGGCCTCCGACCACGCAGATGCCCACCGCGTCCAATCGCTTTCGCGCCGCCTCGATGACGCCCGACAAGGCAAAGGCAACGGTGGCCACCGCTTCGGCGACCACCTGCACTTGACTCAGAACCCAGGGCGCCTCGCCCGTCATGGCACGATCTCTCGACCCGGCAACAGGGCGAGGCCGCGCGGCGGCCATGGGCGTGTCGTCCATGGATGGCAAGCATATCGCCCGGAATACCGAGTCGGGCTGCCAAGCGGAACCACGGCGGCCTCCACGGATCCCATGACCACCGACGGCCGACAACGGGAGCACCACCATGGGACAGATACTGCGCTGCACACAATGCGATGGCGAGATGACGCTGACGCCGCTGCCGCCCATCGAGGGCGAGGAACACGGTCTGCACATGAAGATCGACGGACTGCCGGCGCTGCGCTGCGCCAACGGGCACAAGCGCTTCGTCGCGCCGACCTTCCCGTCGATGCTCCTTGACCAGTTGCTGTCCGCGCCGGACCTGGTGCCGCTGGATTCGGCGGCCGAGAAGGGCTTCCTGCGCAAGCGCTACTGCTGCCCGTCCTGCAGTGCAGTGCTGGACACCCGCGACGCCGGCCGCGTGCATGTCGACCACTCGATGGCGGTCGACGGCCTGCGGCCCGTGGCCGTGCACGTGGAGCTGCCCGCATACCGCTGCGCCTCCTGCGGGCACGAGTGCGTGGAGCCGCGCGACACGATGGTCGGTGATCTGATGCGGGCCTCGGCGCATGCCTACCGTTCGGCGCAGATCGCACCTGGCTGAAGCTGGACGCAGTCAGAGCGTCACCTGATGGGCCGAGCGCTGAGCTCGAACCGCATGCCGCGAACTCGCCATCCGCCCGTCAGTTCCGGATCTTCAAAGGCAGCAGCACGTCGTCGTCGCTGCCGGCGCACAGCTCGCGCTGCATCGCGTACTTGGTGATGCCCGGCGCGAAGCCGTCGATCTGCATCTGCACCGTGTAGCCGAGCGCGCGGTACAGCTGTGGCGCCTGAAAGCTGAAGGTGTAGAGATAACAGCGCCGGCAGCCGCGCGCGAGCGCGGCGCGTTCGAAATGGCGCAACAGCGCCGCACCGTGGCCACGCCGACGACACGCCGCGTCTACCCACAGCTGCTGCAGCTCGGCGCACTCGCCCCAGGTGCGGCCGAGCGCACCGCCGATCACGCTGCCGTCCGCAGTGCGCAGAAAGCAGGTCAGCGGCCGCACGTCGCGCAGCGGCGCCGCTGCCTCGTTGTGCGCGTCGAGGCCCTGGTCGACGACGGCCGCGTCGGCGGCCGGTGGCTCGTCGTGCACGGTGATCGTGGGGTCGATCGTCACGCCGCCACCGGCCAGTGCTGCTCGAACACCGCCGCCACCGACGGATGCCGCTCGATCTGCAGCAGCCGGGCATGGAACGCCGGCGCCTTCTTCGCCAGGAACGCGCGCGAGCCGGCCCACCTGGACACCACCGCTGCCAGCAGCGCCGGTGCGCCGGGCGCACCGCCGGCGAACCACGGCTGCGCGCCGAACGACTCGGCGAACATCGCCCAGTGCAGGTGCAGGCGTCGCCGCGTGCCGCGGCGGATGCGCTCGCGCGTGTCGGCGTCGGCTTTCACGCACCAGCGCTGCGGGTAGTCGATCACGCTGATCGCCGCGTAGCAGTTGGCGGCGATGAACACCAGCGCGCGGATCGCCTGCGCGCGGGCGCCTGTATCTTCCGGCAACAGCCCGGCCGATGGGTACTGCAGGCCCAGGTGGAGCAGGATCGCTGCGCTCTCGGTCAGCACACTGCCATCGGGCAGCTGCAGCGTGGGAATCTGCCGCAGCGGGTTGGCGCGCTGCAGTGCAGCCTGCGCCGAATCGCGCTCCCACGTCGACGCGCGCACCACGCGCAACGGCACCCCGCAGCGCACCAGCGCCGCCTCCACTGCGGCCGAGCCGGAGCCGGTGCTGCCGTAGAGCAGGTACGATTTCGACGAGGATGATGCGGCCATGTACGCAGCGTAGCGCCGCAATGACAGGTCCGCAAACGGCGAGACAAGACGCGCCCGGCGGCTGCACGATGGGGCCCTCGTTCATCGCCGACACGGCGCATCACCCATGTCCACACCCGCCCTGCCCGCCGGATTCAATCGCCTGGCCGGCGCCAACCTCGCCGCCCAGTCGGCCGAGCAGATCAGCCTGGCCGCGGTGCCCATCGTCGCGGTGCTCGCGCTCGGCGCCGGCCCCGGCGAGATCGGCGCGCTGGCCACCGCGCAGACGCTGCCGTTCCTGCTGCTGTCGATTCCCGCCGGCCTGCTGGCCGACCGCTGGTCGCGCCGGCGCCTGATGGTGTGGGCCGAGGGCCTGCGCGCGTTGTCGCTCTTCGCGCTGCTGGTCGCGGTGGCCGGCGGGCAGTTGTCGATGCCGCTGCTGGCGGTACTCGGCTTTCTCGGTGCCGCCGGCACGGTGGGCTTCTCGGTCGGCGCGCCGGCGCTGGTGCCCGCGTTGGTGCCGTCGTCAGCGCTCGGCGCCGCCAACGCGCGGCTCGAGCTCGCGCGCAGCGCCGCATTCGCGGCCGGCCCGGCGCTGGCCGGTGCGCTGGTGTCGTGGGCCGGTGCGAGCGCGGCCTTCGTGCTGGCCAGCGTGCTGTCGGTGGCCGCGGTGGGCCTGCTGCTGCGCCTGCACGAGCCGCCGCGCGCCGGCGCACCGGTGCGCCACGTGCTCGACGATCTGCGCCACGGCGCCGCACTGGTCTGGCAACACCCGCTGCTGCGGCCGGTGCTGCTGTGCGCGGTGGCCTGGAACACCGCCTGGTTCGTGCTGCAGGCGGCCTATGTGCCCTACGCGGTACGCGTGCTGGGGCTCGATGCCGGCGCGGTGGGCGCCACGCTCGCCTGCTACGGCGCCGGCATGGTCACCGGCGCGGTGCTCGCCTCGCGCGTGATGGGCGCGCTGCCGTTCGGCGGCGCGATCCTGCTCGGGCCCGTCGTCTCGGTGGCGGCCTCGCTGGTGATGGCTTGCACGCTGCTGTGGCCGAGCGGCGTGCTGGCGGCGCTGTCGTTCTTTCTGTTCGGCGCCGGGCCGATCGTCTGGGCCATCGCGTCGACCACGCTGCGCCAGACGATCACGCCGCAGGCGGTGCTCGGCCAGGTGTCGGCGATCTTCCTGACGGTGAATACCGGCGCGCGGCCGATCGGTGCGGCGATCGGCGGCCTGGTCGGCGCGCACTACGGCGAGTCGGCCTGCCTGCTGCTGTCGACCGCCGGCTTCTTCGTGCAGGCGATCATCATCGCGGCGTCGCCGATGCGCACGCTGCGTGCCTTGCCGGCGCCGGCCTGAGCCGCGCGATCAGGTCGACAGGCCTTCGCTGCGCGCCGCCACGCAGGCGGTGATGCGCCAGCTGCGGTCGGCCTGGCGCTGCAGTTCGTAGACCACCATCCACGCCGCGCCGGTGTCGTCGGTCATGCGCACACGCTGCAACAGCGAACCTTGCTCGAGCACCGGCTCGAGAAAGCGCACCGAGGTCGGCCGGTACACCACCGGATAACCCTTGCGCACCATCGCCATGAAGCGCTCCGCGGTGCCGAACGATTCGCGAATGCCAGGCGCGGCAAACGAGAATGCGCGCTCGGCATCGTCGGCGGCAAAGGCCGCCAGCTGCGCCTCGATGACTGCGCGCGCGGCGCGCGCGTCGGCCCGATTCACCTCGCCGGTGGCCAGCGCAGCGCCGACCGCCCACCCCCACAGCAGGCCGAACCGCCAAGCCCAGTGCCAGAGCGCGCGTCGCATGGTCCACACTCCCCGTGAAATCGTCTGCAGCCGATTCTGCCGCGTCGGCGAAGACCGCGTCAGCGCCACGCCCGCCACAGGAAACCGGCTGCGCCGGCCACGACGACGCACTCCATCACCAGCGAGTGCGCCCGCTGGGGGATGTACCCGATGACCCGCCGCGCGACGAACGCGCCCGGCGCGGTGCACAGCCCCACCAGCACGCCGGCCAGCGCGAGCGACGCGTCGAGCCGGCCGAAGCCGCCGAACAGCGTGACCTTGGCCACTTCGAGCACGACCGAGATGGCCGCGTCGGTGCCGATCAGCGCGGCACCCTGCACGCCGCCGGCCATCAGCAGCGAGATCAGGATCACGCCGGTGCCGGTCATGCCGCCGTTGACGAAGCCGAAGGCGGCACCGGCGCCGGCCTCGGCGCGCAAGCCTATGCGCCACTGCGAGCGCTGCAGCAGCCGGCGCAGCGGCAGGCTGGCGAGCAGGAAGAGCCCGAGCAGCAACGCGACGCCGCGCGAGTCGAGCAGCGTGTAGCCCCAGGCGCCGAGCAGGTTGGCCGGCAGGCCGAGCAGCAGCACGCGCTTCACGTGGTCCCACTGCACGTCGCGCAGGTAGGCGGCGACGCGGCTCGCGTTGTTGATCAGCATCGCGATCGCCATCACCGGCACCACCTGCGCCACGCCGATCACCGGCGCCAGCACGATCGGCAGCACGAGGCCGGTGCCGTAGCCGGCCAGGCCGCCGAGGATCGACGCGGCGAATGCCACCGCGGCCACCAGCAGCATCTGCGGCAACGTCACGTCGGCAAGGGAAATGGCCATCGCTTGCATCACATCGGCGCGGACGCCGCGGCGCATTGTCGGCGCATCGGTGGCTGCACCGGACCGAAGGGCCGATCCGGCGCTCTATTTCACGTAGTTTGTCGCTGCCGCCGGCCGAAGTCCGGCGCGTAGCTACCTATCATGCGGTGAACCCCACGCGACACATCGTGTCGCCGCCTCCTACCGCGCCATGGCATTGACCATCTTCGATCTGGACCACACTCTGCTCAGCGGTGACAGCGACGTACTCTGGTGCGAGTTCCTGGTCACCCGCGGGCTGCTCGACGTGAGTTTTCGCGAGCGCAGCGCCGCGGTGGCGATCGGCTATGCCGCCGGCACGATCGCGCCGCGCGACTACTGCGACTTCTATGCCGGCACGCTGGCCGGGCGCACGGCGGCCGAGCTCGAACCGCTGCGCGAGCAGTTCCTGCTGACGCAGGTGCGCCCGCGGATTTCCGACGATGCTCGCGCCCTGCTCGACAAGCACCGCGCGGCCGGCGACACGCTGGTGTTGACGACCGCCACCAACCGCGTGGTCAGCGAACGCACGGCGCAAGAGCTCGGCGTGGACCACTACCTGTGCACCGAACTCGAGTTCGACGGCCAGCGCTACAGCGGCCGCACCATCGGCACGCTGAACATGCGCATGGGCAAGCTCGAGCGCCTGCGTCACTGGCTGGCCGAACAGGGCCTGCCCGAGCAGACGCTCAAGCGCGCGAGCTTCTACAGCGACTCGATCAACGACCTGGTGCTGCTCAGCGTCGTCGGCCGCCCGGTCGTCGTCGATCCCGATCCGCGCCTGGAAAGCGCGGCGCGACGCAACGGCTGGATGGTGATGCGCTTCAATCGCGCCGCCCGGGCCGACCCTGTCGCTACACGCTGAGCAGCATCTGCATCAGGTTGGGAATGCCGCGGCCCTGGTGGTAGCGATCCCGCCCAATGTCGGTGCAGGTGTCGAGCAGCAGCCGCTTCACCTCGTCGGGCCGGCCGCGAAACTCGCGCCGCACTGACAGGAAGGCGGCGAGCAGCCCCGACACGTGCGGCGCCGCCATGCTGGTGCCGCTCTCGGCGTAGTAGAGCTCGCTGCCGTCCTTGCGGAAGCGCGAATTGCACGAGCTGATGCGCTCGCCGGGCGCCACCACGTCGGGCTTGGCGCGGCCGTCGGCGGTGGGCCCGCGCGACGAGAACGACGACACGCCGTACAGGTGCGGCTGGTCGGCGTTGATCGAGCCGACCGCGATGCACTCCTCCAGGTTGGCCGGGTCGCCGATCGACATCGCGGTGTTCAACCGGTACTCGCCGTCGGCCACCTGCACATCGAGCTGGCCCTCGTTGCCGCTGGCCACCACCACCATCACGCCGGCGCGCCACAGCCGGCGCAGCTCGGCGCAGATGGGCGAGAAGCCGCAGCCGTAGACGGTGGCGTCGAACGGGCCGCCCAGGCTCAGGTTGAGGCCGTGGATGGCCAGGCCGCCGCTGTGGTTCTCGTTCTGCGCGGCGATGTGGTCGAGCGCCTTGATGATCCAGGCGTCCTCGCCCGCGCCCTGGTCGTCGAGCACCTTGTAGACCACCAGCCTGGCCAGCGGCGCCATGCCGCGCTCGCGCCGACGCGCGGCCGCCGGCGCGCGCCCGGCGATGATGCCGGCCACGTGCGTGCCGTGGCCGTCGGGGTCGCGGGCGTTGGCCAGCGGCACCACCGGGCCCGGGCGCGTGCAGTCCCACACCTGGCGGATCACGCCGCCGGCGAAGTGGGGATGGTCGGCGCGCACGCCGGTGTCGAGCACGGCCCAGGTGATGCCGTGGCCGCCGGCGTCGAAGCTGGCGAGCGCCGCGTCGGCCTTCAGCACGCTGGCCGAACGCGCGGTGAGCTTGCTCTTGCGCGAGCTGCGCCAGACCGCATAGACGCGCAGCTCGCGGTGCGCCGCCGCCACCGTGCGCAGCTCGTCGGGCGTGAGGTGCGCGGCGACGAAGCGGCGCAGCGGGTCGATGCGCGCAGCCGTCGGGTCGCTGACCAGCCGGCGCAGGTGCTGTGTGGCACGCGCGATGCGCTCGGCCAGCAGCAGCGTCTTGGCCGACTCGGCGTCGCCGCCGGCCGTCTCGACCGCTTCGCGCTGCTCGACCGCTGCCGTCTCGTCAGGCGACTCGCCGACCGCGCCGTAGCCGGGCTCGAGCAGCTCGATCAGCACCGGGTGGCGCTCGTCGGGCGGCGTGCCCAGCCGCTCGGCGACATCGCGCGACAACACGAAGCGCTGCATCGTATCCAGGCGCAGCGCGGCGTGCACGACCTTGCGCACCGACGGATGTGCGAGATAACCGACGGCCGAGTGCGGGTTGAAGCCGATGATCTGCCGGGTGCGGTCGTTGCGGATCACGTCGTCGACGATGAAGTGCGACGGATCGAAGTCGCTCGCCAGGCCCTTGTCGAGCGCCACCGGGTCGAGCGGATCGGCGAAGTTGTGCCACTGTTTCACCACCGCCGGCACCTGCAGGCCGGGCGGATCGAGCAGATCCTGCACCTCCTGCAGGCCGAGCGGCGAGCCGACGGTGACGAGCTCGATCACCTCGGCCGCGTCGCGCGCCAGCGCGGCCAGCACCTCGTAGGCGACGATCGAGCCCTGGCTGTGCGCGACGATCGTCACCGGCGCGCCGTCGCTGGGCAACACCTCGCGCAGGCGCGCGCGGATGCGTCGGCGCATCTCGGGCTTGAAGAAGTAAGCCGAGGTGTCGCCGACGAAGGCGCCCAGGAAGGCGCGTGCGATCGGCTTGCGCAGCCAGGCCGGCAGCGGCAGCACCCGCTTGCCGACGCCGCCGCCGGCCGCATCGGTGGCGCCCAGGCGACGCGCCATCGCGTTGGCGAAGGCCATCGCGTCTTCGTTGTCGGGCCGCACGCCGGCGTGGCGCAGCACGGCGTCGAGGTCGATGGCGGTGCCCTGGGCACGCAATGCGGCGGCCGCGCCGGCGGCGCGGGTGCCGATCGTCCCGGTGTCCGCATCGTCGTCACCATGCAGCAGGTCGGCCCAGTAGGCCATGCGGCTGCGCGCGCCGAGGTCGCGGCCGAACAGCGCCAGGTCCCACTCGAGCTTCAGCGCGTCACGCGGCGCCTTGCGGCCGATGCCGTGGATGTAGACCACGACCGCCTGTTCTGCCGTGCCCGACCTCTTGCCAGGCCCGCGGGCAGCGGCCTTGCCGTTGCCGCCACGACCGGTCGGGCTGCGGGCGGATGACTTGCGAACGGACGACTTGCGCGTGACCATGCTCGTGGTTCCTCAGCAGAGCCCGAGGCCCTGCAACACCGGCTGCCAGCGCTGGTCGGCGATCTTGTGAAAGCCGCTCGAGCGCGGATGCAGCTCGTTGGCCCAGTCGTCAGGGCTCAGCGTGCCGCGGCTGTCGACCAGCACGATGCGATCGGGCGCACCGGCGGCGAGTCGCTGGAACACCGAGAACGCGTAGTCGACGATGACGCGGATGCAGTCGGCCTGCAGTGCGGCGGGCACCTGCGCGACGTCGAGCGCGGGTTTCAGCCAGCCGGCGCCGCCGAACACACCGCGGCCGTCGGGAATGGCGTAGTCGTAGCTGTGCAGCAGCACGCGGCCGGTGGGCGGCATCACGTACAGCGCGCGCGAGATCAGCAGCGCGTGGTTCTCGTAGATGCGGTGCATCAGCCATTCGATCGTGCCCTCGTCGTCGCCGGGCACGAAGCAGCCTTCGGCGCTGGTGCAGCCACCGCAGTCGGCTTTCAGCATCGGGCGCAGGTCGTTCAGGCCGGCGAAGTCGTTGCCGCCGCCGCTGATGAGCACCGCGCTGGCCGACGAGCCGTACAGCCGCAGCAGCTCGGCGACCTGGCGCTTGTACTTGCCCTTGACGTAGTCGTAGGCCTCGGCGCCGTTGTTGCCGGCGACCAGGATGTTGTGGTCCAGGCGCGCCACCAGGTCGCCGATGCGGTTGATCAGCGAGCCGCCGGGAAACGGGTACCAGAACCAGGAGTCGCCGATGGCCAGCACGTCGGCCGTGGTGGTATCGAGGTCGAGCGCGGTCTTCGACCAGTAGACGTTGTTGTATTTCATCGCGACTCCCAAGCTGGTGCGCCGGCGAGGGTAGCGCGTCGAGGCACGAACACAAGGGTTTGCATTAGGGAGTTACTTCGGTGCACGCCGGTGCACGCGTGGCACCGCCGAGGTGCCGAATGAGGCGGTTGCACTCGGCATCAATATTGCATCGAGCCTGTCGCACGCCACCTGCGCTCGCTGCGCAGGCCCGACGAATCGATCCACTTCAACGAGAGGCAAGCCATGGCTGACACTTCCAAGCCCGCGACACACGGGCGCCGCATCGCGCTCAAGGCCGGCGTCGCCGGTGCACTGGCGGCCCCGCTGGTCGCCCGTGCGCAGCAGAGCTTCAGCTGGAAGATGACCAGCGCCTATGGCAAGGGCGCGCCGTTCTACATGGACGGCCCCGGCAGCGCGACCGACCTGGCCAAGCGCATCGAGACGATGTCCGGCGGCCGGCTGAAGATCCAGGTGTTCGGTGCCGGCGAGCTGATCCCCGCGCTCGAGGGCTTCGACGCGGTGCGCGCCGGCACGGTGGAGATGAACCACGCCAACAGCTACTTCTGGACCGGCAAGACCGCGGCCGCGCAGTACTTCACCGCCGTGCCGTTCGGCCTCAACTTCCAGGGCATCAACGGCTGGCTCTACGACGGCGGCGGCCAGGCGCTGTGGGACGAGGTCTATGCGCCGTTCGGCCTCAAGGGCATGGCCTGCGGCAATACCGGCGTGCAGATGACGGGCTGGTTCAAGAAGGAGATCAAGTCGGTCGCCGACCTGAAGGGCCTGAAGATGCGCATCCCCGGCCTCGCCGGTCGCGTCTACGCGGCGCTCGGCGTCGACGTCAAGCTGCTGCCGGGCGGCGAGATCTTCCCGGCGCTGGAGCGCGGCGTCATCGACGCGGCCGAGTTCGTCGGCCCGTTCCAGGATCGCAAGCTCGGCCTGCACAAGGCGGCCAAGTACTACTACACCACCGGCTGGCACGAGACCGCCACCGTGAGCGAGCTGCTGGTCAACAAGGCCGCATGGGACAAGCTGCCGGCCGACCTGAAGGCCATCGTCGAGAACGCGGCCGCCGCCTGCAACGTGATCAGCGAGGCCTGGTGCCAGCGCACCAACGCCGAGGCGATGGAAGACCTGGTGAAGAACCAGGGCGTCATCGCCAGGCCGCTGCCCGCAGACGTGGTGAAGAAGCTGCGCGAGACCACCGCCACCGTGCTGGCCGAGGCGGTCGCGAAGGACGCGATGACGAAGAAGGTGCACGAGTCGTACATGGCCTACATGAAGAAGTACGTCGACTGGGCCCGCTACAGCGAGGGTCCGTACCACGACGTGGTGCTCGGCATCTGACGCCGACGCGCATGAACCGGTTCGCTGACGCGGTTGACCGCTGGGTCGACCGGATCGGCCGCGCCGCGGCCTGGCTCACGCTGGCTGTCGTGGTGCTGATGGCCGCCAACGTGCTGCTGCGGTATGCCTTCAGCATCGGGTCGGTGTGGTCGCAGGAGCTCGAATGGCACCTGCTGGCGCCGCTGGTGCTGGCCGGCATGACCTACGCGCTCGGCAAGGGCGAGCACGTGCGCGTCGACGTGCTCTACGCCCGCTACACGCCGCGCGCCCAGGCCGCGGTCGACGTGCTGTCGGCCCTGCTCGCGCTGGCCTTCGCGCTGCTGGTGATCCGCTACGCCGTGCCCTACGTGCAGCAGAGCTACGTGATCGGCGAGATCTCGTCCGACCCCGGCGGCCTGACACACCGCTGGTTGCTCAAGGGCCTGATTCCGCTCGGCTTCGCCCTCTTCGCGCTGCAGGCAGCCGCCCAGGGCATCGCGGCGTGGCGGCGTTTCGTCGAGGCGCCGCGATGAGCCTGAACGAATGGCTGGCGATCGGATTGCTGGTTGCCTTCTTCGCCCTGCTGATGGCCGGCGTGCCGGTGGGCATCACGCTGGCCACCAGCGGCTTCGTGTTCGGCTTCCTCGGCTTCGGCGAGACGCTGTTCATGCTGCTGCCGGCGCGCATCTACGGCGTCGTCGCCAACTACCAGTGGCTGGCGATCCCGCTGTTCGTCTTCATGGGCGTGATGCTCGAGAAGAGCCGGCTCGCCGAGGACCTGCTCGACGTGATCGGCCACCTCGCCGGCGGCGTGCGCGGCGGCATGGCGCTGGGCATCATCGGCGTCGGCGTGCTGATGGGCGCCACCACCGGCATCGTCGGCGCCACCGTCATCACGCTCGGCCTGCTCACGCTGCCCACCCTGCTGCGCCGCGGCTACGACCCCGGCGTGAGCTGCGGCGCGATCTGCGCGTCGGGCACGCTCGGACAGATCATCCCGCCGAGCCTGGTGCTGATCCTGCTGTCGGACATCATGCAGCAGTCGGTCGGCACGCTGTTCGCCGCCGCCGTGCTGCCGGGGCTGATGCTGGCCGGCCTGTACTGCGCCTACATCGTGTTCTACGGGCTGCTGAAGCCGAACGCGATGCCGCCGGTGCCGCGGGCCGAGCGCGACGCGCTGCCGCGCGCCGAGTTGTGGAAACGCGTGTTCAAGGTCGCGCTGCCGCCGCTGACGCTGGTGCTCGCGGTGCTCGGCTCGATCATCGGCGGCGTCGCGGCGCCGACGGAAGCCGCGTCGATGGGCGCGCTCGGCTCGATCGTCGTCGTCGCGCTGGCGCGCCGGCTCACGCTGACAGTGCTGCAGGACGTGATGCGCGGCACCGCACGCATCTCGGCGATGGTGCTGTTCATCCTGATGTGCAGCCAGGTCTTCTCGATCGCCTTTCGCGGCCTGCAGGGCGAGAAGCTGATCGAGGACCTGTTCGCCTTCCTGCCGGGCGGCATCAACGCCGACATCTGGTTCCTGATGGCGCTGATCTTCGTGCTCGGCTTCTTCATCGAGTGGATCGAGATCAGCTACATCGCGGTGCCCCTCTTCCTGCCGATCTTCAACGCCGCGGGGGTGGATCCGGTGTGGCTCGCGATGCTGATCACCGTGAACCTGCAGACGAGCTTCCTGACGCCGCCGTTCGGCTGGGCGCTCTTCTTCCTGCGTGGCGTGGCGCCGCCGCAGGTCACCACGCGGCACATCTATGCCGGCGTGGTGCCCTTCGTGGCGATGCAGATGCTGGGCATCGTGCTGGTGTTCTTCTTCCCGGCGATCGCCACCTGGCTGCCCAAGGCGATCGGCTGGTAGCGCGGATGGTTCAGTCGCTGGCCTTCGCCCAGGCCTGGCGCTGCGCGGCACTGGCCGCGTAGCCACCGCCGAACAGGCGCGAGCCCCGGCGCACGAACAACAGCGCCAGCCGGGCCGACTGGGCATGGCCGTCGTCGGCCAGCGCGGCCAGGGCGTCGAAGGCCTCCTGCCAGCAGCCGTCCTGCATCAGCGCGAGCGCACGCTCGAAGCGCTCGACGCGGCCGAGGGACGCCGCCGCCGCCGGCGGCAGGCCGATCGGGCGCATCTGGGGCGGGTGGGGGATCGGTGCGGAAATCCTGCGCATCATGGTCGGCTCCTGAAGAGGACGTTCCTGGGTTGCGACCCGAGAAGCCGCGGTTCAACAAGACCCGCCCCCCAGAGGGGTGCACAGGCCTATCATGGCTTCGTCGGGGTCGATCCGAGACAACGCACCCCGCCACCCACAGGAGCGCAAGCCATGGCCAAGAAGAATGCCGATTCCGGCGTCTACCGCGTCACCGAGATCATCGGCACCAGCACGGTGTCGTGGGAGGCCGCCGCGAAGAACGCGGTCGAGACGGCCGCCAAGTCGCTGCGCGACCTGCGCGTGGCCGAGATCAGCAAGCTCGACATGAAGATCGAGAACGGCAAGGTCGCGGCCTATCGCGCCCGCGTGTCGCTGTCGTTCAAGTACGACGGCTGAAGCCCAGCGCGCGCGGGCACGGCGTGCGCTGAGCTGTCCGGGGAGCAGGCCGGGGGTTTCACCCGAGTCGGGTCGGCGCGGCCACCCGGCAGAGTGAAGCCATGAACGACCCCATCGTCGCCGACGCCCGCCCGCCGGCGCAGCGCGTCGAGCGGCTGCGCATCGACGGCGCGCGCCTGTGGGGTTCGCTGATGGAGCTGGCCCGCATCGGCGCCACACCCAAGGGCGGCGTGTGCCGGCTCGCGCTCACCGAGCTCGACGGCCGCGGCCGCGACCTCGTCGTGCGCTGGGCGCGCGAGGCGGGTCTGACGGTGCGTGTCGATCCGATCGGCAACATCTTCGCCCGTCGCCCCGGCCGGCGCGACGAGCTGCCGGCGGTGATGGCGGGCAGCCATATCGACACGCAACCCACCGGCGGCAAGTTCGACGGCAACTACGGCGTGCTGGCCGCGCTGGAGGTGGTGCGCACGCTCGACGACGCTGCCATCACCACCGAAGCACCACTCGAGATCGCCGTGTGGACCAACGAGGAAGGCTCGCGTTTCGTGCCGGTGATGATGGGTTCGGGCGTGTTCGCCGGCGCGTTCACGCTCGACCATGCGCTCGCCCAGCGCGATGCGCAGGGCATCAGCGTCGCGCAGGCGCTGCACTCGATCGGCTACGCCGGCGAAGCGCATGCCCCAGCGCTGCCGCCGCGCGCCTACTTCGAGGCGCACATCGAGCAGGGGCCGGTGCTCGAGGCGCACGGCCGCGTGATCGGCGCGGTGACAGGCGCGCTCGGTCAGCGCTGGTACGACCTCGTCGTGCAGGGCAGCGAGGCGCACGCCGGGCCGACGCCGATGGCCAGCCGGCACGACGCGCTGCTGGCGGCCAGCGAGATCGTGCTGGCGGTGCACCGCATCGCGCTGGAACACGCCCCGCACGCGCGCGGCACGGTGGGCCATGTCGACGTCTTTCCCAACTCGCGCAACGTGATCCCCGGCCGCGTGCGGCTGTCGGTCGACCTGCGCGCCGCCGATGACGCCACGCTGGTGCAGCTGGACAGCGCGCTGCGCCGCACGGTCGACGTGATCGCTGCGTCACGGCGCGTGAGCGTCGAGGTGCAACCTGTCGTGTACTTTGCGCCGCAGCCGTTTGCACCCGAACTGGTGGACGCCGTGCGGGCCGGCGCCACCGCGCTCGGCCACGACGCGATGGACGTCGTCAGCGGCGCCGGCCACGACGCGGTGTACCTGGCGCGCGTGGCGCCGACCGCGATGATCTTCGTGCCCTGCGCCGGGGGCATCAGCCACAACGAGGTCGAAGCCGCCGAGCCGGCGCACCTGGAGGCTGGCTGCAACGTGCTGCTGCATGCGATGCTGCGTTGCGCCGGCGTGGCGGCCTGAGCAGGCGCCACCGACCGGCCGGCGCGCCGTCGTCACAACGCGCCGAGCTTGACGCTGATGCCGGTGAACAGGCCGATGTCGTTCTTGCTCAGCCCCGGCGGCGGCTTGTTGTTGTAGGTGTCGATCAGGCCGACCGTCAGGCTCAGCGCACTGGTGATCGCCACCCCGAGGCTGGCGTTGAACTTCACCAGCACCGCGCGGTCGCCGTTGATGCCGGGGTAGATCTCCAGGCGCTGCTTGGCCGACGTGGTAGGCGACAGCTGGTGCGACGACTGTTCGCCGAACAACAGCGTCGCGCGCACGAAGTGGTCGTCGGTCACGCCGTCGATCGTCTGCGCCATGCTGAACTTGTCGCTGATGTAGCCGGCGCCGCCGAAGGCGTCGACGACCGCCTCGCGCGTGTTGACGAAGTGGTAGCCCACACCGACCGTCAGCGACGAGCGCAGGCGCAGGCGGATCAGCCGGTCCGAATCGAACCCCAGCTTGCCGAAGGTGAACACCTCGGGCGTCAGGTTGCGGTCGTACTGGCTGTTGAGCGACCACTTCTCCGCTGTGGTCTGGGTCACGCCGGCGACGTTGCTGCGCGCGTAGTTGGTGGTGCCGGTCAGCGTGACCTTGTGGCTCTGGGTGGCGCGGTTCAGGTCCAGGTTGAGCAACAGCGCGGTCGAGCGCGTGTTGCCGGAGGTGACCGACAACGAGGCGCCGCCGAACCCCCGCCACTGGCCATCGGTCTTGAATTGGTGTTGCGCGATGGCGTCCACGCCGAGCAGGCCGCCGAACAGGCAGCCCACGACGGGGACGACACGGTAGAGCCAGCGTGCGCGCAAGGGCCATTCTCCGGGGAAGTGCCCCAGGCAGAGGCCGATACCGAAGAAAGGTTCCGGCGCGCCGTTTGCCGCGCGGCGAGCCTGACCTACAGGATGCCCAGTCGCCGGAACACGTCGCCCAACCGTTCGCCCCGGCGCAGCGCATCGCGCGACTGATTCTCGCCGCTCACCTTGTGAATCGCGCGCGCGACCACCTCGCGCTCGTGTTCGCGCGGGATCACGACGACGCCGTCGACGTCGCCGAACACCAAGTCGCCCGGGCGCACGTTGACGCCGGCGCATTGCACCGGCACGTCGGACTCCACCATGCGGGCCCGCCCCTTGGTGTCGAGCGGCCCGATGCCGCCGGCGAATACCGGGAAGCGCATCTCGCGAATCTGTCGCACGTCGCGCACCAGGCCGTCGGTGACGCAGCCGGCCGCGCCGCGGGCCACGCAGGCTGTCGACAGCAGTTCGCCCCAGGGCGCGATGCGCTCGCTCGGGCCGTCGCAGGCGAGCACCACCACGTCATCGGCCTTGAGATCGTCGACCAGCGCGATCTCCACCTCGTAGGGGTTTTCGCCGGCGCGGTGCTGGTAGACCGGCATGTACAGACCGGTGCGCGCACGTCCGATCAACTGCAGCGTGTCGTCGAGCGGGCGCATGAACGGCTTCATCGCCTGCTGCATCAGGCCCAGGCTGTCGAGCACATCGGACAGCACGGCGGCATTGAGCGGGCGCAAGGCCTGCGGATCGATCGTCGTCATGTGGGGTCCTTTCGCCCTGCGCTCTAGGGAAATCAACCGTAGCACGCGTGGGCTTGCAGCGTCAAAAATCGCTGCTTCTTTCGGTGAGGACGCTGCATGGCCGCCCCGGTGATCGACGTGCACACGCACATGCTGACCCACGACTACGTGAACCTGCTCGAGAAGCATGGCGGCCCGACCTACACGCTGAAGGCAGTCACCGGCGGGCTGCGTGCCATCCACCTGCACGACGCGCCGTTCATGACGCCGGTGCCCGAGATGTTCGACTACCCGGCGCGCATCAGGATGATGGACACCGTGGGCATCGACGTCTCGGTGATCTCGCTGTCGTGCCCCAACGTCTACTGGGGCGGGCCTGAGGTGAGCCTGCAAGCCGCGCGACTGATGAACGACGACATGGCCGCTGCGCGCGAGCGCTACGCGGGCCGCATCGAGTACTTCTGCTCGCTGCCTTGGCAGCATGCCGAGCTGGCGGTGTCCGAACTCAAGCGCGCGCAGGCCCGCGGTGCCTGCGGCGTGATGGTGCTGGCCAACATCGATGGCCAGCCGCTCACCGCGCCGGCCTTCGCGCCGGTGTGGCAGGCGATCGATGCGGCCGCGCTGCCGGTGCTGGTCCACCCGACCGCGCCGCCCGGCGTGCAGGCCATGCAGATGCACGAGTTCCAGCTCACCGCATCGATCGGCTTCACCTTCGACACCACGCTGGCGGTCGCCCGCATGCTGTACGACGGCTTCTTCGACCGCTACATGCAACTGAAGATCATTGCCTCGCACGGCGCCGGTGCGCTGCCCTACCTGGTCGGGCGCCTGGACCAGTGCTTCCGCAACATCCCGGCCTGCCGCACCCAGACGCAGGCGCCGCCCGGCAGCTATATGGGGCGCGTGTACGCCGACTCGGTGGTGTTCACGCAGCAGGCGCTCGACCTGTGCCTGCAGGTGTTCGGCGATGACGCGGTGCTGTTCGGCAGCGACTACCCGCACACGATCGGCGACCCGGTGGGCTGCCTGGCGAAGGTGAACTCGCTGTTCGGCGCGCGCCGCGACAAGGTGCGCGGCGGCAATGCGCAGCGCATCTTCAAGTTCTAGAACCCGTCACTTCAGGAGACCGATGATGAAACGCCGCTCGCTCGCCCTGGCCGCCCTGGCCGTCGTGTCGACCCTGGCCGCGCCGGTGCCCACGCTGGCGCAGGACAAGCCGCCGGTGCGCATCCTGGTCGGTTTTCCGCCGGGCGGCTCGGCCGACACCGTGGCGCGACTGCTGGCCGACAAGCTGCGCGCCTCGCTCGGCCAGAACGTCGTCGTCGACAACAAGCCCGGTGCCGCCGGCCGCGTGGCGCTGGGTGAAGTCAAGCGCAGTGCCCCCGACGGCCAGACCTTCGTGCTGTCGCCCAGCGGCGCGCTGGTGGTGCTGCCGTGGTTGTTCAGCAATCTCGGCTACGACCCGGTCAAGGACTTCACGCCCGTCGCGCGCGTGGTGACCTTCGATTTCGCGCTCACCGCCGGACCTTCGGCGCCGCCGGGCGACATCAAGGCCATCATGGCCTGGATGAAGGCCAATCCGGGCAAGGCCAACTACGGCTCGCCGGGTGCCGGCACGGTGCCGCATTTCACCGGCGTGCTGTTGAGCCAGGGCGCGGGCATCCCGATGACGCACGTGGCCTACAAGGGCGGCGCGCCGTCGGTCCACGACCTGCTCGGCGGCCAGATCCCGCTGGTGATCGACACCCCGCTGGAGACCATCGAGCACCACCGCGCCGGCAAGCTGCGCATCGTGGCGGTCACCGGCGAGCAGCGCACGAAGGCCTTGCCCGAGGTGCCGACGCTCAAGGAGTCGGGCATACCCATCGTCGGCGACGCCTTCTTCGGCCTGTACGGCCCGCCGGGGATGCCGGCCGACTTGACCGCACGCGTGAGCCGTGCCGTGGCCGATGCGCTGAAGCAGCCCGACGTGTCCGACAAGATCTTCTCGCTCGGCCTGACGCCAGCCTACGGCAGCGGCGACGAACTCGCCGCCACCCAGTCCGCGCACCTGAAGCGCTGGGAGGGGCCGGTCAAGTCGTCGGGGTTCAAGGCCGAGTAGGACGCCGACGCTCGCCCGTCGGTCCGTCCGGCCGCCGTGCTAGGGGAAAGCCAAGGCTTCGCCGCCGCACGCGGCGTGCCAACAATCGGCCGTGAACCTGCACGTCGTGCCGATGCCGATCTGGCCGCGCGCCGCGCCGGCCGACGAGCAGCGCAGATTGCCCGAATGCCTGCTGCTGGCCGCGTTGCTGCATGCGCTGCTGGTCGCCTGGCTCGGCAACGCGCCCGGCGGCAGCGCCCGGCCGGGCCACGGCAGCGCTGGCAGCTTGAACGTGACGTTGAGGGGTTACGACCGTCCGGCGGCGCAGACGTTCACGCCGGCGCCGGCGCTGCCGCAAACCGGCCCCGCCGGCACGGCGGCGCAACCGCGCGTCGGCGGCAGCGTGCGCAGCCCGGCACAGGCGGCGCGCGCCGACGAGGGTCCGGGCGCGGCGCGGCAAGGGGCCTGGGCGCCTGCACCGCAGGGTGCACCACAGGCCACACCCAAGCCCGCCGCGCCACCGGCGACCGAGTCCTCGTCACCGCTCGTTCCGGCGGACGACCCGTTGCCCCTGCCACCCTCGCCAGCACCGACGCCCGCGCCGGCGACGGCGACGGCGACCGAGGTGGCGCCGGAGGCGACGACGCCACCGACGCCACCTGCGCAGGAAGAGCCGGTGCCACCACCGCTCGCGCCACCACCGCTCGCGCCGCCACCGCCCGTGGTGCCGCCGCCCGTGGTGCCATCGGTGCAGCCCCTGCACGTGCCACCACCGTCCGAGCCGCCACCACCGGCGCCGCAATCGCCCGCGCAGCCGCTGCCGGTGCAGACACCGCCCGTACCGCCCTCACCCGAGCCCGCCGCGCCCGCCTTGCCGCCCTTGCCTGCCCTGGCCGCGCCGGTGCCGGTCGTGCCCGCGCCGCTTCCGTTGTCCGCACCGATCCAGAGGCCCGCTCTCAGCCCGCCGCCTGTTGCCGCCGAGCCCACCGCCGCGTCCAGCGTCGAGCTCGTGGCGCCTGCGGCCAGCGTGCCTGCTGCCTCGCCGTCACCCGGCATGCGGGCTGCGCCGCCGGCCGGCCCCGACGCCGGCCCGCTGCGCGGCCACGACGTGGCCACACCACCGGGGCCTGCCGCCAGCGCACCGGCGCCGCTGAACCTGCAGCTCGTGCGCCCGCGCGGCGGTGAGCTCTCCGGGCGCATGGCGCCGGGAGCGCTGCCGCTGTTGCCGCGTCCGCCGGAGCGCCCGTCCAAGCTGGCCAACGACATCGAGAAGGCCGCGCGGCGCGATTGCCGTACGGCGCACGCCGGCATGGGCCTGCTGGCCGCCGTGCCGCTGGCGGTCGATGCGCTGAGCGGCGCCGGCTGCAAGTGGTGAGCGGGCGTTCGCGATCCGCGGATGCCACCCCTATCATCGGGATCCACGCAAGAGGTGCATCCGTGAAGCTCGAACTGCAACCCCTGTCGCCGCTGTTCGGTGCGCGTGCGCATGGCGTCGATCTGGCGCAACCGCTCGGCGATGCGCTGTTCGCCGAGCTCGAGCGCGCGTTCTACGACCATCAGGTGCTGGCTCTTCCCGCGCAGCAGTTGACGCCGGCGCAGTTCGCCGCCTGGGCGCGACGCATCGGGCCGCCGCAGCCGCACGTGATCGATCAGTTCCACCATCCCGAGGACTCGAACATCCTGGTCCTCAGCAACGTCAAGGTGAACGGCGAACCCACCGGGCTGCAGGACGCGGGCTCGTACTTCCACACCGACTACTCCTACCTGCAGGTGCCGGCACGCGCCACCACCTTGTATTCGCGGGTGGTGCCGCGGGTCGGCGGCGATACGCTGTTCGCCAACCAGATCGCCGCCTACGACGATCTGTCGGATGCGATGAAGCGCCGCATCGAGCCGCTGCTGGCGATCCACCACTACGGCAACCGCAACGACCTCGACGAGAAGAGCCGCACCGTGGCCTCCGTGCTCAGCGACGAGCAGAAGGCGAAGATGCCGGTGATCACGCACCGCGTGGCACGCGCGCACCCACGCACCGGCCGCAAGGCGCTGTATGCGGTGTCGGGCAGCAGCTTCGGCATCGTCGGCATGCCCGACGACGAGGCGCACGACCTGCTCGACGAACTGGCCGCGCATGCCACCCAGCCCAAGTACCGACTGAGCTACCGCTACGGCGTCGGCGACGTGGTGATCTGGGACAACGCCGCGCTGCTGCACTCGGCCACGCTGATCGACCCGGCCGATGCGCGCACGCTGTGGCGCATCACGGTGCTGGAGTCGGCGGCCGACGCGGCCGCGCCCGACGTGCTGGCCGCCAGCCTGGCCGGCGCGCGTTCGTGACGGCGCCGTCGCCCGAGGCCTTCGAGCACGCCAAGCGCCTGTTTCTCGACGGGCTGGCGCACTTCGAGGCCGCGCGGTTGCCCGAGGCCCGCGCGTGTTTCGAGCAGTCGCTGCGCTGGCTGCCCGGTCGGCCCTCCACGCTGACCAACCTGGCGGCCACGCACATCCGGCTCGGCGCGCCGGCGGCCGCGCTGCCGCTGCTGCAGCAGGTGCTCGTCGCCGAGCCCGACAACGCCGAGGCCTGGTGCCAGCAGGGTGTGGCGCTCGGCGACCTCGAGCGCCGCGACGACGCGTTGTCGAGCCTGCAACGCGCGCTCGCCCTCGCTGCGGAACACGCGCTGGCGCGTTACCACCGCGGCATCACGCTCAACGTGCTGCGCCGCCACGAAGCTGCGCTGGCCGACTTTGCCTGGCTGGTGCAGCGCCAGCCCGACCGCGCCGAAGCCTGGTTCCGCCAGGGCCAGACACTGCAGGCGCTGGGCCGGCACGTTGAGGCGCAGCCGGCCTACGAGCGTGCCCTGGCGCTCGACGATTCGCTCGCGCAGGCCTGGAGCAACCTTGGCGGCATCCACAAGGACGCCGCGCGGCCCGAGCAGGCCGCGGCCTGCTACGAGCGCGCGATCGAGCACGGCGGCGACCACGAACTGCACCGCTGGTACCTGGCGTCGCTGCGCGGCGGCGGCACGCCGCAGGCGGCGCCCAAGGCCTATGTCGAAGGGCTGTTCGACGACTACGCCGACCAGTTCGACAGCCACCTGGTGAAAGTGCTGCGCTACCGCACGCCCACCGTGCTGGCCGAGGCGATCCGCCGTGCGCAGCCGCAGGGTTTCCGCTCGGGCCTGGACCTCGGCTGCGGCACCGGACTGATCGCGCCGCCGCTGAAGGACCTGGTGCCGCATCTCGACGGCGTGGACCTCTCGCAGCGCATGCTCGACAAGGCGCGCTCGCTCGGCCAGTACGACCGGCTCGACAAGGCCGACGTGGTGCAACACCTGCTCGCCACCGAGCGCCGCTACGACCTCGTGCTGTCGGCCGACGTGGTGCCCTACCTGGGTGAGCTCGAGCCTTTGTTCGCCGCGGTGCGCCGCGTGATCGAGCCCGGCGGCGTGTTCGGCTTCTCGGCCGAGCAGGCGGCACCGGCCGAGCGATTCGTGCTGCGACCGAGCATGCGCTACGCGCACGGCGAGCCGTACCTGCGCGAGCTGGCCGGCCGCCACGACTTTGCGCTCGTCGAGCTGCTGGCGCAGGTGCTGCGCGAGGACGCCGGCCGACCGATCGACGGGCTGTACCTGGTGCTGCGCGCGGCGCGCTGAAAGACCGTCGTCTCGCGTAGCATGCGACGTCCTGTTGTCGCTGTCCGATGCCGACCTCCTTCTCGCGCTACGCCGATCTGCTCGCCGACGCTGCACGCCGCGTGCGCGAGCTGATGCCCTGGGACCTGCGCGACCACCTCGCGGCCGAGCCGTCGCTGGTCGTGCTCGACGTGCGCGAGCCGGCCGAATTCGCCGCGGCGCGCATCGCCGGCTCGATCAACGTGCCGCGCGGCATCCTCGAGTCGAGCTGCGACTGGGACTACGACGAGACGCTGCCGCTGCTGGCGGCCGGCCGCGAACGCGCGATCGTCGTCGTCTGCCGCTCGGGCAGCCGCTCGCTGCTCGCCGCCGACGTGATGCAGCGCATGGGATTCACCGCCGTCGCGTCGCTGAAGACCGGCGTGCGCGGCTGGAACGACTTCGAGCAGCCCCTGGTCGACGACACCGGCCGCGCCGTCGACGCCGACAGCGCCGAGCGCCTGCTCGCGTCGCGCGTGCGCGCGGACCAGCGGCGACCGCGCTGAGGCAAGCCGGCCGCGGGCGGATTCAGCGCCTCGGCGGCGCCTCCAGCATGCGGACCATCGCGTCGAAGCCGCGCCCGCGCGCCAGCTCCAGCGGCGTCTTGCCCGCACGGTCGGTCAGCGCGAGGTTGGCACCGGCGTCGATCAGCGCCTTCAGCGTGGCCTGATGGCGCGGCCCGCCGTCACCGAGAACTACCGCCTCGATCGCCGCCGTCCAGTGCAGGTTGTTCACGTGGTCCAGCGGTGCGCCGGCCGCGATGAGCTGGCGCACCACGCCATCGTGGCCCAGGTGCGCGGCGGCGATCAGCGCGGTGCCGTCGTAGCGACTGGTCACGAGCTTGGCGCTCGCGCCGAGTTCGAGCAGCAGCGCGAGCGTGGGCTCGTCGTCCGCCACGGCGGCGATCGTCACCGCGTCGTAGCGGTCGTTCTCGAGCAGCGCGAGATCAGCACCGGCCTTCACGAGCGCGCGGATCACCTCGCGTTGGCGTGCGAACGTGGCAACGTGCAAGGCGGTGCGACCGTACCGATCGCGGCCGTTGATCGCGGCGCCGGCCGCGAGCGCCGCACGCAAGGCGCCGAGGTCGCCGCGGTGGGCCGCCGCGTGCAGCGCGCCGAACTGCGTGATCTCGGCCGCACTCGGCGGCACCTGGGCCTGTGCCGGCGCCGCCCACGCCGCCAGCGCCATCGCTCCCGCCACGCGCCAGAGCGCGGTCGTCCGTTGCTGCATCGGCATCTGCTCGACTCGACTGGTTCCGGTCGTCGGCATCATAAGAGCGCGCTCGGTTGCCCCGCGCGTCGTCGTGTTCGATCGTGCGGCGCAGGCGTTGGGCGGACGTGCGACATAGGTTGCGATGGCGCAAGCGCCACGACCGTCGCGCCCCGACACTGCGCATCATGCGCGCACGACACGTGTTGTCAGGGCTTTGCCTGTGCCTGCCGCTGGTGGCCGCGGCAGGCCCCTGGCGCGCCGGCCCCGACAACAGCGCCGGTTGGCGCTGGATGACGCCCGCCGAACGCGTGGAACACCAGCGGCGGCTGCGCGGCTTCACGCGCTACGACGATTGCGTCGCCTATCAGCGCGAGCACCATGTGCTGATGGGAGAACGCGCGCGGCGCGACGGCGTCGAGCTGAAGCCGCATCGATCGGTGTGCGACGAGTTGCGGGCAGAAGGCCGGTTGCGGTGAGCGCGGCGGTCGCGCGACGGTGGCGCCGCGGCCTCGCGCCGGGCCTGCTGCTCGTGGCGATCGCGGGGCCGGTGGCCTGGGCCTGGCCGCACGGCGTGGGCAGCTGGCGCGGCGTGGGCATCGTCAGCGCCTGGGTCGGCAGCGGCGCACTGGTCGCCAGCCTGGCGCTGATGGTGCGCGAACCGCGCTGGGCCGCCGCCCTCGGCGGGCTCGAACATCTGTACCGCTGGCACCACCGCAGCGGTGTGCTCGGTTATCTGGCGCTGCTGCTGCACCCGCTGGCGCTGGCCTGGGAGGGCCGCGGCGAATCGGCCCGCGTGGCCTGGCAGGTGCTGACGCCGTGGCCGAACGACCCGGCGGTGCAGCTCGGCTGGCTCGCGCTGCTCGCGCTGGTGGCGGGCATGACCACCACCTTCGCGATGCGCCTGCGCTACCGCGCGTGGCGTCGCTGGCATCTCGGGCTCGGCGCCGGTGTCGTGCTGGCGCTGCTGCATATGGCGCTGCTGCTCGGCAATGACGCCGTGCTGCTGGTGCTGGCCGCGACCAGCGCGGCGGCGCTGGCCTGGCGCATCGTGCGCAGTGATCTCGGCGTCGCCGCCTCGCCCTACCGCGCGGCGCAGGTGCGGCGCGTGACGCCGCAGATGATCGAGACCACGCTCGAGCCGCTGGCCGGCGTGATGCCGCTGCATCCAGGGCAGTTCGTGCTGGCTGCGTTCGGCGACGGTCCGCACTACGCGGGCTGCGCGGAGTTCCATCCCTTCACCGTCAGCGCAATCGAACCGGGTGGGCGCATCGCGCTGGCGATCAAGGCGCTCGGCCCCTGCACGCAGCACCTGCAGCGCCTGCAGCCCGACACGCTGGTGCGGCTGCAAGGCCCGTTCGGCGACTTCCTGGCCGACACCGCGCAGGCCCGGCAGCTGTGGATCGCCGGCGGCGTGGGCATCACGCCGTTCATCGCCCGGCTGCGGCAGGGCCTGCTGGCGCAGCCGACGCACCTGGTCTATGCCGTGCGCCGGCGCGAGGACGCCGCCTTCGTTCAACAGACCGTGCAACTCGCTCAGCATCTCCCG
>CALMQI010000089.1 GCA_937871935.1 uncultured Burkholderiales bacterium
ATCGGCCACCCGTGGGAATGGTTCGCTATCGCCAAGGCGATGCTCGAGACCGGCATCGCGCCCGACTTCATCGTCGTGGACGGCGCCGAGGGCGGCACCGGCGCGGCGCCGCTGGAGTTCACCGACCACGTCGGCGCGCCGCTGCAGGAGGGCCTGCTGCTGGTGCACAACACGCTGACCGGCCTGAACCTGCGCTCGAAGATCCGCATCGGTGCCGCAGGCAAGGTGGTGAGTGCCTTCGACATCGCGCGCATGATGGCGCTCGGCGCCGACTGGTGCAACGCGGCGCGCGGCTTCATGTTCGCACTCGGCTGCATCCAGGCCCAGCATTGCCACACCGGCGCCTGCCCGACCGGCGTGACGACACAGGACCCGTTGCGCCAGCGCGCGCTGGTGGTGCCCGACAAGACCGAGCGTGTGTTCCGCTTTCACCAATACACGCTGGAGGCGCTGAAGGAGCTGGTGCAGGCCGCCGGCCTGCAGCATCCGAACCAGATCCGCGCCACGCACATCGTGCGCCGTGGCAGCGACCGCGAGGTGCGCCTGCTGGCCAACCTGCTGCCGTTCGTCAAGCCGGGCGAGCTGCTGGCGGCGGCGCGCGGCGAGGTCGCCTGGCCACACCCGGTGTACGAGCTGTACTGGCCGCGCGCGCGCTCCGACAGCTTCAACGCGGTCGCGGTCGCCTGAGCGCCGGGGTACGGCTCGGGCCATGCCCCTGCGGACACGGGGGCGCCCATGACATTGGGGGATGCGCCGGCGCGGGCCGGTTGCAACAATTGGACACCGACACCGAAATCCCCGCCATTCAGCCGTCCTCATCGTGAGCAGCGTCGTCCTCGTCACCCGCGATCCCCAGCAGGCCCTGCTGTGGCGCGACCATCTGTCGATCAATCGTCAGTACGAGGTGGTGGCGATCACCAACGCCGCCCGCTCGGCACGCGCGCTGCTGCAGCAGCATCGGCCGCGCGTGGTTGTCTGCGAGTTGCGACTGCTCGACGGCACCGCGCTGGCGATGATCCAGTGGCTGGCCGGCGAGCCCGACGCGACGCGCCCGACCATCGTCGTGGTGACGCCCGATCCGCAGGATCCGCTGCTGCGCGAGGCCACGCGATCGGGCGCCGACAACTTCTACATCAGCGGTCGCGAGGGCGACACGCTGGCGGCCTGCGTGCGGCGCACGCTGCTTGGTGAATCGACGCTGACGCCGGCGCTCGCGCTGGCCCTGCTCGATCACTTCGAGCGGCTGGCGCCGCGTGGGCGCGACTGGCATCCGATCGACGCGACGCAGAGTCCGTTGCAGCTCGAACCCGACGAGCGCGATCTACTGGTCCGCGTGGCGGCCGGCATCACCCCGGACGAGCTGGCCGAGCAGCGCAGCCTGCACCCGCACGGCCTGGGCGTGCTGGCACGCGCGGTGTTCCGCAAGCTGCAATGGGATCAGCGCGCCGGCTCGCTCTCGCTGCAACTGGCCTGACGGCAGCCCCAGGCACGTCGCAGCACCTGCGGGATCAGCCCTTCGGCGGCAGCGTGTCGATGAAGCTCGGTCGATTGGCGAGCTTGGCTGCGAGCCTGGCCAGGTTGGTGTAGTCGCTGCGCCAGTCGATCTCGGCGAAGCGGAAATCCAGGTAGCCCAGCGCACAGCCGACGGCCACGTCGGACAGGCTGAAGTGGTTGCCCGAACACCAGGCCTTCTCGCCGAGCCCCCGGCTCATCGCCTTCAGCGACGCCGCCACGCGGCTCATGTTGCGATCGATCCAGGCTTGCGAGCGATAACCCTCGCGCGGCGCCCAGGTCTTTTCGAGCCGCGCCGCGATGCTGGCGTCGAGCAGGCCATCGGCCAAGGACTCCCAGGTGCGCACCTCGGCGCGTTCGCGCCCGGTCGGCGGTATGAGCCGTCCCACCGGCGACAGCGTGTCGACGTATTCGACGATCACGCGCGAGTCGAACATCGCCTCGACACCTTCGACGACCAGACAGGGCACCTTGCCGAGGGGATTGGACTTGAGGATCGCATCGCTGTTCCAGACGTCCTCGAGCACCAACTGGTAGTCCAGCTTCTTCTCGGCCATCACGATGCGCACCTTGCGCACGTAGGGGCTGGTCAACGCTCCGATCAGTTTCATGTGGTGTGAAGGGCAGTCCCTGTTGCGGGTCATTCTAGCGAGCGAGGCGCTGCGAAGCGCCTCAATGTCCGCTCGTGAAATCCACTTGAGGGGGTCGGCCCGCCAACGCCAGCTGCGCGGTCGCCGGCGGGGCGTGGGCGATCACGCGACCGGCGCGCACCACCGCGAGGCGCTGCGCACGCAGGCGGATCGCCTCGACGGGCGAGCGGGCCTGCAGCAGCACGCAGTCGGCGCGGCAGCCGGGCTCGAGGCCGTAGCGCTCCAGCCCCACAACGCGCGCCGCGTTCGTGGTCACCGCGTCGAAGCACCCCCGCATCTGGGTGGTCGATGTCAGCTGGCCGACATGCAGCCCCATCGCGGCGACCTCGAGCATGTCGCCTGACCCGAGGCCATACCAGGGATCCATCACGCAGTCGTGGCCGAACGCCACCGTCAGGCCGGCGGCCATCAGCTCCGGCACCCGCGTCATGCCGCGGCGCCTGGGGTAGCTGTCGTGCCGACCCTGGAGGGTGATGTTGATCAGCGGGTTGGCGACCACACTCAGACGCGCCTCGGCCATCAGCGGGATCAGCTTGGACACGTAGTAGTTGTCCATCGAATGCATCGAGGTCAGGTGCGAGCCGGTGACCCGGCCCTGCAGCCCCAGCCGCTGCGTCTCGAAGGCGAGCGTCTCGACATGACGCGACAGCGGATCGTCGGTCTCGTCGCAGTGCATGTCGACGCGCAGGCCACGCTCGGCCGCCAGCTCACACAACAGCCGCACGCTGCGTGCGCCCTCGCCCATGGTGCGCTCGAAGTGCGGGATGCCGCCGACCACGTCGACGCCGAGGTCGAGCGCCCGTATCAGGTTGTCCAGCGCGCCGGGTGAGCGCAGCACGCCGTCCTGCGGAAAAGCGACCAGTTGCAGATCGAGATACGGCGCGACCTGGCGCTTCACATGCAGCAGAGCCTCCACCGCGAGCAGCCGCTCGTCGCAGACGTCGACATGCGAGCGGATGGCGAGCAGCCCCTTGGCCACCGCCCAGTCGCAGTAACGCAGCGCGCGCTCGACGATAGCCTCCTGCGTCAGCTGCGGCTTCAGCTCACCCCACAGCGCGATGCCTTCGAGCAGCGTGCCGCTCGCATTGACGCGCGGCAGTCCGTAGCTCAACGTCGCGTCCATGTGGAAATGCGCGTCGACGAAGGGCGGCGACACCAGCCAGCCCTGCGCATCGAGCACCTGCGCGCCTTCCGGCTGAGGCAAGTTCGGCGCCACGGCCTCGAAGGCGCCGTCACGCGCCAGCAGGTCGACGCCCGTTCGCCCATCAGGCAGCGTGGCATTGCGAATCAACAGCATCGTCATGCGCTCGCGCATCGAACCGCACGAGCCACCCGAGTGCATACCGCGGATCCGGCTCCGCCGGTCCGCCGGTGTGGCCCCAGGGCCCTGAAAGGGCCCACTCGTGGTCCCGGGGGGAGGCGGCCGCCAGGCCGCTTCGGGGGGAACGTCATTTCGTGCCGAAGATCCGGTCGCCGGCGTCGCCGAGCCCCGGCACGATGTAGCCGTGGTCGTTGAGCTCGCGGTCGATCGCCGCCGTGTAGATCGGCACGTCCGGATGGTGCGCCTGGAAGTTCGCGATGCCCTCGGGTGCGGCGAGCAGGCAGACGAAGCGGATCGAGCGCGGGCGCGTCTCCTTCAACCGCTCGACCGCCGCCACCGCCGAGTTGCCCGTGGCCAGCATCGGGTCGAGCACGATCGCATCGCGGTCGTGCATGCCGTGCGGCATCTTGAAGTAGTACTCCACCGCGGTCAGCGTCTTCGGATCGCGGTACAGCCCGATGTGGCCGACCCGCGCGCCGGGAATCACCTCGAGCATGCCCTCCAGGAAGCCGGCGCCGGCGCGCATGATCACCACGAACACCGTCTTGCGGCCCTCGATCACGGGGCTGCGCATCGTCTCCAGCGGCGTCTCGATCTCGATCAGCTGCGTCGGCATGTCGCGCGTGACCTCGTAGGCCATCAGCATGCCGATCTCGCCGAGCAGGCGGCGGAAGTTGCTGGTCGAGCGGTCCTTCTGCCGCATCAACGTGAGCTTGTGCTGCACCAGCGGGTGCGAGATGACATGGACCTGGGGTGCGCTCATCAGTGGGAACTCCTGCTCGAGGTCTGCTCAGAATACCGTGCCGTCGCTGACGATCACCACGGGCGGCAATCCGCCCTCGCGGCACTCGGCGGCGATCTGCCGGCCGGCAGCCCAGGTGCCTCCTTCGAGCACACGCGCCAGCGGCAGCGCGGCGGCGTGGACGCCGAGCGCCGCTCGCACGAGCGGTGCCAGCTCGTCGAGCAGCGACACCGTCAGCGCCCGCCATTCGATCGTCCATTCGTCGCCGGGCCGATGCGCCTTGGCGGCAAACCCGGCGTCGCGCGGCCGGATCACGCCGGCATCGATCAGCAGCCCGCCGTTGCGGTATTCGGGCAGGCCGGTCAGCTCGTCGAGCCCGCTGACCTGCACGCCGGCCCATTCGAACGGCTCGAGCAGCGAATAGGCCAGCCACTGCGACAGCTTGTGGAACGGCACCCAGCCGGCATCGAGACCCTCGCCGCCGGCGTCGGCATGCGGCCAGGCGTCACCGAGCGGCACGCCGTGCAGCTGCTGCCCGCTCGGCCAGATGGTGCTGAAGGCCTCCAGCAATGCGCCGAGCAAGCGGCCGGCCGACACGTGGTGCTGGTGCAACGACACGCGCGGCTGATGGTGATGCAGGTCCGGCGCATGGCGATGGTGCGTCAACGCATCGAACAGGTGCCCGGGCTGGCCGAGCGCGGTGAAGGTCTGCGGCTGCGCCCGCAACGCGGCGGCCAGCCGGTGCAGCAGCACGACACGGCCTTCGAGCCCGACCAGCGGGTTGTCCAGGCTGACCTGGAACGCTTCGGCCAACGCACGACTGTCCAGCCGCGCCAGCGCGGCGGCATCGACGCGCAGCGGGTCGCCGACCTCCGACGAGAAGCGGCCCGCCATGAAGGCGCGAAAGCTCGCCACCGCCAGGCCCTCGGAGCGGGCGAAGGTCTGCCCGCTCTCACGCTCGCGATAACACCAGGCGCTACCGGCGCCGGCGTCGAGCAGCACGCTGACCAGGGCGAGGTCGATGCGTGCACGCGCCACCGCCACGTGGCTGCGGCCGGCCAGCCGTGCATCGAGTTCGGCCTTGCGGTCCACGCCGCCGGCCTCGAAGTGCCGCCAGCGACTGTGGTACGGGATCACGAGATCGGGAAAGCGCGATCGCGTCAGCGTGGCGACGCGTTGCGCCACGCCGTCCAGCCGCGAGCGATCGAGCCGGAAGTGCAGCGACTCGCCGCGCGCCACCGCCTCGGTGATGCGGGCGCAGCGCTCGCGAATGGTCGCCGGCGCGCGCAGGCGTTGCACCGCGGCATGCAGCGCCTGCGCGTCATTCAAGCGCGCGGCCTTTCACTTGCGCCAGCCGCGCCTCGTCGGGCACCGCGCCGTCGGTGAAGTAGCCGGCCGCGATCTTCGCCTCGATCTCCACCTTGGCATCGGCCGGCACCAGCGTGTCGGGAATCTTCACGCGCTCGACTACCTCGATGCCCGAACCGGTGATGGCGTCGTACTTGTCGTTGCTCATGCTGACCAGGCGGTGGATCTTGCGGATGCCCAGCCAGTGCAGCACGTCGGGCATCAGCTCCTGGAAGCGCATGTCCTGCACGCCGGCGACGCACTCGGTGCGCAGGAAGTACTTGTCGGCGCTGTCGCCGCCCTCCTGCCGCTTGCGGGCGTTGTAGACCAGGAACTTGGTCACCTCGCCGAGCGCACGGCCCTCCTTGCGGCTGTAGGCGATGAGGCCGACGCCGCCACGACCGCCGGTAGCCACCGTCTGCGCGCCCTGGATGCACTCCTCGATCGCGTGCGTCAGGTAGGGCCGGCAGGTGCAGATGTCGGAGCCGAACACGTCGGAGCCGTTGCACTCGTCGTGCACCCGCGCCGTCAGCGTGATGGCGGGGTTGGCCAGGTCGCGCACGTCGCCGAACACATACAACGTCTGGCCGCCGATCGGCGGCAGGAAGACCTCGATGTCGCTGCGTGTCACCAGCTCGGGGTACATGCCGCCGGTCTCTTCGAACAAGGCATGGCGCAGCGCCGTCTCGCCGACGCCGAAGCGCCGTGCCACGCCGGGCAGCCACCACACCGGCTCGATGGCGATCTTGGTCACCGTGGCCGAGGCGTCCTCCAGCAGCACCTGGCCGTCGATGGCGAGGCGCTGGAACGCGATCGCCTGCTTGATCTCCGGCAGGTGGATGTGCGCCTTGGTGACCGCGATGGTCGGCCGGATGTCATAGCCCTGCGCCAGGTAGCCGGCGTAGACCTGCTGCACCGACGCACCCCAGGGATCGATCGAGACGATGCGATCGGGATCGGCCCACTGCGGATACGGGCCGACCAGGTCGGTCGGCGAAGTGTTGGTCAGGTCGGCGCGGTGGCCGCGTGTCAGGTTGCCCGCGGCCACGGCGAGTGCACGGTAGACGCCGTAGCTGCCACTGTGGGTGCCGATCACGTTGCGGTGGCTGCGGTGCGTGGTGGTGCCCACCACCGGGCCGCGCTGCATCGGGTCCTCCGCGCCCCAGTGGATCGGCGGCGCCCCGCTCGGCCCCTGCTGCGGGTGCGAGGTCAGCCGGATGTGGCGACCGCCGGCCGGCGGCAGCTCGGCGCTCACCGCGATCCCTCGTCAGCTTTCATGCCGCCCCTCATCGTTCACCCTTGCGCCATGGTTTCATCAAGGCCTGAGGATACGCTGCGCGCCGCGCCACGACCACCAGCGCGACGATCGCCATCACGTACGGCAGCATCAGGTAGAACTGGTACGGCACGTCCAGGCCGAACAGGCCCGAGCCGGCCTGCTGCAGACGCAGCTGCAGCGCGTCGAAGAAGGCGAACAGCAGCGCGCCCAGCAGCGCCTTGCCCGGCCGCCACGAGGCGAACACGACCAGAGCCACGCAGACCCAGCCGCGCCCGTTGACCATATTGAAGTAGAACGCGTTGAACGCCGCCAGCGTGAGGAACGCACCCGCCACACCCATCAGCGCCGAACCGCCGACGATGGCGCCGATGCGCAGGCCGACGACGCTCAGTCCCTGGCCTTCGACCGACTGCGGGTTCTCGCCGACCATGCGCAGCGCCAGGCCGAGCGGCGTGCGATACAGCAGCCAACCCAGCGCGGGCACCAGCAGCAGGGCCAGCAGTGTGAGCGGCGTCTGTGCCTGCAGCACCGGCAGCGGCAGCCAGCCGCTCATGTCGGCGAACGGCTGGATGGTCGGCGGGCTTTCCACCTTCGGAAAGCTCACGCGATATGCAAAGCTCGCCAGGCTGGTGGCCAGCAGCGTGATGCCCAGGCCCGAGACATGCTGGCTGAGCGCCAGGCTCACGGTCAGCCAGCCGTGCAGCAGCCCGAACACGGCGCCGGTCAGCGCGGCGGCAGCCACGCCGGTCCACAGCCCCGCGCCCTGGTACACCGCGAGCCAGCCGGCAAAGGCACCGGCGACCATGATGCCCTCGACGCCGAGGTTGAGCACGCCGGCACGCTCGCACAGCAGCACGCCCAGCGTGCCGAGGATCAGCGGGGTCGCGATGCGCAGCACCGCCACCCAGAACGGCGCGGCGGCGAGCAGGTCGAGCGTCTCGGACAGCATCGTGTGCGGGTCCCTAGCGCCAGCGTATCCGGTACTGCACCAGCATCGACGCCACCAGCATCGTGATCAGCGACACCGCGACGATGACGTCGGCGATGTAGGTCGGCACCGTCACCGCGCGGCTCATGCTGTCGGCGCCGACCAGCATGCCGGCGACAAAGATCGCTGCGGCGACGACGCCGAGCGGGTTCAGCGCGGCGAGCATGGCGATCACGATGCCCGAGTAGCCGTAGCCCGGCGACATGTCGAGCGTCACATAGCCGGCGCGCCCGGCCACCTCGACCGCGCCGGCCAGTCCGGCCAGCGCGCCGGACAACAGCGCGACCTGCCAGACGACCGCGCGCACCGGCATGCCGGCGAAGGCTGCCGCACGCGCATTGGCGCCCACCGCGCGCAGCCGCAGGCCGAAGGTGGTGAAGCGCAGCGTCAGCGCGAGCACAAACGCCAGCGCAACCGCGATCAGCAGCCCGCTGTGCAGGCGGCTGCGCGGCACCAGCTTGTCCAACTGCAGCGTATCGGCGATCGCCACGCTCTGCGGCCAGCCGAGCGCGGTGGGGTCCTTCATCGGCCCGTCGAGCATCGCCGACACCAGCAGCAGCACGATGAAGTTGAGCAGCAGCGTCGTCACCACCTCGTCGACGCCCAGGCGCGACTTCAGCAGCGCCGGCACCAGCAGCAGCAATGCACCGGCAGCGCAGGCCGCTGCGATCATCAGCGCGAACAGCAGCGGTGTCGGCAGCGGCCAGGCCGCGCCACCGTGCAGGCCGCCGACGGCCACCGCGGCCAGCGCACCGGCGTACAGCTGCCCCTCGCCGCCGATGTTGTAGAGCCGCGCGCGAAACGCCACCGCCGCGGCCAGCCCGGTGAGGATCAGCGGCGTGGCGCGTGTCAGCGTCTCGGCGAGCGCGAAACGCGAACCGAAGCCGCCTTGCAAGAGCAGCACGTAGGCGCGACCGACCGGTGCACCGGCCCAGGCCACCAGCAGTGAGGTCAGCCCCAGCGTCACCGCCAGCGCCAGCGCGGGCGCCGCCAGCCACAGCCAGGCCGGCGTGTGGCTGCGCGCCTCAAGCCGCATGAGCCTCGGCCGGACGCAACGCCGCCTCGGACGGCAGCCCGGCCATCGCCGCACCCAGTGCGGCCAGGCTCCACGCGTCGCGCGGCCGCGCCTCGGTGAGCCGGCCGCGCGACATGACGGCAATGCGGTCGGCCAGCGCCAGGATCTCGTCGAGGTCCTCGCTGATCAGCAGCACGCCGGCGCCGCGTGTGCAGGCCTCGAGCAGCCGGCGATGCAGCTCGGCTACCGCACCGACGTCCAGGCCCCAGGTCGGCTGGTGGGCGACGATCAGCTCGGGCCCGTGATCGCGATACCGCACGCCGCTCAGCGTGCGGCCGAGGATCAGCTTCTGCAGGTTGCCGCCCGACAGCGTGCGCGCCGGGGCGTCCAGACCGAGTGCACCGGCGCCGCGCACGTCGAATTGCTCGACCACGCGGCGGGCGTGCTCGCGCGCCTTGCCGGTGCGCAGCACGCCGAAGCGCGCGAAGCGCCGGCTCCCCAGGCGCTCGAGCACGGCGTTCTCCCACACCGTGAGCTCGCCGATCGAGCCGACCGCCTGCCGATCCTCGGGGATGCGCGCGACGCCGGCCTCGACCCAGGCCCGCGGCCGCGCCGGCAGCGGGCGGCCGAGCGCCTGCAGGCTGCCCTGCTCCAGCGGCAGCAGACCGCACAGCAGATCAGCCAGCGTACGCTGGCCGTTGCCGGCAACGCCGGCGATCGCCAGCACCTCGCCCGCCTGCAGCGCGAGGCTCACGTCGACCAGCGCCGGGCTGCGCCCGGCGCCACGCACGCCGGCGCCCCGCAGCGACAGCACGACGCGGGCCGCCCGCTGGCTGACATCGACATCCAGATCGAACTCGCGTGATCGCGCCACCGGCGGCACGGCGCGGCCGACCATCGCCTCGGCGAGTTGCGCCTTGTCGACGTCGGCCGCGCGCTGCTGCCAGACCAGACGGCCGGCACGCAGCACCGCGATGCGGTCGCTCACCGCCACCACCTCGTCGAGCTTGTGGCTGATGAAGACGATGGCCATGCCCTGCCCGACCATCTGGCGCAGCGTGGCGAACAGCGACAGCGACTCCTGCGGCGTCAGCACCGCGGTCGGTTCGTCGAGGATCAGGATGCGCGCGCCGCGGAACAGCGCCTTCAGGATCTCCACGCGCTGACGCTCGCCGACCGACAGGTCGCCGACGCGCGCGTCGGGGTCTACGCCCAAGCCGAAGCGACGCGCCGTGTCGGCGAGCCGCGCACGCGCCGCGCCGCGGCGCGAGAACGGCTGCCACAGCGGCTCGGTGCCGAGCAGCACGTTGTCGAGCACGCTCAGATTGTCGGCCAGCGTGAAGTGCTGGTGCACCATGCCGATGCCCGCCGCCAGGGCCGCCTTCGGCTGGCCCGGCGGCAGGTCGCGCCCGTCGACCTGCACGCTGCCGGCGTCGGCGACGTAGTGGCCGAACAGGATCGACACCAGCGTGCTCTTGCCGGCGCCGTTCTCGCCCAACAGTGCCAGCACTTCGCCGGCATGCAGCTCGAGCGAGATGCCGTCGTTGGCCACCAGGTCGCCGAAGCGCTTGGTGATGCCGGCCAGCGTCAGGCGCGGCGCGGCGGTCACGTCACTTCGCGGTGCCCTTGGGCTGCGCGTCGTTGACCTTCACGCTGAACTTGCCTTCCAGGATCGCCTTTTCCTTGGCGCGCACCTTGGCCACCAGCTCGGCGGGCACCTTCTTCTCGAAGCTGCCCAGCGGGCTCAGCTCGCTGCCTCTGACCAACATGTGCGACAGATGGCCGTAGTCCTCGGCCTTGAAGCTGCCGGCCTTCACCGCCTTGAGCGCGGCATCGATCGTCGGCTCCATGTGCCACAGCGCGCTGGCCACCACGGTGTCGGGGTACTTGTCCTGCGTGTTGATCACGTTGCCGATGGCGAGCTTGCCTTTCTCCTTGGCGGCGTCGCTGACGCCGAAGCGCTCGGCATACATGACGTCGGCGCCCTTGTCGATCATCGCGAAGGCGGCTTCCTTGGCCTTGGGCGGGTCGAACCAGCTGTTGATGAAGCTCACGGTGAACTCGACCTTCGGATTGACTTCCCTGGCGCCGGCCATGAAGGCGTTCATCAGCCGGTTGACCTCGGGAATCGGGTAACCGCCGACCATGCCGATCTTGTTGGTCTTGGTCATGCCGCCGGCGATCATGCCGGTCAGGTAGCTCGGCTCCTGGATGTAGTTGTCGAAGACGCCGAAGTTCGGTGCCTGCGGCTTGCCCGAGCTGCCCATCAGGAACGACACCTTCGGATAGTCCTTGGCCACCTTGCGCGCCGCCGCCTCGACGGCGAACGACTCGCCGACGATGAAGCTGTTGCCCTTCTCGGCGTACTCGCGCATGACCCGCTCGTAGTCGGCGTTGGCTACGTTCTCGCTGAACACGTACTCGATCTCGCCGCGCGCCACCGCGGCCTTCAGCGCCTTGTCGATGCGGCTGACCCATTGCTGCTCGACCGGCACGGTATAGATCGCGGCGACCTTGATCTTCGTTTGGGCCCGCGCCGGGCCCGTCGTCAGCGCGGCGGCGACAAGGGCAGTGGCGAGAAGCATGTGGCGACGTGACGCGTGCATGGAACGGGGCTCCTGTGGGGTTGGCGGCTGGAAACGGCTCGGCATCCATTAGGCAAGCGAGCGCGTGCAGGCGTCAATCCGGACCGCTCGCCGACGGCGGCGCGCGGGCCGCGCGCGCACCCGGGTCGTGCATCGGCGCAACATCGGCGTGCGTGCGAGCGCCACCTAGAATGGTGCGCAGGTGTCCGCGCGTTTCGTCGCCGACCACCCCCTTGGCCTGGTTTCCTCCATGACTGCGTCCGCCCTCACCGCCCTGTCGCCGCTCGACGGCCGTTATGCCGCCAAGCTGGCGCCGCTGCGCCCGCTGCTCAGCGAGTTCGGCTTGATGCACCGGCGCGTGCAGGTCGAGATCGAGTGGTTCATCGCGTTGTCGGACGCGGGTTTCACCGAGTTCAAGCCGCTGTCGAGCGCGGCCCGCGCGACGCTGCGCGCACGGGTCAGCGGCTTCACCGAGCGTGACGCCCAGGCGATCAAGGACATCGAGCGCACCACCAACCACGATGTCAAGGCGGTCGAGTACTGGCTCAAGCAGCAGTTCGCCGGTGATGCCGAGCTGACGGCGGCGGCCGAGTTCGTGCACTTCGCCTGCACCAGCGAGGACATCAACAACACCAGCCATGCGTTGATGCTGGGGGCGGCGCGCCAGCAGGTCGTGCTGCCGGCGCTCGACGCGCTGCTCAGCCGGCTGACGACGATGGCGCACGCACTGGCCGACGTGCCGATGCTCAGCCGCACGCACGGCCAGACGGCGACACCGACCACGCTTGGCAAGGAGATCGCCAACGTGGCGGCGAGGCTGCAGCGCGCGCGCGCGGCCATCGCCGCCGTGCAGCCGCTGGCCAAGATGAACGGGGCGGTGGGCAACTACAACGCGCACCTGGCGGCCTGGCCCGACTTCGACTGGGAGTCGTTCAGCCGCCGGGTGGTCGAAGGCGCGCTCGGCCTGCAGTTCAACGCCTACACGATCCAGATCGAACCGCACGACTGGATGGCCGAGCTGTTCGACGCGATGGCGCGCGCCAACACGATCCTGATCGACTGGTCGCGCGACGTCTGGGGCTACATCAGCCTGGGCTACTTCCGCCAGCGCCTCAAGGAAGGCGAGGTCGGTTCGTCGACCATGCCGCACAAGGTCAACCCGATCGACTTCGAGAACGCCGAGGGCAACTTCGGCCTGGCCAACGCGCTGCTCGCGCACCTGTCGCAGAAGCTGCCGATCAGCCGCTGGCAGCGTGACCTGACCGACAGCACGGTGCTGCGCAACATGGGCGTCGCGCTCGGCCACGCCGTGCTCGGCTACGACTCGCTGCAACGCGGCCTGGCCAAGCTCGAGGTCGACCGCGCCGCGATCGACGCCGATCTCGACGGCGCCTGGGAGGTGCTGGCCGAGGCGGTGCAGACGGTGATGCGCCGTTATGCGTTGCCCAACCCGTACGAGCGGCTGAAGGCCCTGACGCGCGGCAAGGGCATCACGCGCGAGGCGATGGGCGCGTTCATCGACACGCTGGTCGAGTTGCCCGCGCCCGAGCGCGCGCGCCTGAAGGCGCTGACGCCGCAGACCTACATCGGCCAGGCCGCTGCGCTGGCGCGGCGGCTGCGCTAGGGCCTGTTCGCACCGCCAATCTCCGATGGCGCCGACCTTCACCGACAAGCTGGCGGCGGCCGAGCGTCGCAACGACTCGCTGCTGTGCGTCGGCCTCGACCCCGACCCGGCGAAGTTTCCCGGCGCCTGGCAGCACGACCCGTCGCGCATCTTCGACTTCTGCGCCACCATCGTCGACGCGACCCACGACCTGGTGATCGCCTTCAAGCCGCAGATCGCCTACTTCGCCGCGCACCGCGCCGAAGAGCAGCTCGAACGGTTGATGGCGCACATCCGCCGTGTTGCACCCGACGTGCCGGTGATCCTCGATGCCAAGCGCGGCGACATCGGCGCCACCGCCGAGCAGTACGCGCGCGAGGCCTTCGAGCGCTACCAGGCAGACGCAGTGACGCTGTCGCCGTTCATGGGCTTCGACTCGATCGAGCCGTACCTGCGTTTTGCCGGCAAGGGCCTGATCCTGCTGTGCCGCACCTCCAACCTCGGCGGCAGCGATCTGCAGGCGCAGCGGCTCGCCAACGGCGACCTGCTGTACGAGTACATCGCGCGGCTGGCTCAAGGCGAGTGGAACCACAACGGCCAGCTCGGCCTCGTGGTCGGCGCGACCTTTCCGGGTGAGATCACGCGCGTGCGCGCGTTGGCGCCGACGCTGCCGCTGCTGATCCCCGGCATCGGCGCGCAGGGTGGCGATGCGCAGGCCAGTGTGCGGGCGGGTTGGCGCGGCAGCGCGTCGACCACCACCGGCGCGGTGATCGTCAACTCCGCGCGGGCGGTGCTCTATGCCAGTCGCGGCAATGAGTTCGCCGCCGACGCACGCCGAGTCGCCCGCGAGACGCGCGCGTTGCTCGGCGCTGCGCGCGAGATCGCGCCCTGAGCGCGACCGACCTTGCTGTCGCCAGCCCTCACCGATCCCCGCGCGCTGGCGCGCGAGCTGGCCGTTCGGCATGCCTTCGTGCTGTTTGCGCTGGTGTTCTGCGTCGCCGCGGTGGTCAACGGCTGGGTCCATCTGGGCGGACCGTGGGTCCAGCGGCTGCCGGCAGTGGGCTATGCGGCCGCCGCGGTCGCCTGCGTGCTGGCCACGCGCATGCCCGACCACCTGGCCAGCCGGGCACTCTTCGCCGTCAGTGTGCTCGGCGTGATGCTGGTCTGCGCCACCGCGGTGATCTACGGTTGGGGCCTGAACGGGCCCGGTGTCGGCTTCTTCGCCATCGTCACGTTGGTCTTCGCAGCCTTCTTCTCGCTGCGCTCGGGCATCGCGATGGCGCTGCTGTGCATCGCACTGCTCGGCGCGCTCGGCTGGGCCGAGCAGCAACACTGGATCGTCGGGCCGGCGGCGCTCGGCGACACGTTGGTGCTGCGCCGCTGGATCACGCTGTCGCTGCTGGTCGCCGCCGGCCTGGGTACGGGCGTGCTGACCGTGCGGGTGATCGGCCACTGGCTGGGCACCGCGCGCGAGCGCGAGGCCCGCTTCCTGACGCTGCTGGGCATCGCCACCGACTGCTACTGGGAGATGGACGACACCTTCGTCGTCACGGCGCTGTGGCGACGCGGTGGGCCCGAGCAGGCCTTCCTGCCCGTGCCCCAGCCGATGCAGCGGCCCTGGGAGCAGGAGGGGCTGCTGTACGACAGCGACCAGGCGTTGGCCGCGCACCGCGCCGACCTGCAGGCGCACCGACCGTTCCGCGATCTGCACGTGCGCTGGCGCTGGCCCGACGGCAGCTGCCGCCACGAACTGGCCAGCGGCTCGCCCCGGCTGGATTCGCAGGGCCGCTTCATCGGCTATTGGGGCGTGTCGCGCGACGTGACGGCGGAATACACCACCCGCGACCACCTGAAGTCCGCCGAGGACGCGCAGCGCGATTCGCAGGCCTTGCTGCAGCAGTTGATCACGATGAACCCCGATCTGGTGGTGCTCACCGAGGCCGACAGCGGCCGCTTCGTGATGGTGAATGCCGCCTTCGAACGGGTGATGGGTTATGCCGCGTCTGAAGTGATCGGCCGCACGTCGATCGAAGTCGGCACCTGGCGACGGCCGGAGGATCGCCAGCGCCTGCTCGACGCACTGCAGGCCGACGGGTCGGTGCAGGACATGGCCATCGAGTTCCGCACGCGCGACGGACGCACCTTGCCGATGTCGCTGTCGGCGGCGCGTTTCGAGATGCAGGGCCGGCAGTATCTGGCGCTCAGCTCGCGCGACATGAGCCAGGCCGAACTGGCGCGCCGCGAACGCGAGGCCATCCTGGCGAACGCTTCGATCGGCATCGCGATGACCCGCGACCGGCGCTTCGTGATGGTCAACCGGCGCTTCGAGGAGCTGTACGGCTGGCCCCCGGGCGAGCTGATCGACCAGCCCGGCGACGTGGTGTGGCCCGGGGCGTCAGACTACGCCGAGATCGGCCGGCTGGCCGGCCCGGCGTTGTCGCGCGGCGAGGTGGTCGAGCTGGTGCGCCCGGCACGCCGACGCGACGGCAGCACCTTCATCGCCCGTGCGATCGGCAAGGCGGTCGATCCGCAACGGCCGCGCGAGGGCGGCACGATCTGGATCGTCGACGACATCACCGAGCGCCAGCAGGTCGAGCGGGCGCTCGCGCTGGCGCGCGACGCCGCCGAGGCAGCCAGCCGCGCGAAGAGCGCCTTTCTCGCCAACACCAGCCACGAGATCCGCACACCGCTGAACGGCCTGCTCGGCCTGGCACGGCTGGCGCGCCAGCGCGGCGTCGACGACGCGCTGCGACAATCCTACCTCGATCAGATTGCCGACAGCGCAGAGATTCTGTCGACCATCATCTCCGACATCCTCGACCTGTCGAAGATCGAGGCCGGCAAGCTGGAGATCGAATCGGCCGAGTTCGACCTGCGCGCGCTGCTGCGCGAACTGGCGCGCGCCTACACCTCGCTGACCCACGCGCGCGGGCTTCAGTTCGAACTTCAGCTCGACGAGCTGGTGCCGGCCCGGGTACGAGGCGACGCGATGCGCCTGCGCCAGGTGTTGACCAACTTCCTGACCAATGCACTGAAGTTCACCGAACGCGGCCGCGTGACGTTGCGCGCGAAACCCGCGGGACCGGGCCGGCTGCGCTTGGAGGTCGAGGATACCGGGCCCGGCATCGATGCGGCGACACAGCGTCGCTTGTTCCAGCCGTTCAGCCAGGCCGACGATTCGATCACCCGACGCTTCGGCGGCACCGGGCTCGGCCTGTCGATCTGCCGCGAGCTGGCCCGGCTGATGGGCGGCGAGGTCGGGCTGCGTAGCGAGGTCGGTCACGGCAGCTGCTTTCATGTCGAGCTGCCGCTGCCGGCCGCGTTGCCGGCTGCCACGGCGGCCGCCGACACCGCCTTGCCGGTCTCGCCACTGGAAGGCGCCCGGGTGTTGCTGGTCGAGGACAACCCGGTCAACATGATGGTCGCCAGCGCGATGCTCGAGCAATGGGGCCTGCGCGTCGTGCAGGCGCGCAACGGCCGCGAGGCGCTCGACGCGGTGGCACGCGCCGCGACCGCCGGGCCGCTGTTCGATGCCGTGTTGATGGATGTGCAGATGCCCGACATGAGCGGCTACGAGGCGACGCGCGAGCTGCGCCGGCACCACTCGGCCGACCAGCTGCCGGTGATCGCGTTGACGGCGGCCGCGCTGGTGTCGGAGCGCGAGCAGGCACTGGCGCAGGGCATGAACGACTTCCTGACCAAGCCGATCGACGGCGACCGCCTGCGCAGCGCGCTGGCACGCTGGATCCGGCGCGGGAGCGAGCCGGTCGACGATCGCTAGGCCGCGCGCGGCAACGTCAGCGGCAGTTCACGCAGGCGGCGGCCAGTCAACACGAACAATGCGTTAGCCAACGCCGGGGCCAGTGGCGGCAGGCCCGGCTCGCCCATGCCGGTGGGCGCCAGCATGCTGGGCACGATGTGGGTCTCGATCTGCGGCATGCGCGCCATCGACAGCACCGGCTGGTCGGCGAAAGTCTGCTGGCGCACGGCCCCGTCCTCGATATCGATGTGACCATAGAGCGCCGCGCTCAGGCCGTAGACCACCGCCGACTCCATCTGCGCGGCAACACCGGCCGGATGCACGGCGACGCCGCAATCGACCGCGCAGACGACGCGATGCACCCGCGGCTCGCCGCCGGCGGCAATCGAGGCCTCGACCACCTGCGCGACGATGCTGCCGAAGCTCTCGTGCAGCGCGATGCCCCGCGCGCGGCCGGCGGCCAGGCGCGTACCCCAACCCGCCTTCTCGGCGGCCAGCTTGAGCACCGCGGCATGGCGCGGCATCGCCTCGAGCAGGCTGAGGCGGAACCGATACGGGTCCTGCCCCGCCGCATGGGCCAGTTCGTCGATGAAGCCCTCGCAGAAGAACGCATTGTGCGAGTGACCGACCGAGCGCCAGTTGCCCACCGGCACGCCGCTGTCGGTGGCGACATGGGCCACATGCAGGCGCTCGACTGCATAGGGCATGTCGTAGAGACCTTCGACAGTGACCTTGTCGGGCAGCGCCAATGGCGGCGCCAGTGGCGGCAGCACGCGGCCCAGCCAGCGCGGTGTCAGCGCATCGCCCGCGGTGGTGGCGGCCAGCGCCGTCACACGGCCCTGTGCATCGAGGCCGGCGCGCAGCCAGGCCACGCCGGCGGGGCGGTAGAAGTCGTGCGTCAGGTCTTCCTCGCGCGTCCACGACAGCTGCACCGGCCGCCCGCCGGTCTCGAGCGCGACGCGCACGGCCTGCGCGACGAAGTCGACCTCGAGCCGGCGCCCGAAGCCGCCGCCGAGATAGGTGACGCGCAGGTTCACCGCGTCGCTCGCCACGCCGGCCACCTGGGCGGCGATGTCGCGCGCCAGGCCCGGCACCTGCGTCGGCGCCCAGACGTCGACCGTGCCGTCGGCGACGCGTGCAGTGCAGTTCATCGGCTCCATCGTCATGTGGGCCAGGTAGGGCACACGGTACAGCGCCTCGACGCGTCGCGACGCCGCCACCAACGCAGCCGTTGCATCACCCCGGCGGGCGAACACGAAGCCGCCGTCGGTCTCGGCAGCCTGGCGTGCCGCGGCTTCCAGCGCGGCCTCGATACGCTTCGAATCGAGTCGGCCGGTCGGCGGCTCACGCCATTCGATGTCGAGCCGGCGCATCGCATCGCGCGCGCGCCAGGTCGAGTCGGCCACCACCGCGATGGCCGCACCGGCGCCGCCCAGCGGCGGCAGCCGCACGATGCGCTGCGCGCTGGTACGCCACCACGCTGCGTCAACCGCGACACGGCCGGGCGATCCACCGAGCATCGGGCATTGACGGATCGCGGCGTACAGCAGTCCGGGCAGGCGCACGTCGCCGCCATAGACGGCGCGGCCGTCGCACTTGGGGGCGCTGTCGAGCCGGGCCGCCGCGCGGCCGATGACCCGAAACCGCCCCACCGGCTTCAGCACGACATCGGACGGCCGCGACAGCGCCGCCTGCTCGGCCAGCTCGCCGTAGTGCGCGCGCGGGCCTGAAGAATGGCTGACGATGCCGTCGCGCGTCTCGAGTTCGGCCACCGGCAGCTTCCAGCGCAGCGACGCCACGCCGAGCAGACGTGCGCGCGCCGTCGCCGCCGCCAGGCGCAGCGGCACCCAGGCGTCGGCCACGCTGGCCGAGCCGCCGGTGACGTTGATGCCCAGCTCGCGCGCGGTCTTCAGCGTCAGCCAGCGGGCGGCGCGATAGGGTGTGGATTCCTGTCCCGGTTCGCGTGCCTGCGCGTCGAACGGCAGCACGCCGACGAAGGCCGACGCGCTGCCGAAGAGCGCGTCGTCGCCCGCCTGCTCCAGGCGCACGCGCGGCAGCGCGACGTCGAGCTCCTCGGCCGCCAGCATGGCGAGCGCGGTGTGCACGCCCTGGCCCATTTCGCTGCGGTTCATCGCCAGCACCACGTCACCGTCGGGCGTGATGCGGATCCAGCCGTTGAGCGCCACACTGTCGTCGGCCGGCGGCCACAGCGCCGGCGAACCCAAGAGGTCGCGCGGCGGCAGCACGCCCCAGCCCACCAGCAACGCTCCGCCGACGGCGGCGCCGGAGAGCAGGAAACTGCGTCGTGTCATCGATCGGGCGCCGGAGGGCCGAAGGGCCCTTTCCAATTGTCGCGCGCGCCCCGGGGCAACGCGTGACGAGGTGTGCCGGCCGTCGCGTGGCGGCAGGGCGTGCTGCACGCAGTGCGTGGGGCTAGTCGAGCTCGACGTCGGTGTGCACGGCACCGGCGCGGTCGGCGCGGGCGCTCAGCGAGAGCCGGGTGCCGCGTGGCGCACGTACCACCCACTCGGCCACCGCGCGGTCTGCGGTGACCTCGCGGTTCGGCATGAAGGCCTGCAACGAGTTCTTCGCGCCATGGCCGGCCAGATGCGCGCCCACGATGCGCGGCATGCCGGTGACGAGCGTGCAGCCCTGCGGCAGCACCATCTCGAACACCACGCCGCGCGCCGTCTTGCGTTCGAGCGCCCGCTTGCTCACGTGGGCCGGCAGGTAACCCGCATTGGCCACCGCCATGCGCACGCGCCAGGTGTCGGCGCCGAGCGCGCGCACCTCGGTGCGCAGCAGCTCCAGCCGCGGCAGGCTCAAGGCCAGCTGGCGCAACCAGGCCGGAAAGCGTGCCGCCTCGCGCTCGCGCAGGTGCGGCGGCGGGTTGCGCCAGTAGTTGAGCCGGTCCCAGCCGCCCAGCTCCACCGCGCCGAGCTGCGGATGCTGGAAGGCGTACCAGTCCACGTGCGCGCGGCCGCCGCATTGCGCGTCGCTCCAGCGCAGCAGCTTCAGGTCGTCCTCCGGCGGATGCTCGCGGTACCAGTGGATCCAGTCGTAGCCGGTGATGCCGGCTTCCTTGTTCGGTGCCCAGATCTCGACCGTCCAGAACAGCGAGCCGAGGTGCTCGTACAGCCAGTCCTGCGTGCCGGTGATCACATCCTTCGGGTGGTAGCGGAAGTCCTCGTAGATGCTGATCGCCGGATAGCCGGTGAGCTTTTCGCCGAGAGCGGACAGCCGCTTGTAGATCCACAGATCCTCCGGCGTCATGTCGTCGTCGGCCTGCGTGCCCATCGGCCGCAGGATCACGCCCGAGTGGGTGTGGAAGCTGACGCCGGCGCCGATGTTGGGGTGCCGCACGATGAAGTCGACCATCGCCCGCACCTCGGGCTCGCTGGTCGGGTAGGGCCCGGCGCCGGCCTGCTCGAACTCCTGGCGCCAGTAGGCGGGAAAATTGCGGTTCAGGTCGAGACCTTCACGATCGGGGTTGACCTTGATCTGCAGGCCGTCGAAGTGCGCCAGCGTACCCTCGGGCATGACGCGCCAGTAGCTGCCGCCGAATTCACCGGGCTCGCGCGGGATCATCAGGCGTGCGTCGTCGGGGTGGCTCTTCCACGCGCCATGCGGGTCGGGCATGCGCATGAAGAGCACACGGCCGTCGCCGTCGATGTCCTCGACCGTCAGGCCGTCGATGTGCGGCTCGTCGAACGGGTAGGGCCGCGTCGACGAGCGGATGTAGCGTGGCCGGTCGGCCAACGCCAGCTCGGCACCGTCGGGATTCAGGCGCGGGCACAGATAGACCACGCGCGTGTCGAGCAGATGCGTGGTCTGCGCGTCGCTGCCGTAGCCGGTGACCAGCTGATGCAGCCAATACAGGCACGCGATGCTCGCCGTCAGCTCGCCGGCGTGGATATTGCCGTCGCACCAGAAGGCCGGTTTGTCGACGTCAGGCCCGGTCTGGCGCTGCGTCACCACCGCCAGCCAGATCTCGCGCCCTTCGTGGCTCGGGCCGAGCGAGCGGATCTCGACCAGATCGGGGCGCGCGGCCGCGTAGTCGTGCAGCAGGCGGGTCAACTCGTCGTGCCTGTAGAAGACGTCGAAACGCGGGACGGGCAGGTCGGCCATGGCGATGGAGGCAATGCCGGCGAAGGCACCGGCCAGCGCAAAGTGTGGCAGAGCGCGGCCCCGGCCCCGCCGCGGCGCGGCTGCGGGCTAACCCGAGCCTGCGCGGCGCTCAGCCGCCAGTCGGAACCGAGCCGCTCAGGCGGCCGCCCTCGAACACCTGCAGCACGCCGGGCGCCACCGCGAGCCAGGGCTCGTCGAGTGTCAGTGGTTCGGTGGCGATCACCGCGACGCGGTCGCTCGCTGCCGTCTGCGTCGCGAAGTCGACGCTCAAGTCTTCGTCGGCGAGACGCGCGCTGCCGAACGGGTGCTGGCGCACGATCCAATGCAGCCGCGTCGTGCCATGCGCCCACAGCGCCTGGCCGTTGGACAGCAGCAGGTTGAAGCTGCCGTGCGCGGCAGGTCGCGGCAGCAGTTCGCACAGCGTATGCGTCAGCTCGGCGACGCTGGGCACCGCGGCGTGGGCCTTGGCGAGCTCCTGCATCAGCCAGCAGAACGCCCGCTCGCTGTCGGTGTCGCCCACCGGACGGAAGGCGCCGTGCAGCCGCGGCATGAAGCCCTTCAGGTCGCCGTTGTGCGCAAACACCCAGTAGCGGCCCCACAGCTCGCGCACGAACGGATGCGTGTTCTCCAGCGCCACGCGGCCCTGCGTGGCCTTGCGAATGTGGGCGATGACGTTGTCGCTGCGGATCGGGTAGCGCTTGACCAGCTCGGCCACCGGTGAGTGGCGTGCACCATGGTGGTCGACGAAGTGACGCAGGCCCTTGTCCTCGAAGAAGGCGATGCCGAAGCCGTCCCTGTGCTCGTCGGCCCGCGTGGCCAGGCCGGTGAAGCTGAAGCACACGTCGGTCGGCGTGTTGGCGTTCATGCCGAGCAGCTGGCACATCGGGAATCGTGCTATTCGGTGAAGAGCCGGTAGATGCCCTTGAACGTGATCAGGTGGCCCGGGTTGCTGGTCTCCTCCAGCACGCCGGCCATGCGCCGGCGCAGTCGCTCGCTGCGCTGCGCGCGCCAGATCAGCAGGTCGGCCAGCCACGGATGGGCGTTGACGCGATTGGCGCGTTCGTAGAGCTCGAAACGCGGCTTCAGCGCGGCGAGGTCCGTCTCGTAGTGCGCCATGACTTGTGCGTCGCTGGACGCCTCTCGCCTGCCGTCGATCACCGCGCGGGCCGCCAGCATGCCGGTCTCCATGGCCTTGCCGATGCCCTCGCCGGTGAAGGCGTAGGTGCTGCCGGCCGCCTCGCCGGTGACGAGCAGGCCGGGCCGGCTCCAGCGCGCGCCCTCGAGCGTACAGCGCAGTGGCGCGCCCTTCATCTCGCCGACAAGCTCGCCGCCGTCCATCAGCTCGCGCGCCGGCGCGTAGCACTCGGTGAAGGCCTTGAACACCTCGCGCAGGTTGACGTCCTTCATGCCGGTGCCGCCGTCGTCGCGTGGTTCGGCATGCGCGCCCAGCACGCCGGCGCCGATGTTGAACACCCCGTCGCGGCACGGAAAGATCCAGCCGTAGCCCGGCCGCAGCAACTGGTGCCACACCACCTCGAGTGCGGTGATGCGGCCGACCATCGCCGCGTTGCGCACGTAGCCGCGCAGCGCCACGCCCGACGGCAGACGGCGCGTGCACATGCCGGCGGCCATCAGCGCCTGCGGCACCGCGCCGGTGGCCAGCACCGTCCAGCGTGCGCGGATCTCGCCGACCGCGTCACCCGACTTGAAGCTGGCGCCGACCACGCGCCCGGCTTCGTCCTCCAGCGGGGCTTCGAAGCGCAGCGGCGCAATGAAGCGTGCCCCGGCGCGCTCGGCCGCGCGGCAGACGATCGCGTCGAGCTCACGCCGCGGCAGCACCGCCAGATGGCCTGGCACGTCGATGCGCCCGCCGCGTGGCCCGATGCAGGCCACATGGCCGGCGCGTTGTGCGGCAGCCATGACCTCGTCGTGCACACCGAGCCGGCGCAGCGCGGCATGGGCGTCGGGGATCAGGCCGTCGCCGCAGATCTTGTCGCGCGGAAAGACCTGTGCGTCGACCAGCACGACATCGAACCCGGCGCGCGCCAGCTCGATCGCGCAGGCGCTGCCGGCCGGACCCGCGCCGACGATGAGGACATCGCAGCTGGGTGGAAGATCTGTCTGCATCATGACCCACAGGCGCCCACGGGGTCGCCGATCGAGCGCGATTGTAGGCAGCCGCGGCCGCCGAGGCGGACCCCCGCGTTGAGCAGCATCAATGCAGCGCGGCCGCCGCGGGAGGACCATCACACTCGAAGGAGCAGTGAACACATGAGTGCCCATCTCACGCCAGGACAGCGCGCGCTGTTGAAGACGGCGCTGGAGTTGCGACGGTCCGAGCTGGAGCGGCGCCTGGCTGCGCAGTTGCAGGGCCAGTCGCGCGCCGAACACGCCCGCGACGTGCTGCTGCAGGACGGTGACGACGCACCGCAACGCGACTCCGACCGCGAGGTCGAGTTGGCGTGGTCGGACCAGGAGACGCTGGAGCTCGGTGCGGTGAAGCTCGCGCTGCAGCGTGTGGACGATCCCCACTACGGACGCTGCGGCGACTGCGGTGTCGAGATCCCGTTCGACCGGCTGAAGATTGAACCCCAGGCGATGCGCTGCGTCAGCTGCGAATCGCGCCATGAAAGGAAGCACTGAGATGACCAGTTTTCACGCGGTGGTCTGGCTGGACCATAGTCGCGCTCAGGTACTGCAGTTCGACGCCGAGCACGTGCAGGCGCAGCGCGTCAAGGCCCACTCGCATCACACGGCACAGCACGGCAGCGCGGTGCGCACGCAGCACGAGTACTTCGGCGAGGTCTGCGACGCGCTCGAAGGTATCAACGAAGTCCTGGCCACCGGGCCGAAATCGGGGCTGGCGGACTTTCGCCACTACGCCGACAAGCATCGCCCGGCGACCGCCAAGCGCATCGTCGGCTTCGAGACGGTCGACCATCCGAGCGACAACCAGTTGATCGCGCTGGCGCGGCAGTACTTCCTGCGCTACGACCGGATGGCGGGAACGCCGACACCTAGTTGAGTTGACCACCCCCGGAGCGCCTTCGGCGCTGCCCCCTCGAGGGGGCTCCGCCATTGGACCGGCGGAGCCGGATCCACGTCGTCCACTGGGCTAGCCAGCGCTAACCGGCGGCCTTGACCTTCAAACGCCAGGCGTGCAGCAGCGGCTCGGTGTAGCCGCTGGGCTGCGCCTGGCCCTTGAACACCAGGTCGAGCGCGGCCTGATAGGCGGCCGAGGTGGCGGCGTGGCCGGCCATCGGCTGGTACAGCGGGTCGCCGGCGTTCTGCTTGTCCACCACCGCGGCCATGCGCTCGAAGGTCTCGCGCACCTGCGTTTCGGTCACGATGCCGTGCTGCAGCCAGTTGGCGATGTGCTGGCTGCTGATGCGCAGCGTCGCCCGGTCTTCCATCAGCCCGATGTTGTGGATGTCGGGCACCTTGGAGCAACCCACGCCCTGGTCGATCCAGCGCACCACGTAGCCGAGGATGCCCTGCGCGTTGTTCTCGATCTCCTGGCGCCGCTCGGGGTCGCTCCAGTTCGGCTTCCTGGCCACCGGCACGGTGAGCAGGTCGCTCATCAGCGCGTCGTACTCGGCGTCGAGATCCACGCGCTCGAGTTCCTTCTGCACCTTCCACACGTCGACCTGGTGGTAGTGCAGCGCATGCAGCGTCGCCGCGGTCGGGCTCGGCACCCAGGCGGTGTTGGCGCCAGCCTGCGGTTGCACGATCTTCTGCTTCAGCATCGCGGCCATCAGGTCGGGCATGGCCCACATGCCCTTGCCGATCTGCGCCTTGCCGCGCAGGCCGCATTGCAGGCCGACCAGCACGTTCAGCCGCTCGTAGGCGGCGATCCAGGCGCTGGCCTTCATGTCGCCCTTGCGGATCATCGCGCCGGCCTGCATCGCGGTGTGGATCTCGTCGCCGGTGCGGTCGAGGAAGCCGGTGTTGATGAAGGCCACGCGGCTGGCCGCGGCGGCGATGCAGGCCTTGAGGTTGACGCTGGTGCGGCGCTCCTCGTCCATGATGCCGAGCTTGACGGTGCTGTCGGGCAGGCCGAGCAGTTGCTCGACGCGGGCGAACAGCTCGCTGGCGAACGCCACCTCGGCCGGCCCGTGCATCTTGGGCTTGACGATGTAGACGCTGCCGCGACGCGAGTTGCGGATGCCCGCGGCGCCATGAGCGCCGCCGGACAGGTTCTCGCCTTGCCCCTTGCGCAGATCGTGCAGCGCGATCGTGGTCGTCACTACCGCGTCGAGGATGCCCTCGGGGATCTCGCGCCCGTCATCACCCCACAGGATCGCCGGGTTCGTCATCAGGTGGCCGACGTTGCGCACGAACAGCAGCGAGCGCCCGTGCAGCGCCACGTCCTCGCCGCGCGGGCCGGTGTAGGGGCGGTCCGGGTTCAGCCCGCGGGTGAACGTGGTGCCGCCCTTGCTCACGCTTTCGGTCAGCGTGCCCTGCAGGATACCCAGCCAGTTGCGATAGGCGTGGACCTTGTCGTCGGCGTCGACCACCGCCACCGAGTCCTCCAGATCGAGGATCGTCGACAGCCGAAGCGAGCCGTCCAAATGGACGTGCAGGTCGGTCTTCGGGAGCTTCTCGATGATCTCGAGAGGTATCGTTTGCGGCATGCCCGAGGCTATCACAGCCTCGCTTAAGGGACCGTCACGCCCTTCGCGTCAGCATTCTCTGGGTCGACCTTGAGCGCCGCATCGAGATGCTTCTTCGCCTCGGCGCTTCGCCTGAGTGTCACGAGCTCCCGCGCGAGGAGCGCGTGCGCGGCGAGACCTTCGCGCCCGGCGACCGCATCCGCGCGATCGTGCTCGAAGTGCGCAAGGACGGGCCGCGCGTGCGCATCATCGTCAGCCGCACCCACCCGGACCTGGTGCGCCGCCTGTTCGAGCTCGAGGTGCCCGAGATCGCCGACAACATCATCGAGATCAAGCGCGTGGTGCGCGAGCCCGGCTACCGCACGAAGATGGCCGTGATCTCGGCGGATCCGAAGATCGACTGCATCGGCGCCTGCGTCGGCGTGCGCGGCTCGCGCATCAAGGCCGTGATCGACGAGCTGCGCGGCGAACGCATCGACATCATCCGCTGGAGCGACTCGCTCGAGCAGCTGGTGATGAACGGCCTCAAGCCGGCCTCGATCCAGCTCGACAACATCTACGCCAACGTGGACAACCACTCGGTCGTGGTGGTCGTTGACGAGGACCAGCAGTCCCTGGCCATCGGCAAGAAAGGCCAGAACGTGCGCCTCGCCAGCCGGCTGTGCGGCTGGGACATCGACATCAAGACGCGCGACGAGTTCGAGACCGAGGGCTTCGAGCCGGCCGAGGGCTCCCCGTCGGCAAGCGCTGCCGCGGCCCCCGAGGGCGAGGCCTCCTCCGAGGAAGGCAGCGACGAGAGCGAGGCGCCAACTGCCGCGGCCCACTCCCGTGTCGCCCCCGCACCCCCCTCCAGCTCCGGCTGAGCGCACATCCACGACCCCACGCCCTCTCCCGAACCCACGGGCCCCCCTCGAACTTGAG
>CALMQI010000090.1 GCA_937871935.1 uncultured Burkholderiales bacterium
ACGCCCGCCACCACCACCGCCACCACCACCGCCGCCTCCCCCACCGCCACCACCACCACCGGCCATCTTGCGATGGAAGGCGTCGGCGCCGATGTAGCCCACCGAGGTCTGCATCGGGTCGGGCTGCTTTTCGCCGCCACCACCCTTGCGGCCGCCTCCGCCGCCCAGTCCTCGGGGCTTCTGCACGAATCGTTTGTCGTAGGTCTGCTCGAGCGGATTGGGGATCGGTCCGTCCTCGGACAGCTCGCGCCTGGGCTGGCGCGCCTCGCGGATCGCCCGGCGGTCGTAGGTCTGCTGCAGCGGATTGGGGATCGACGCGAATTCGTTGAACTCGGCCTCGCCTTGGTGCTGCTGCTGCTGCGGCGCGCGGCCCTCGGCCGGCGGCGCATCACCCTCGCGGCCGCCGCGCCCGCGCCGCCCACGGCGCCGGTTGCTGTTCTTGCCATTGCTGTCGCGCGGCCCCTGCGCGGGCTGCGCCGCCGGCCGGTTGCCGAGCAGGCCCTGCAGCGCGCGCAGATCACGCTCGGGCAGGTCGACCCAGACGCCGCGGCGCAGGCCGCGCGGCAGCACGATGCAGCCGTAGCGGATGCGGATCAGCCGGTTCACCGTCAGCCCGACCGCCGCGAACAGGTTGCGCACCTCGCGGTTGCGCCCTTCGGTGATGACGACCCGGTACCAGCGGTTCACCCCCTCGCCACCGCCGTCCTCGATCGAGCGGAACGAGGCCCGCTGGCCGTCGATGTCGACGCCTTCGAGCAGTTGCGACTTGGTGTCGTTGTCGAGCGAACCCAGCACACGCACGGCGTACTCGCGCTCGACGCCGAAGCGCGGATGCATCAGCTGGTTGGCCAGCTCGCCCGAATTGGTGAACAGCAACAGGCCTTCGGTGTTGATGTCGAGCCGGCCGACCGACTGCCACTTGCCCTGTTGCAGCCGCGGCAATTTGCGAAACACCGTGGGCCGGTTCTGCGGATCGCCGTGCGTGACCACCTCGCCGGCCGGCTTGTGATAGGCCAGCACGCGCGGCGCCGGCGGGTTGATGCGCAGGCGCACCGCCTTGCCGTCGACGCGCACCTGATCGCCGACCGCAATGCGCTGGCCCACATGGGCCGCTTCGCCGTTGACGGTGATGCGGCCGTCGACGATCAGTTGCTCCATGTCGCGGCGCGAGCCGACACCGGCCTGCGCCAGCACCTTGTGCAGCTTGGGCGCGTCGGGGTCGGCGGCGAGGATGCGCCGCTCCTCGGCGGGATCGGCCGCGGCCACCTCGGCCGGCTCGGCGTCGTAGAGACCGCCGATGACGTCGGCGAATCGATCGCCCGCGTCCGCCGGTGGCGCCGCCTCTGCCTCATCGGTCGGCTCGGCAACGGTTTCCGGCAGCACCGGCACACCGTCCTCGCCGACCAGCACGGCCGCCTCGATGGGAATCCCGCGCGGCGCCTCGTCGGTGCCTGCCTCGCCCGTGCCGCGCCGGCCGCGCCGTCGATTGCGATTGCGACGCCGGCCGGCGTCGCCCCCCTCGGCCCCGCCTGCCGATTCACCGGCGTCGCCCGCCGGCGCGGTGTCGGCGCGCGGTGCGTTGTCGGCGCCGCGTGTTTCGGGCGGGTTTCCGGCCGGCGCGGGGGACCCCGCGTTGTCCGGCGCGGGCGTGGAAGGCGGTTCGCGGTTCTGATCGTTCATGCTGCTGCCGGGTTGGAAGCCTGTGTCGTGGGATCGGAGAACGGGGGGGAGGTGGTGGTGTCGCCAGCGGCGTCAACGCCATCGGCGCCCGGGGCCTGCACATCGAGCTCGAGCGATGCTTGCAGTTCGCCCAGTTGGTCCAGCAGATCGGCCTCGGGCGCGGTGGACTCGCCGGGCGCCGACAGCGCCGGCAGCTGGTCGAGCCGCTCGAGGCCCAGGTCATCGAGGAACTGACGCGTCGTGCCGTACAGGGAGGGCCGCCCCGGCCCGTCGCGGTGACCGAGGCTCTCGATCCAGCCGCGGTCCTCCAACTGCTTGACGATCTGGCTGCTGACGGTGACGCCGCGGATGTCCTCGATGTCGCCGCGGGTCACCGGCTGCCGGTAGGCGATGATGGCCAATGTCTCGAGCGCGGCGCGCGAATAGCGTGGCGGTTTCTCGGGATGCAGGCGGTCGAGCCAGGGGCGCAGCTCGGGTCGGCTCTGGTAGCGCCAACCGGTCGCCAGCGTGACCAGTTCGACGCCGCGCCCCTCGCAGTCGTGCGCCAGTTCACCCAGCAGGTGAGCGATCGTGTCGGGGCCGACCTGGTCATCGAACAGGGCGCGCAGGTCGCGCATCGGCAATGGAACCTGCGCGCACAGCAGCGCCGCTTCGAGCACGCGTTTGGCCTCGGCTGTATTCATGAGTCCTGTATCAGGTGGCCCTGCGCGTCACGCGCCAGGTCGGCATCCCATTGAAGCTTGGGCGTTGGCCGCGCGACATTGCGCAGCAAGAAAGCGGTGCCTTCGGTGTCTTGGACCGGCGTGTCCCGCCCATTCCAGGCAAGTACGGGGCAGCGGGCGTTCTCGCCTGCCGGCGCTCGAGGCCTGCTGAGCCTTCGAGCCGTCCGTCGCCACCCTGTGCCGGATCTTGGGTGCGATTGTAGCCTGCCCCCCGGCTCGCCGTCACTGCGGCAGGGCGGCCGCCCATGCGGCGGCCAGATCGGGCGGGGGAGCACACTGAAAGTCCATCGCGATGCCGGTAACCGGGTGTGCGAACGCGAGGTGCGCGGCATGCAAGCCCTGGCGCGTCAGGCCCCAGCCGGGCCGGCCGCCGTAAAGCGCGTCGCCGACCAGCGGATGGCCACGCGAGGCCAGGTGCACGCGGATCTGGTGCGTACGGCCGGTGTGCAGGCGGCACCGCAGGCCGCAGACCTCGTCGCCACGCACCAGGCATTCGACATCTGTGCGCGCCGGCTTGCCGCCGGCCACCACGGCCATGCGCAGCCGCGACACCGGATCGCGCGCCATCGGCGCCTCGATGGTCAGTTGCCGCCAAGGCGGCGCGCCATGCGCCAGTGCGAGGTAGACCCGGTGCACTTCGCGTGCGGCCAGCGCACGCACCAGCGCCGTCATCGCGGGCAGCGTCTTGGCCACCACCATCAGCCCGGTAGTGTCCTTGTCCAGGCGGTGCACGATGCCCGCGCGCGGCAGCAGCGCGGCGCCCGGATGATGGGCGAGCAGGCCATTGAGCAGCGTGCCCGACCAGTTGCCTGCCGCCGGATGCACGACCAGCCCGGCGGGCTTGTCGACGACCAGCAGATGTTCGTCCTCGAATACCAGCGCGAGTGGCATCGGCTGCGGCCGGAAGGCGAGCGCCTGCGCGGTGGGCACCAGCGTGACGCGCAGGCGCTGACCGATCCGCAACTTGCGCGACACCACCGGCGCGACCACGCCGTCGAGCGACACATGACCCTGCACCACCAGCTGCTGCAGGTGGCTGCGCGAGAACTCCGGTGCCAGCAGGACCAGCACCTTGTCGAGTCGCTGGCCGTGCGTGGCTGCGTCGACGACGAGTTCGCGCGCCTCGAACTCCTGTGCCGCCGGCTCGGCGTCGGGTTCGTCGTCACGCTCGTTCGACGCCCCGGACTCGATCGGGCGCCCCATTAGAATCGCCGCCGGTCATCGATCATGCTGTTCACCCGCCCTCTCGCCTTGTCGCCCACCCTCGCACGCCGGTTGCGCCGCTTGCTGTGGCTGCTGCTGCCGGTCGCGCTGCTTGCCGGCTGTGGCTCGTCACCGAAGGACGAGGACAAGGCCAGCGCCGAAAAATTGTACGCAGACGCCCGCGAGGACATGGCCGCCGGCAGCTACGACCGCGCGATCAAGACGCTCGAGCGCGTCGAAGGCCGCGCCGCCGGCACCCTGCTGGCACAGCAGGCATCGCTCGAGCTGGCCTATGCCTACTGGAAGACGTCGGAGCGCGCCCAGGCGCTGGCAACGATCGAGCGCTTCATCAAGCTGCACCCGTCGAGCCCGGCGCTCGACTATGCGCTGTATTTGAAGGGCCTGGTCAATTTCAACGACAGCATGGGCATCCTGAGCTCGATCTCGCGCCAGGACCTGTCCGAGCGCGACCAGCAGGCGTCGCGTGACGCCTATCAGGCGTTTCGCCAGCTCGCCGAGCAGTTTCCCAGCTCGCGCTACGCGCCCGATGCGCGATTGCGCATGGACTACATCGTCAACGCGCTGGCCGAGTACGAGTTGCATGTCGCCCGCTACTATTTCCGTCGCGGCGCGTACCTGGCGGCGGCCAACCGTGCGCAGCAGGCGGTGCGCGACTACCAGCAGGCGCCGTCGGTGGAAGAGGCGCTCTACATCCTGGCCCAGAGCTACGACAAGCTGGGCCTTGAGGCGTTGCGTGACGACGCCGACCGCGTGCTCAAGAAGAACTTCCCCGACAGCGCATTCCTGCGCGACGGCGTGCGCCGGCCTGACGGACCCTGGTGGAAGCTCTGGTAGGGCCGGCGCGGCCGCAACGGGCCGCGTGGCACGCCCCTCAGCGGTGATCGAGCGCCAGCGCCGACAGCCACGCGATGGCTGATGCCTCATCGTCGAGCACGCCCATCGGCGGCAGCGCGCGCCGCAGGCGCCGGCCGTAGTTCATCGTGCGCATGCGCACGTCGCACACCACCAGCAGGCCCCGATCGTCCTCGTGGCGGATCAGCCGCCCGGCGCCCTGCTTCAACGACACCGCGGCCTCGGCGACGAAATAGTCGTTGAACGGGTCGCGACCGCGCGCCTGCAGGCGACGCACACGCGCCTGCACCAACGGGTCGTTGGGCGGCGGGAAGGGCAGCTTGTCGATGACCACGCATTGCAGCGCGTCACCCGGCACGTCGATGCCTTCCCAGAAGCTCTGCGAGCCCACCAGCACACTGCCCGGCCGCGCGAGGAATCGCTGCAGCAGCGTGCGCCGCGGCTCGCTGCCCTGCACCAGCACCTGCAGCGGCTGGTCCAGGCGCGTGGCTTCGTCGCGCAGCGCCTGCGCGATCGGTGCCAGCGCCCTCAGGGTGGTGGTCAGCACGAAGGTGCGGCCGTTCAGCGACGCAGCCAGCCGTGCGGCAAGGGCGCCGACCGCCGCCGGATGACTGGCGTCGTTGGGCCGCGGCAGGTCCGGCGGCACCCAGAGCCGGGCGTGGCCTTCGTAGTCGAACGGACTGCCGACGCGCAGCTTGTCGGCGTCTTCCAGCGCGGCGGCTTCGCAGAACCAGCTGAGTCCATCGTCGTCTCCCAGCGTGGCCGAGGTGAAGATCCAGCTGCGTGCCGCGGCGCCGCGTTGCTCGCCGAGCAACGCCCGAATGTCGAGCGGCGAGTCGACGAGGCGCAACTCGCGCGGACCGACGTCGATCCAGCGGACGCGCTCGTCGTCGGCTGCCTGCGCGAATTGCGTGGCCAGGACGCCGAGGGATCTTGCCCGTTCGGACAGTCGAGCGAAATCCGGCGCCGCCGGCAGCAGGTCGGTCAGGGCCTCGACCACGTCGTCGAGCCGCTGCGACAGGCGCTGCAGCGCGGCATCGAACTCGGGGCGCCCGGCGCGCTCGTCCCAGCGCAGCTTGATCACACCGCGCAGGTCGCGCAGCGGCCCGGCACCGGCCAGTCGCAGATCACGCGCGGCCGTCTCGCAGCCCGCCGCCAGCTCGCTCCACGGCCGCAGCCCGCGTGCCTGGCTCATGCCGGCACCGAGCAGGTCGCGCGCGAAGTCGATCAGCTGGCCGCTGGTGAGCTGCAGGCCGAGGAACTGCACACCGGTTTCGATCAGTTGATGGGCCTCGTCGAACACGGCCGCATCCACCGTCGGCAGCAGCTCGGCGACGCCGCTCTCGCGCAGCACGAGGTCGGCGAAGAACAGATGATGGTTGACGACCACCACATCGGCCGCGACCGCCTCGCGACGCGCCTTCATCACGTGGCAGGCGCGATGCTCCGGGCAATCGCTGCCAAGGCAGTTGTCACGCGTCGATGTCACCAGCGGGATCACCGGCGAGCGATCGTCGAGGCCTTCGATCTCGGCCAGGTCGCCGCTCTGCGTGGCCGGCGCCCATTGTTCGATGCGGGCCAGGGCGCGCAGCGTGAAGCGATCGGGAAACGTCTGCGCCGAACGGGCCTGCTGCAAGCGGTGCAGGCACAGGTAACTCGAGCGACCCTTCAGCAGCGCCAGCCGCGTCGGCATCTTCAAGGCATCGCACAGGCGCGGCAGGTCACGCAGGAACAACTGATCCTGCAGGCTCTTGGTCGCCGTGCTGACCAGCGCGCGTCGCTGCGACAGCAGCAGCGGCACCAGATACGCGAAGGTCTTGCCCACGCCGGTACCCGCCTCCGCGACGAGCGTGCCTTGGGTCTGCAGGGCATGGGCCACGGCGTGCGCCAGCGCTTGCTGCACTTCGCGCTCGACGAAGCCGGCCTCGTGCGCCGCCAGCGCGCCACCCGCCCCGAGCGCCTGCTGGGTGGCAAGCGCCAGTTCATCGACCGGCGCGCTTGCCGCCACGTCCGTCACGCGGGCTCGGGCGGATCGAGCTCGGCCTCGAGCCGCACGATCTGGTCGCGCAGTGCCAACCGTCGCTTCTTGAGACGACGCAGCACCAGCTCGTCGATCGGCGTCTGCACGGCCGTGCGGTCGATCAGGCTGTTGAGATCGGCATGCTCCATGCGCAGCTCGATCAGCCAGCGCTGCGGCGAGTGCAGGTTGTCATCCACAGGCGCGGCCCTTGCACACGCACCGAGCCGCCACGGTCGCGCCGGAATCGCTCTGCGCCGAGACGTACAGCGCATATTGCACAACCTTGTTCATGCACCCGCAGTTTATAGTCGTCCACATGGCCACCGCTCCCAAGGGCTACCGTCTCAGTGCGGCCACCGGCATCCACCGAGGCGACCGGGCCTACCAGCAAGACCAGGTCGAGATCATGGCGCACGTCCGTGTGCCGGGTTGCGCGTTCGCGGTGCTGGCCGACGGCATGGGCGGCAAGAGCGGCGGGCGCAAGGCGGCCGACCAGGTGATCCTGACGGCCAAGCAGATCTTCGAGCGTTATTCGCCGTCGACCGAGGATCCGGCAGAAATGCTCAAGCAGGTGCTGATGGAAGCGCACCTGATGATCAAGCTGACCGCCATCACCGCCGAGGAGGAGCCGCACAGCACGATCGCCGGCTTCCTGATCGGCCCGACGCGCGAATGCGACTACGTGCACGCCGGCGACTCGCGGGTGTATCACTTTCGCGGCCCCGATCTGGTCACCCGCACGCTGGATCATTCATACGTGCAACGGCTCATCGGCGAGGGCAAGATCACCGAAGAGCAGGCCAATAACCATCCGCAGGGCAACCTGCTGACCGGCTGCCTCGGCACGCAGAACGATCCGCCGCTGTCGACCGCGCGGATCGAGCGGCTCGAGGTCGGCGACAGCATCCTCGCCTGCAGCGACGGGTTGTGGCACTACTTCACGCCGAAGGAACTGGGCGCGATCGTCCATGCCTTGCCACCGCGCGAGGCCAGCGAGATGCTGGTCAGCAAGGCGCGCCAGCGCGCGCGGGGCGGCGGCGACAACCTGTCGCTCGCACTGGTCCGCGTCGATCCCCTTACCTGAGCCGGCTCGCCGAGGCGGCCGACGCCGCCGGCAACCCGGCCGCTGGCGCGCGATGTGCCGCACGTTCGGCCTGACGGCGATGCGCCGCCTCGGCGTGCGCCAATGCTTCCCGGCGGCGTTGCGCCGCGGCGGACTGACGTGCCGACGCCGCAGCGGCCGCGTCCAAGGCGCGCCCGTCGGGATTGCGGACGCGCCGCGTTGGCGCCGACGCGGTCCGTGCGGCCGCACTTCCCGCCCGCTGCGCCGCCATCGTCGAGTCTGCCGCAGGTGGCACGATCGTGCGTTGGGCAGCGACGCGCTGCTTCTCATCGATCCGGGCACGCCGCTCGGCCGCGCGGCGCTGGCGCACGGCCTGGTCGAGCTTGGCCTGTTCACTGTCCAGTCGGTCGAGCGCGCGACGCCGCTCGCGTTTGGCCTTGTCGAGGCAGGCGGTCACCGCGAACTGCGCTTCGCAGGCGCGTGCAGCCGCTGCGTAGCGCGACTGCTCGGACTCGCGCTCGCCGGCCAGGGCCGAGCGGCGGGCGCTGTCGTCGACCTGCGCTTGCGCCAGCCCGGCCGCCACGACACAGGCGATCGACGACAACAGGTGGCTGACAAGGCGCATCGCGCCATTGTCGGCGCTGTCAGGTCAGCGCGGTGTCGACGGTACGACGGTCGCTCGCCAGGTACTCGGCCGACTGCATCTCCTGCAGCCGCGACACGGTGCGCGCGAACTCGTGGGCCAGCGGCCCCTCGGTGTACAGCGCGTCGGCCGGCACGGCGGCCGACAGGATCAGCTTGACGCGACGGTCGTAGAGCACGTCGATCAGCAGCGTGAAACGCCGGGCCTCGCTGGCCAGGCGCGGCGGCATCTGCGGCACGTCCGACAGCAGCAGCGTGTGGAACTGCTGCGCCAGCTCGAGGTAGTCGTTCTGCGAGCGCGGGCCACCACACAGCGTCCTGAAGTCGAACCACACCACCCCGCCGGCGCGACGCCGGCAGCGCAACTCGCGCTGCTCGATGCGAAGCACCGGGCTCTCGTCGCGCGCCTCGGCCAGTCGCCCGAAGGCCGCGAGCATCTGCGCATCGGCGGCCTCGCCGAGCGGGTGGTGATAGGTGGTCACCGACTGCAGCGTCGCTCGCCGGTAGTCGGTGCCGTCATCGACCGCGATGACTTCGAGTTTGTCCTTCAGCAGTTCGATCGCCGGCTGGATGCGGTCGCGGTGCAGCCCGTTCGGATACAAGTCGTCGGGATGGAAGTTCGACGTCGTGACGATCGACACCCGGTTGGCGAACAGTGCCACCAGCAGCCGGTGCAGGATCATGGCGTCGGTGACGTCGGAGACGTGGAACTCGTCGAAGCAGATCAGGCGGAAGCGCCGCGCGATGCGCCGGCCCAGCTCGTCGAGCGGATCGGCCGTGCCCTTCAGTTCCTGCAGCTCGCGATGCACCTCGCGCATGAACTCATGGAAGTGCAATCGTGTCTTGCGCGTCAGCGGCACCGCCTGGAAGAAGCAGTCCATCAGGAAGCTCTTGCCGCGGCCCACACCGCCGTGCATGTACACGCCGCGCGGGATCGGCGGGCGCACCAGCAGCTTGGTCACCGCGTTGCTGCGGCGCGCCTTGTAGTCGGCCCATTCCGTTTCGCAGCGCTCGAGCGCGTCGATCGCCCGCAGCTGCGCAGGGTCGCTCCGGTAGCCGCGGTCGGCCAGCGTCTGTGCATAGAGCTGGCGGACCGACATCAGTCAGCGCTGGGGGCGTGAACGCAGTGGACTGCAGAGGCGATCATTCGTCAGAAGTTCAGCGCCCGCTTGTCGACAGCCAGAGCGGCCTCCTTGGTGGCCTCGCTGAGCGAGGGATGCGCGTGGCAGATGCGGGCAATGTCTTCCGAGGAGGCCTTGAACTCCATCGCCACCACCGCCTCCGAGATCAGCTCCGACGCATACGGTCCGACGATGTGCACGCCGAGGATCTCGTCGGTCGCGGCGTCAGCCAGCATCTTGACCAGGCCGGTGGTGTCGCCGAGTGCGCGCGCACGGCCATTGGCCATGAACGGGAAGCTGCCCGCCCGGTAGGCACGGCCGGCCGCCTTGAGCTGCTCTTCGGTCTGGCCGACCCAGGCGATCTCGGGCGAGGTGTAGATCACCCACGGAATGGTGTTGAAGTTGACGTGCCCGTGCTGGCCGGCGATGCGCTCGGCCACCGCGACGCCCTCCTCCTCGGCCTTGTGCGCGAGCATCGGACCGCGCACCACGTCGCCGACCGCCCACACGCCGGGCAGATTGGTTCTGCACTGCTCGTCGACGACGACGAACCCGCGGTCGTCGAGTTTCAAGCCGACCGCCTCGGGCTGCAGCCCTGCGGTGTGCGGCACGCGCCCGATCGAGACGATCAGTCGGTCGACCTCCAGCGTCACGGCAGCGCCCTTGTCGTTGGTGTAGGCGACGCTGACGCCCTTCTTGCCGGCCTTGACCTCGCCGACCTTGACGCCGAACTCGAACTTCAGACCCTGTTTGATGAACGCCTTGTAGGCTTCCTTGGCCACTTGCTGGTCGGCCGCACCGAGAAAACTCGGCAGCGCCTCCAGCACCGTGACGTCGGCACCCAGGCGCCGCCACACCGAGCCCATCTCGAGGCCGATGACACCCGAGCCGATCACGCCCAGGCGAGCCGGCACGGCTGGAATGCGCAGCGCACCATCGTTGGACAGCACGCGGTCCTCGTCGAACGGCGCGCCGGGCAAAGCGCGGGGCGCCGAGCCGGTGGCGACGATCACCTGCCTGGCCACCAGCGTCTCGGCCGCCGTGCCAGTGACGCTGACTTCGTAGCCGCCGTCGACGGCCTTGGCGAACGAACCGCGGCCATGGAAGAAGGTGACCTTGTTCTTCTTGAAGAGATACAGGATGCCGTCGTTGTTCTGCTTGACCACCGTGTTCTTGCGCCTGAGCATCGTCGCGACGTCGATGCTCAGCTCCTTGACGGCGATGCCATGGTCACCGAAATGCCTGGCCGCGTGCTCGTAGTTCTCGCTCGACTGCAGCAGCGCCTTGCTCGGGATGCAGCCCACGTTGGTGCAGGTGCCGCCTAGCGCCGGACCGCCCTTGTCGTTCTTCCAGTCGTCGATGCAGGCGGTGGCCAGACCCAGCTGTGCGGCGCGGATGGCCGCGATATAGCCGCCCGGTCCGCCGCCGATGACGACGACGTCGAATGTCTTGCTCATGGTTGTTCTTCGTTCAGATGTCGAACAGCAGGCGCGCCGGGTCCTCCAGCGCCTCCTTCATCGTGACCAGCCCGAGCACGGCCTCGCGCCCGTCGATGATGCGGTGGTCGTAGCTCATCGCGAGGTAATTCATCGGCCGCACCACGACCTGGCCGTTCTCGACCACGGCGCGGTCCTTGGTCGCGTGCACGCCGAGGATGGCGCTCTGCGGCGGGTTGATGATCGGCGTGGAGAGCATCGAGCCGAACACCCCGCCGTTGCTGATGGAGAACGTGCCGCCCGTGAGCTCTTCGATGCCGAGTTTGCCGTCGCGCGCCTTGACGCCGTATTCGGCGATCTTCTTCTCGATGTCGGCAAAGCTCATCTGGTCGGCATTGCGCAGGATCGGCACCACCAGGCCGCGTGGCGACCCCACCGCGATGCCGATGTCGAAGTAACCGTGGTAGACGATGTCGGTACCGTCGACGCTGGCGTTGATCACCGGGTACTTCTTCAGTGCCGCCACCGCCGCCTTGACGAAGAAGCTCATGAAGCCGAGCTTGACGCCGTGCTCCTTCTCGAACTTTTCCTGGAAGCGCTTGCGCATCTCCATCAACGGGGCCATGTTGACCTCGTTGAAGGTCGTCAGGATGGCGTTGGTCGCCTGCGACTGCAGCAGCCGCTCGGCCACGCGGGCACGCAACCGCGACATCGGCACGCGCTGCTCGGGGCGATCGCCGAGGTTCGCGCCGACCGGTGCGGCCACCTGGGGCAGGGTTGCCGCCAGGGCAGGCGCCGGCGCGGCAACCTTGGCGGGCGCCGCGGGTTTCGCGCCGGCGGCTGTGGCCTGCAGCACGTCGCCCTTGGTGACGCGACCGTCGCGGCCGGTGCCAGGCACCGATCCGGCGGGCAGTCCGGCGTCGGCCATCAGCTTGGCGGCGGCCGGCATGGCGACGCCGGCCCGCGGGCCACTGGCGGCCGCAGTCGCTGCAGCAGGAGGCACGGGGGCGGAAGCGGCCGCAGGCGTTGCGCCGGCAGCCGCCCCGGTTGTGGCCTTGCCCTCTGTGTCGATGCGCGCGATCAACTGATCGCTCGCCACCGTGCCGCCATCGGCGACCACGTGTTCGGCCATCACACCGGCAGCCGGTGCAGGCACCTCGAGCACCACCTTGTCGGTCTCGATCTCGATCAGGATCTCGTCCAACGCCACGGCCTCGCCGGGCTTCTTCTTCCATTGCAGCAGCGTGGCCTCGGCCACCGATTCCGACAGCTGCGGAACCTTCACGTCAACGATTGCCATTGGGAAATCTCTTGTTGTCTGGAGATGAGGCCTACTTGCTGAGGACGAAGCCCTTCAGCTTGCCGAAGGCCTGGTCGAGCAGCGCCTTCTGCTGCTCCTGGTGCAGATGCGCATAACCGACGGCCGGCGAGGCCGACGCGGGACGGCCGGCATAGCCGAGCTTCTGGCCGTCGTCCATGTTTTCGTGGATGTAGTGCTGCACGAAGAACCAGGCGCCCTGGTTCTGCGGCTCGTCCTGGCACCACACGACCTCGGTCGCGCTCGGAAAGCGCTTCATCTCGGCGGCGAACGCCTTGTGCGGGAACGGATAGAGCTGCTCGACACGCAGGATCGCCACGTCCCAGGCCTTCTTCTCGTCGCGGCGCTTGATCAGGTCGTAGGCCACCTTGCCTGAGCAGGCAATGACGCGCCTGACCTTGTCGGCCTGCACTTCGCTGCGTGTCGGACCGATCACCGTGTGGAATTCACCCTTGGTGAACTCGACCAGCGGCGAGGTCGCATCCTTGGCGCGCAGCAGCGACTTCGGCGTCAGCACGACCAGCGGCTTGCGGAACTGGCGCACCATCTGCCGGCGCAGCAGGTGGAAGATCTGGCTGGACGACGTGGGCTGGCAGACCTGCATGTTGTTGTCGGCCGCCAGCTGCATGAAACGCTCGAGCCGCGCCGAGCTGTGCTCGGGCCCCTGGCCCTCGTAGCCGTGCGGCAGCAGCAGCGTGAGGCCGTTGACGCGGCCCCACTTGACCTCGCCCGAGGCGATGAACTGGTCGATGACAACCTGCGCGCCGTTGACGAAGTCGCCGAACTGCGCCTCCCAGATCGTCAGCGTGTTCGGCTCGGCGCTGGCGTAGCCGTACTCGAAAGCGAGCACCGCCTCTTCGGACAGGATCGAGTCGATGACGACGAACGGCGCTTGCGAGTCGGCCACATGCGCGAGCGGCAGGTAGGTGCCGGTGTCCCATTTCTCGCGGCTCTGGTCGTGCAGCACGGCATGCCGGTGGGTGAAGGTGCCCCGCCCGCAGTCCTCGCCCGACAGACGCACGGCGTAGCCGCTCGCCACCAGCGATGCGAACGCGAGGTGTTCGCCCATGCCCCAGTCGACGTTGATCTCGCCGCGGCCCATCGCGGCGCGGTCGGCCAGCACCTTCTCGACCAGCGGATGGACCTTGAAGTTCGCCGGTACCGTGGTGATGCGCTCAGCCAGCCGCTTGATCTCGGCCAGCGGCAGCGCCGTGTCGGCCGAGTCGGTCCACTTGCGGCCGAGGAACGGCGCCCAGTCGACAGCGTACTTGCTCTTGAAGTTGGTCAGCACCGGGTCGGCGGTGTGCTTGCCGGCGTCGAACGCGGCGCGCAGACCCTTGACCAGCGCGTCCGGGCCCTGCTCGTCGAGCACGCCCTGCGTCACCAGCTTGTCGCCGTACAGGCGCCGCGTGCCGGGATGCTGGGCGATCCTCTTGTACATCAGCGGCTGCGTCAGGCTCGGTGTGTCCTGCTCGTTGTGGCCGAGCTTGCGGAAGCAGATGATGTCGACGACGACGTCCTTCTTGAATTGCTGGCGGTAGTCGAGCGCGAGTTGGGTGCACAACACGACGGCTTCGGGATCGTCGCCGTTCACGTGCAGTACCGGTGCCTCGATCATCTTGACCACGTCGGAGCAGTACAGCGTCGAGCGACTGTCGCGCGGGTCACTGGTGGTGAAGCCGATCTGGTTGTTGATCACCAGGTGAACGGTACCGCCGGTGTAGTAGCCGCGCGTCTGCGCCAGCGCCAATGTCTCCATCACGACGCCCTGGCCGGCGAAGGCGGCGTCGCCGTGCACCAGCACGGGCAGCACCTGATCGCCGTCCTTGTCGCCGCGACGCTCCATACGCGCCTTCACCGAGCCCTCGACGACCGGGTTGACGATCTCCAGGTGCGACGGATTGAACGCCAGGCTCAGGTGCACCGGGCCGCCCGGGGTGGAAATGTCGCTGGAGAACCCCTGGTGGTACTTGACGTCGCCCGACGGCAGGTGCTCGGGCGCGGTATGGTCGAATTCGGCGAACAGGTCCTTGGGCATCTTGCCCAGCGTGTTGACCAGCACGTTCAGTCGCCCGCGGTGGGCCATGCCGATCACGATCTCCTGCACACCTTTGGCGCCGGCGCGCTGCACCAGCTCGTCCATGCTGGCGATGAAACTCTCGCTGCCCTCGAGGGAGAAACGCTTCTGGCCGACGTACTTGGTATGCAGGAAGCGCTCCAGCCCTTCAGCCGCGGTGAGCCGGTCGAGGATGTGCTTCTTCTCCTCGACGCTGAAGGTCGGCTTGCTGCGGATCGACTCCAGCCGCTCCTGCCACCAGCGCTTCTCGGTCGGCTCGGTGCAATGCATGAATTCCGCGCCGATGGTGCCGCAGTAGGTTTCGCGCAGCGCCTGCAGGATCTCGCGCAACGTCTGCTGCTCGGCCTTTGTGAAGTAGGTGTTGGTGGCGCTGAAAGTGATGTCCATATCACTTTCGTTGAGGTCGTAGAACGCCGGCTCGAGCTCGGGGATCTTCGGCCGCTCGGTGCGTTTCAGCGGGTCGAGATCGGCCCAGCGAGCGCCGAGCGAGCGATAGGCGGCGATCAGCGACTGGACATGGACCTGCTTGCGCGCGACCGCCAGCTCGGAGCTGCTGGCCTTGACGGCGAAGGCGTTGGCTTTGGCGCGCTGCGCGAACGACTCGACGACCGGCGCATGCGCCACGTCGCGCGACTCGGTGCCGTCGACGGCCGGCACGTTCTGCAGGTTGTCGAAGTAGGTGCGCCAGTTGTCGGGCACGCTGCCCGGATTGTCGAGGTAGGCCTCGTAGAGCTCCTCGACATAAGGGGCATTGCCCCCGAACAGGTACGAGTTCGACCTGTACTGCTGCATCATTTTCGCTCACCTTTCACCCTGGTTTCCAGGGTTTCGATGGGTTCAACAACCTTCCGCGGCCCGGCTCGACCGGTTGGCGGACTAGCGAGTCAGCCCTGCCGGATTGACTCCGGCAAGGGGACACGGAAAGGACCTATGGCGTCATGTCTGAATCACTGTAGCACCGCAACCTGCACACGAACTGACAGGAATTGATGCCCCTTCGCCCCGTTGTTGCCCGCGGGCTGCGGCCGGTGAGCCGGGCACAGTGGCAGCGTGATGCCCGCCACGATCATCTGGCTGCAGGCGGCTGCGCCGGACAAGCCGGCGCCGGGCCAGCCCTGTAATGGGTGCGGTGTCTGCTGCGCCAGTGCGCCCTGCCCGATCGGCATGCTGGCGAGCCGCCGCACCACCGGTCGCTGCCGCGCGCTGCGCTGGCAAGCTGAGGCGCAGCGTTACCGCTGCGGCCTGCTGCCGGACCCGACCCGGGCCACCGGCCGGCTACGCTGGACCCGGCGGCTGGCCGGCCGCCTGGTGGCGCGCTGGATCGGTGCCGGCATCGGCTGCGACTCGCAGGCGGAGACCGAACGGCACTGAGGGGAAAACCTCTGCGCCTGGAGGCGCGGCGCCTTCTACGATGGCGTCCTTTCCCGCCAAGGAGATTGCCAAATGACCCTGAAGGCCCTCATCGCCGCCGCGACGATCAGCCTCGTCGCGACGCTGCCCGTGCAGGCCGCGTCGTTGCGCTGGGCAGCGCAGAACGACATCCTGACGCTCGACCCGCACTCGCAGAATCACGCCACCACCAACGCCATCCTGCAGCACACCTACGAAGGGCTGACGCGCTACAGCGCGAAGTACGAGGTCGAGCCGGCGCTGGCCACCAAATGGACCTTCGTCAGCCCGACTCAGGTCCGCTTCGATCTGCGCAAGGGCGTCAAATTTCACGACGGCTCTGCGTTCACCGCCGACGATGTGGTGTTCAGCTTCGGCCGCATCCGGCAGCCGCAAGGCACGATGGCGATCTACGTCACCGGCATCAGCGACATCAAGAAGGTCGATGACCACACCGTCGACGTGATCCTGAGCGCGCCGAACCCGATCCTGCTGCGCAACATCATCGATTTCCGCATCATGAGCAAGCCGTGGGCGGAGAAGAACAAGACCACCAACGTGCAAGACTACAAGGCCAAGGAGGTCAACTTCGCCTCGCAGAACACCAACGGCACCGGCCCCTTCCGCATCCTGAGCTGGCAGCCTGAGAGCCGCGTGGCGATGGCGGCCAACGAGGCCTGGTGGGACAAGCAGGCCGGCAACGTGACACAGGTGCTGTACACACCGATCAAGTCCGACCAGACCCGCGTGTCGGCGCTGCTGGCCGGCGACGTCGACATGGTGACCGACGTGCCGACGCAGGACCTCGACAAGTTGCGCGCCGACAAGAGCCTGCGGGTGGTCGACGGCCCCGAGGTGCGCACGATCTTCATCGCGCTCGACCAGGGCAGCAACGAACTGAAGTACTCCAACGTGAAGGGCAAGAATCCGTTCAAGGACAAGCGGGTGCGCGAGGCGCTCAACCTGGCGGTCGACCGCGAGGCCATCAAGCGCAGCATCATGCGCGGCCTGTCGGTGCCGGCCTCCATCATGGTGGCGCCGGGCGTCAACGGCTACTCGGCCGAGCTCGACAAGCCCCTGAAGCCCGACCTCGACCGGGCGAAGAAGCTACTTGCCGAGGCGGGTTATCCGAGCGGCTTCGAATTCCAGCTCAACTGCCCGAACAACCGCTACGTCAACGATGAGAAGATCTGCGTCGCGCTGGTGTCGATGTGGGCCAAGATCGGCCTCAACGTCAAGCTGGCGGCCGAGTCGATGTCGACCTTCATCGCCAAGGTGCAGAACTTCGACACGTCGGCCTACCTGCTAGGTTGGGGCGTGGCCACCTACGACGGACAGTACTCGCTGCAGTCGCTGGTACGCACCCGCAGCGGCGGCCCTGACGGCAACTTCAACTTCGTCAAACTGAGTGATGCCAAGGTCGACCAGCTGACCGACGCGATGAAGACCGAGACCGACGTCGCCAAGCGCAACACGATGATCCGCGATGCGCTGGTGCGCACGCGCGACGAGTTCTTCTTCGTGCCGCTGCACCACCAGATCCGCCCGTGGGCGATGAAGCAGAACGTCAACACGGTGCATCGATCTGACGACCGGCCCGAGGCGCGCTTCACCTCATTGAAGTAGGCCCACCCCCGGAGCGGCCTGTGGCCTTCGCCGCGAGAAGCAGTCCCCCGGACTGCTTCTCGTCGTGCTCAGCCCCCTCAAGGGGGCGACACTGGCGGACCGACGAAGCCGGACCCGCGGTGTCACTCGGACACACCGAGCGGAGTTGACGCGGTCGGGGGCGATCAGGCGAGCGTGTTCTTGACGACGCGGCCGCCTTGTACGATGACCCGCAGCCCGGCTGGACGCGCGAGCATCGAGAGCTCCTGCGTCGGATCACCCTCCACCACCAGCAGGTCGGCAAACGCGCCGGCGACCAGTTCGCCGAGCTGCCCGTCCTGGCGCATCAGCCGTGCCGCGATCCAGGTGGCGCTCTGCAGCACCTGCACCGCCGACATCGCCTGCTGGCGCAGCGCGAATTCGCCCGACTGCCTGGCGTGCATGTGGCCGAGCAGGTCGGTGCCGAAGACTACCGGCACTCCCACGGCCGAGGCGATGCGCACCGCCTCGATGCCGCGCTCGCCGACGACCGCGAGCTTGTTGAGCATCGCCGGCGACCAGCCCAGGCGCTCGCCCTCGTCGGCCAACGCGGCATAGGTCGAGAGCGTGGGGACGAGATACGCGCCCTCGGTCTTCATCACCTTGGCGGTGGCCTCGTCGATCAGGTTGCCGTGTTCGATCGAGCGCACGCCGGCCTGCACAGCGCGGGTGACGGCGCGCGGCGAGTACGCGTGCGCCATCGTGTACAGGTTCGCCGCGTCGGCCTCTTCGCAGGCGGCGCGCAGTTCGTCGAGCGAGAACTGCGTACCTTCCAGCGGGTCCGACGGGCTGGCGATGCCGCCGCCTGCCATGATCTTGATCTGGTTGGCGCCGTTGCGCACCTGCTCGCGCACCGCGCGGCGCACGTCGCCGACGCCGTCGGCGATCGCACCGATCAAGCCGAGGCCTGCGCAGGTACAGAAGAACTCGCGCTGGCGCACCCCCATCGGCCGCATGTCGGCGTGACCGCCGGTCTGCGAGACCGGAAAGCCGGCGATGAACAGACGCGGGCCGTCGAACAGGCCCTGGGCCACCGCGGCCTGCAGGCCGAAGTCGGCGCCACCGGCATCGCGCACGGCGGTGAAGCCGCGTTGCAGCATGTCGTGCATGATGCGGCTGGATTCGGCCGTGGTCAGCGAAGGTGGTTGCAGCGCCAGCCGCATCAGGTCGTGCGATGCGGCCGTCACATGCACATGGGCATCGATCAGGCCCGGCAAGGCGACACGGCCGCCGCCGTCGATGCGCTGCGCGTCGTCGACCTTGCGAGGCTCGGCCGTCACCTCGGCAATACGGCCGGACTCGATGACGATGCGCGACGGCGGGCCCAGCCGGCCCTGGCGGCTGTCGAACGGCCGGACGTTGTCGACGACCAGGCGCTGGATGCTCACGCAGTCACTCCAACGCGTTGGCGCGCGTCAGCGTACTCGGCCCGCAGCCGTGCCACCAGATCGCGTACCGGAACGACCGCCTTCACCGCGCCGATGCCCTGCCCGCAACCCCAGATGTCCTTCCAGGCCTTGCGTGCGTTGCCGAAGTCCATCTTGGTCGGGTCGCTGTCGGGCAGGTTGTCGGGGTCCATGCCGGCGGCACGGATCGACGGCTTCAGGTAGTTACCGTGCACGCCGGTGAACAGGCTCGAGTAGACGATGTCGTCGCTGGTGCTGTCGACGATGCACTGCTTGTACGCGTCGGACGCCCGCGCCTCCTCGGTGGCGATGAAGGCCGAGCCGATGTAGGCGAAGTCGGCGCCCATCGCCTGCGCGGCGAGAACGGCGCCACCGGTGGCGATCGAACCCGACAACGCGAGCGGACCGTCGAACCACTCGCGGATCTCCTGCACCAGCGCGAACGCGCTCTTGACGCCGGCATGCCCGCCGGCGCCGGCCGCCACCGCGATCAGGCCGTCGGCGCCCTTGTCGATCGCCTTGTGCGCGAAGGTGTTGTTGATGATGTCGTGCAGCACCACGCCGCCCCAGCCATGCACCGCCTCGTTGACATCGGTGCGCGCACCGAGCGAGGTGATCACGATCGGCACCCTGTACTTGGCGCAGACCTGCATGTCGTGATCGAGCCGCTCGTTGGTCTTGTGCACGATCTGGTTGATCGCGAACGGCGCCGCCGGCTGCTCGGGATGCGCCCGGTCCCATGCGGCCAGCGTCTCGGTGATCTCGTCCAGCCACCCGTCGAGCTGTTCGGCCGGCCGAGCATTGAGCGCCGGCATCGAGCCGACGATGCCGGCCTTGCACTGCTCGATCACCAGCAACGGATTGCTGATGATGAACAGTGGCGCGCCGATGACCGGCAGCGACAGGTGGGACAGGACGGCGGGAAGCGGCACGCGAGGCTCCAGAAGATGTCAATGCGGGAAGTGTGCGACGCGACGCGCCACGCGCCCTGTCACGGGCGCGACGCTCGCACGGCCTCGCGCCACGCCGGGTGAGTCAGAAAGCCTCGAGCGCCATGCTGGTCACGCCCTCGGCGCCTTCGACGATGGCGTCGCGCAGGCCCGGCACGCGCGAGAGGATGTGATCGGCATAACAACGCGCGGTGGCGATCTTGGCCTTCATGAACGGCGGATCGTCGCCGGCAGTCAGGCGCTCCTCGGCCACCAGCAGCGCGCGTGCCATCTGCCAGCCGGCCATCAGGTTGCCTGCGAGCATCAGGTAGGGCACGCTGCCGGCGAACACCGCGTTCGGATTGCCGCGGTTGCCGGCGACGACGAAGTCGACCGCTTCGAGGAAGGCGCGGCGCGCCGCCGACAAGCGCTTCAACATCGCCTTGGCCGCGTCGCTCTGGCTCTTCGATAGCAGGCCCTCGGTGGTCTCGATCTGTGCCGCGATCGCGCGCGCCACGCCGCCGCCGTCGCGCGCGGTCTTGCGACCGATCAGGTCGTTGGCCTGGATCGCCGTGGTGCCTTCGTAGATGGTCAGGATGCGGGCGTCGCGGTAGTACTGCGCCGCGCCCGTCTCCTCGATGAAGCCCATGCCGCCGTGCACCTGCACGCCGAGGCTGGCGACCTCGAGACTCATCTCGGTGGAGTAGCCCTTCACCAGCGGCACCAGGAACTCGTAGAAGGCCTGGTTCTGCTTTCGCACAGCGGCGTCGGGATGTGCGTGCGCCGCGTCGTAGGCGGCCGCGGCCACCAGTGCCATCGCACGGCAGCCCTCGGTGAGGGCACGCATCGTCATCAGCATGCGCCGCACGTCGGGATGGTGGACGATCGGTGCCGCCGCAGGCATCGAGCCGTCGACCGGGCGGCTCTGCACGCGGTCACGCGCGTGCTGCACGGCCTTCTGGTAGGCCCGCTCGGCCAGCGCGATGCCCTGGACACCGACCGCAAAGCGAGCCGCGTTCATCATCACGAACATGTGCTCGAGGCCGCGGTTTTCCTGGCCGATCAGGTAAGCCACTGCGCCACCATGATCGCCGTACTGCAGCACGGCGGTCGGGCTCGCCTTGATGCCGAGCTTGTGCTCGATGCTCACGCAGTACACATCGTTGCGCGTGCCGTCGGCCAGCACCTTGGGACAGATGAACAGCGAGATGCCTTTCACCCCCTCGGGGGCGCCGGTCACGCGCGCCAGCACCAGGTGGACGATGTTGTCCGCCATGTCGTGCTCGCCGTAGGTGATGAAGATCTTGGTGCCGAAAAGCCTGAAGCTGCCGTCGGCCTGCGGCTCGGCACGCGTGCGCACCAGCGACAGGTCCGAGCCGGCCTGCGGCTCGGTGAGGTTCATCGTGCCGGTCCACTGGCCGGAGATCATGTGCGGGATGTAGGCCTGCTGCTGCTCGGGCGAGCCGGCGGTCAGCAACGCCTCGATGGCGCCGTCAGTCAGCAGTGGGCAGAGCGCGAAGCTCAGGTTGGCGCTGTTGAGCATCTCGCCGCAGGCGGCGCCAATGGTCTTGGGCAGGCCCTGGCCACCGAACTGCACCGGATGCTGAAGGCCCTGCCAGCCGCCCTCGCAGAATTGGCGGAACGCTTCCTTGAAGCCCGGCGTCGTGGTGACGACACCGTCCTTCAGGCTCGACGGGAGGCGATCGCCATCCCAGTTGAGCGGCGCCACCGCGCCTTCATTGAAGCGCGCGCATTCCTCCAGCACGGCTTGCGCGGTGTCGTATCCCGCCTCCTCGAAGCCGGGCAACCGCGCCACGCCATCGATGTCCGCCAGCTCCTTCATCACGAACAGCATGTCCTTGACGGGGGCTCGGTAGCTCATCGCGGGTCTCCTGGTTATGCCGGTGGTTCGACGGGATCTACAGCGCCTTGACCAGCTCGGGCACCGCGGTAAACAGATCGGCCTCGAGCCCGTAGTCGGCCACGCTGAAGATCGGTGCCTCGGGATCCTTGTTGATCGCGACGATGACCTTGCTGTCCTTCATGCCAGCCAGGTGCTGGATCGCGCCGCTGATACCGCAGGCGATGTAGAGCTGCGGCGCAACGATCTTGCCGGTCTGGCCGACCTGCCAGTCGTTCGGTGCATAGCCGGCATCGACCGCCGCGCGACTGGCGCCGAGCGCGGCGTTCAACTTGTCGGCCAGCGGCGTGAGCACCTCAGTGAACTTGTCCGACGAACCCATGGCGCGTCCGCCGGAGACGATGATCTTGGCCGCCGTGAGCTCGGGCCGGTCGCTCTTGGCGATCTCGCTGCCGGCAAAGCTCGACAACCCGCTGTCGGCCACCGCCGCTAGCACCTCCACACCGGCGCGGCCGCCACTCGTTGCGGCGGCGTCGAAGCCGGTGGTGCGCACCGTGATGACCTTGATCGTGTCACCGCTCTGCACGGTGGCGATCGCGTTGCCGGCGTAGATGGGTCGCTCGAAGGTGTCGGCGCCGATCACCTTGCTGACATCGCTGATCTGCGCCACATCGAGCAGCGCGGCCACGCGCGGCGCCACGTTCTTGCCGCTGGCGGTGGCCGGGAACAGGATGTGCGAATACGACTTGGCCACCGCCACCACCTGCGCGGCGACGTTCTCGGCCAGACCGTGGTCGAGGCCCGCCGCGTCGGCATGCAGCACCTTGGCCACGCCGGCAATCTGGCCGGCGGCCTGCGCGGCCGCTGCGGCACCGGCACCGGCGACCAGCACGTGCACGTCGTCGCCGCACTGCAGCGCCGCGGTGACGGTGTTCAGCGTGGCGCCCTTGATGGATGCGTTGTCGTGTTCGGCAATGACGAGGACGGACATGTCAGATCACCTTCGCTTCGTTCTTGAGCTTGCTCACGAGGGTGGCCACGTCGGGCACCTTGACGCCGGCGCCGCGCTTGGGCGGCTCGCTGACCTTGAGCGTCTTGATGCGCGGCGTCACGTCGACGCCCAGGTCGGCCGCCTTCAGCACCTCGAGCGGCTTCTTCTTCGCCTTCATGATGTTGGGCAGCGTCACGTAGCGCGGCTCGTTCAGGCGCAGGTCGGTCGTCACCACCGCCGGCAGCTTGATCTTCAGCGTCTCCAGACCACCATCGACCTCACGCGTGACGCTGGCCACGCCGTCGGCGATCTCGACCTTGGAGGCGAAGGTGGCCTGCGGCAGATGTGCGAGCGCCGCCAGCATCTGGCCGGTCTGGTTGCAGTCGTCGTCGATCGCCTGCTTGCCGAGGATGACGAGCCCGGGCTGCTCCTTGTCGACCAGCGCCTTCAGCAGCTTGGCGACAGCCAGCGGCTCCAGGCCGTCGGGCGTCTCGACCAGGATCGCCCGGTCGGCGCCGATCGCCATCGCGGTGCGCAGGGTTTCCTGGCACTGCGTGACACCGCAGCTGACGGCGATGACCTCGGTGGCGACGCCCTTCTCCTTGAGGCGCATGGCCTCCTCGACCGCGATCTCGTCGAAGGGATTCATGCTCATCTTGACGTTGGCGATGTCGACACCGCTGCCGTCGGACTTGACGCGCACCTTGACGTTGTAGTCGACCACGCGTTTGACGCTGACCAGGACCTTCATGAACTTGTCGCCCCCGAGTTCTTGCCGTGCACGTTGAAGTGGAGCCGCGGATTTTATGCGGTGGCGCGCCGCGCAGCGGACGCGCCCCGGGACATGTCGATCGGCCGTATCGCAAACCAGCCGACCAGGAAGAACAACCCGGTGGAGAGGATGGCCAACCGATGATTGCCGGCGGTCGCCCAGGTCACGATGCCATAGGTCACGGGCCCGACGATGGAGGCCAGGCTGGTGGCAAAGGTCCATAGCCCGTAGAACTCGGCCAGCCGCTGCGGCGGTGCGAACACGCCCACCATCGCTCGGCCCGCCGATTGACTGGACCCCATGCACAGCCCGGCGATGACGGCGGCGACCCAGAACAGCGCCGCCGACGTGGCCAGATAAGCCAGCACCGTCATCAGCACCCAGCCGAGCAGCGTGGCACCGAGGGCACGCTTGTGACCGATGCGGTCCTGCCAGTAGCCGAAGGTGAAGGCGCCCAGCGCCGCGGCGATGTTGACCAGGAACACCAGCATCATGGTCTCGGTCTGCTTGAAGCCTAGCACCTGCTCGGCATAGACCGCGGCCAGCGCGATGACGACCGCGATGCCGGCCTGGTAGAAGAAGCCGCAGACCATGAGCCAGACGAAGTCCCGGTAGTGGCGTGCCTGCTGCCAGGTCTCTCGCAATCGGCCCAGTGACGCGGCGATGCCGGCTTGGCCCGCCGCCTGCGGCTGCGGTCGTGCGTGCTCGCGCAGCAGCCGGAAAGTGACCAGCGCTGCCGCGCCATAGATCGCGGCGGTGATGATCATCGTGACCGGGACGAACTGCGCTGCGGTAGCGCCGCGGGCCTGCGCGCTGATCACGTAGGCCAAGCTCAAGCCCAGTGTCAGCATGCCGCCGAAGTAGCCGAAGCTCCAGCCCCAGCCCGACACGCGGCCCAGAGCTTCCGGGCGACTCAACTCCGGCAGGAAGGCCGCCGTCAACGACTCGCCGTAGGCGTAGAAGACGTTGGACAGCACGATGAGCGCGAACGCCAGCGCCACGTCGCCCGGGCCGACCTGGGTCAACGCAGCGGTCGCCAGCACGCAGCCCGCGGTGGTGGCCATCAAGAGGCGCTTCTTGGCGGCCCGCACATCGGCATACGCCCCGAGCGACGGCATGGTCAGCATCACGATGCCGCGCGACAGGCCGAGGGCCGCGGTCCAGGCCAACGTGGCCCACGGTGCCGCCCCCGCAACGGCAGCGACGAAGTAGGCGTTGAACACCGCCGTCAGCACGACCGTGGTGTAGCCCGAGTTGGCGAAGTCGTACATCGCCCAGCCGAACACCTCGCGCCTGCGCACGCCGTCGTTCAGCGCGTCCTGCGGGAACCAGGCCATCGGCCGCTCCTTGCTACAGCGTTCCCGGATCCGTTGGCTGCGTGACCGTCGTGGCGCATATGCCACAACGGGCATCCGGTGGATGGTGCCCGGAGCGGGGATCGAACCCACATGCCCTCTTTCGAGAGGCGGCGGATTTTAAGTCCGCTGCGTCTGCCAATTTCGCCATCCGGGCCGGCGGTGCGCCGCGATTATCGATGGCCGTGCGCGGACGCAGTCGCCGTCTCGCGCCGGGTCTGCACGGCACCGGAGCAGCGACACACGGCCGTGCTTCAACTGAGGTGAAACGCTGCCGCCGATCTAGCACACAAGCGGCCGGAAGACCGGCCGCTCTGCATCTGGAGGCGCGACCCGGAGTCGAACCGGGCTGGACGGATTTGCAATCCGTTGCATAACCGCTTTGCTATCGCGCCACCGGCCGAATTCTCCCACAGCAAGTCAATTCCACCGGGCTTGAACGCACGAAGGGGAAGCCGCTTGGCTTCCCCTTCGCTGAACCTGGAGCGGGAAAGGAGTCTCGAACTCCCGACCTCAACCTTGGCAAGGTTGCGCTCTACCAACTGAGCTATTCCCGCATCGTCTGCCGCCGAGTGGTCCCGAACGGCAGGCGCGCATTATAGCCAACGCACGTCAGTGCGGCAGCACGTCCCCCCCGAGCGCCGGCTTGGCCACCTCGGTCTTGGCCGGCTCCACCTTGGGCGTGATCTCCTCGTCGGGCAGAGGCTGCGGTGCGGTCACCAGCGCGAGCTCGAGCACGCGATCGACCCAGCGCACCGGCACGATCTCGAGATGGTTCTTCACGTTCTCTGGAATCTCCTGCAGATCCTTGACGTTCTCTTCGGGGATCAGCACGGTCTTGATGCCTCCGCGGTGCGCGGCCAGCAGCTTTTCCTTCAGGCCGCCGATCGCCGTGACCTCGCCGCGCAGCGTGATCTCGCCCGTCATTGCCACGTCGGCCTTGACAGCAATGCCGGTGAGCGCCGACACGAAGGCCGTGGTCATCGCGGCGCCGGCGCTCGGCCCGTCCTTCGGCGTGGCGCCATCCGGCACGTGGATATGGATGTCGCGCTTTTCGAACATCTCGTCCTTGATGCCCAGGCGCTGCGCACGGCTGCGCACCACCGAGCGGGCAGCCTCGACCGACTCCTTCATCACGTCGCCGAGTGAACCGGTGCGGATGATGTTGCCCTTGCCGGGCATGACCGCGGCCTCGATCGTCAGCAGATCGCCACCAACCTCGGTCCAAGCCAAGCCGACCACCTGGCCGATCTGGTCCCTCTTTTCGGCCCGACCAAAGTCGAACTTGCGCACGCCGAGGTACTCGTTGAGGTTGTCCTCACTGACGACCACCTTGCCGGAAGTCTGCTTGAGCTGGATGGCCTTGACCGTCTTGCGGCAGATCTTGGAGATCTCGCGCTCAAGCGAACGAACTCCGGCCTCGCGGGTGTAGTAGCGGATGATGCCGCGGATCGCGGACTCGGTGACATCCATCTCCTCGTCCTTGACGCCGTTGTTCTTGCGCTGCTTGGGCAGCAGGTAGCGCTGGGCGATGTCGACCTTCTCGTCCTCGGTGTAGCCCGACAGGCGGATGACTTCCATCCGGTCCAGCAGGGCCGGCGGAATGTTCATCGAGTTCGACGTGGCGACGAACATCACGTCTGACAAGTCGAAGTCGACCTCGACATAGTGGTCGCTGAACGTGTGGTTCTGCTCGGGATCGAGCACCTCGAGCAGGGCCGACGACGGGTCGCCGCGGAAGTCCATGCCGAGCTTGTCGATCTCGTCGAGCAGGAACAGCGGGTTGCGCGTGCCGATTTTGCTCAGGCTCTGCAGCACCTTGCCCGGCATCGAGCCGATGTACGTGCGACGGTGCCCGCGGATCTCGGCCTCGTCGCGCACGCCGCCGAGCGAGAGGCGCACGAACTTTCGCCCCGTCGCCCGCGCGATGCTCTTCGCGAGGCTCGTCTTGCCGACGCCGGGCGGCCCGACGAAGCAGAGCACCGGGCCCTTGAGCTTCTTGGTCAGCGCCTGCACCGCCAGGTACTCGAGGATCCGCTCCTTGATCTTCTTGAGCCCGTAGTGATCCTCTTCGAGGATCTTCTCGGCCT
>CALMQI010000091.1 GCA_937871935.1 uncultured Burkholderiales bacterium
GGCGTCGACCGGCAGCCGCGCCGGGTCGCCGAGCAACACCGCCCGCACGGCCCGTCCGGCCTGCTGCAGATGCGCTGCCGCGATCAGGCCGTCGCCGCCGTTGTTGCCCGGTCCGCAGCAGATGTCGACGGTGCGCGCATGCGGAGCCAGGGCGAGCACGAGGCGCGCGCTGGCGAGCCCGGCACGGGCCATCAGCGCATGTGGTGGCAGGCTCGCCGCAGCGGCGTGTTCCAGCGCACGGCTGCCGACGCTGTCGTGCAGCGGCCAGCTCTGCGCGGCCGGCAGCACAAGGCGAGGAGGCGGCATGGCCATGGGGCTTTTCGGGTTCGCCACATTGGTGGGGGCCGGCCATTGTGCTTTACTGACGGTTTGATTCCATCGAGCAGGAGTGATCCGAATGAAGCGTGTTCTGGTGGCGGCGTTGACCGCCGTGGCCCTGGTCGGCGCGGCACACGCGCAGCAGTTCTTCCGCATCGGCACCGGCGGCACGGCCGGTACCTACTATCCGGTCGGCGGCATGATCGCCAATGCGGTGTCGCAGCCTGGCAAGATCGTCGCCACGGCGCAGGCGAGCAACGGCTCGGTGGCCAACGTCAACGGCATCGCAGGCGGCTCGCTGGAGTCCGGCTTCTCGCAGGCCGACGTGGCCACCTGGGCGCAGAAGGGCACCGGCATGTACGAAGGCAAGCCCAACGTGCCTGGCCTGCGGCTGATCGCCAATCTGTACCCGGAGAGCGTGCACATCGTCGTGCGCAAGGGCCTGAACGTGAAGACGCCGGCCGACCTGAAGGGCAAGCGGGTCGCGCTCGACGAGCCCGGCTCGGGCACGCTGATCAACGCACGCATCATCCTCGCCGCCTATGGCGTGCAGGAGCGCGACATCAAGCCCGAGTACATCAAGCCCAACCAGGCCGGCGACAAGCTGAAGGACGGCTCGCTCGATGCGTTCTTCTTCACCGGAGGCGCGCCGGCCGGTGCGATCGCCGAACTCGCCTCGGGCGGCACCGGCATCGAACTGGTGCCGATCGAGGGGCCTCAGGCCGACGGCCTGCGCATGGCCAGTCCCTTCTTCGCACCCGACGTCATCGCAGCCGATACCTACAAGGGCGTTGGTGCGGTCAAGACGCTGGCCGTCGGCGCGCAGTGGGTCACCAGCGACAAGGCCGACGCCGGCGTGGTGTACGAGATCACCAAGGCCTTGTACGGCGATGCGGCGCAAAAGACGCTGGCCGCCGGCCATGCCAAGGGCAAGTTCATCACCAAGGAAAATGCGGTCAAGGGCGCCGGTATCCCGTTCCATCCGGGCGCCGAGAAGTTCTATCGCGAGGCCGGGCTGATCAAGTAGCCGCCGGATCGCGACCCTTCACCGCGAGGGCGGCGCGCGCTTCAGGCGCGGCCGCCCTCTTGCTTTGCGCGCAGGACGAGAGCCGATGAGCACGACGACGACAACGACGATCGACGACCGCAAGGTAGCCGAGCTCGAGGAGAAGTTCGATCCCGAGATGCGCTTCCGGCCGACCTGGCCGCCGGCGTCGACGCTGCTGAAGGTGCTGCTGATTGCACTGTCGTGCTTCCACTACTACACCGCCGGGTTCGGCCTGCTGCGCGAGACCACGCACCGTGGCGTGCACCTGGCCTTCGTGCTCGGGCTGATCTTCATCGTCTTCGGCTTTCGCCGCAGCGAGGCCGCTGCGCCGCGTCGCGGTGGTTGGGTCGCGCCCGGTGGCGTGCCGCTGATCGACTGGGCGCTCGCGATCGCGGTGGCGGTCTCGGTGCTGTACATCCCGTACATCTTCGAGGACATGGCGTTTCGTGTCGGCAACCCGTCGACGCTCGACGTCACGATGGGCTCGATCCTGCTGGTGCTGCTGCTCGAAGCCACGCGCCGGGCGATGGGCTGGCCGTTGCCGGTGATCGCGCTGATCTTCATGACCTATGCGCTGGCGGGGCCGATGTTTCCCGGGCTGCTCAAGCATGCCGGCGCCAGCTGGGGCCAGCTGGTCAATCACCAGTACCTCACCAGCCAGGGCATCTACGGCGTGGCCGTCGGCGTGGTGGCCACCTACGTCTTCCACTTCGTGCTGTTCGGCGTGCTGGCCACGCGCATCGGTCTGGGCCAGCTCTTTCTCGACATCGCCTCCAGCATCGCAGGGCGTTATGCCGGCGGGCCGGCCAAGGTGAGTGTGTTCGGCTCGGCCATGTTCGGCATGTTGTCGGGCAGTTCGGTGGCCAACGCGGTGACGGTCGGCTCGCTGACGATTCCCGCGATGATCCGCGTCGGCTACAAGCGCGAGTTCGCCGGCGCGGTGGAGGCGGCCTCGTCCACCGGCGGGCAGATCACGCCGCCGGTGCTGGGCGCCGCGGCGTTCCTGATGATCGAGTTCCTGGCCGTGCCGTACCAGACGATCATCGCGGCGGCGATCGTGCCGGCATTCATGCATTTCTTCGGCGTCTTCATGCAGGTGCACTTCGAGGCCAAGCGCTACGGCCTGCGCGGCCTCACCGAGGAAGAGATGCCTAAGCTGCGCGCGTCGTTCCGAGAGCGCTGGCCGACGCTGATCCCGCTGGTGCTGCTGATCACCATCCTCGTCAGCGGGCGTACGCCGTACCTGGCGGCCTTTGCGGGCATCAGCTCCTGCGCAATCGTCGGCATTACCACCGCCACGCGCGGGAACAAGGCCGGCAACTGGGCGTTGATGGTTGCGCTGCACGCAGTGCTGATGGTGCTGTGCTTCGGCGACATCCACAGCGAGTGGATCAAGGTCGGCATCTTCGCCGTTGCGTTGGTGGCCACGCCGCTGCTGATGCGCTCGCTCGCGGTGAACGGCCGAATCGGCCTGGCCACGCTGGTCGAGGCCTTCGAGACCGGCGCCAAGTACGCGCTGGCCGTCGGCGCCGCGGCGGCGGCGGTGGGCATCGTGATCGGCGTCGTCACGCTCACCGGCGTCGGTTTCAAGCTGTCGACCATCATCACCGGGGCGGCACAGGCGGTGGCCGGCGGCGCCATGAGTTTCCTGCCGTCGGCGCTGGCCGACACGAAGTCGCTCACGCTGCTGGTCGCGCTCGCGATGACCGGGCTGGTGTGCATCCTGCTCGGCTGCGGCATCCCGACGACGGCCAACTACATCATCATGGTCACGGTGGCAGCGCCGACGCTGGTGCTGCTCGGCGTCGAGCCGCTGGTGGCGCACTTCTTCGTCTTCTACTACGGCGTGCTGGCCGACATCACGCCGCCGGTGGCGCTGGCTGCGTATGCAGCCGCCGGCATGGCCGGCAGCGACCCGTTCAAGACCGGCAACACGGCGTTCCGGCTCGGCATGGCCAAGGCGCTGGTGCCGTTCGTGTTCGTGTTCTCGCCGTCGCTGCTGATCGTCGCCAAGGGCTTCACGCTGTATGAGTTCGGTGTCACCTTCATCGGCTGCCTGATCGGCATCGTGTTCCTGGCGGCGGCACTGTCGAAGTTCATGTTCGTCGAGATGAAGCGCTGGGAGCAGGGGGTCTGCGCTGTCGCGGCGCTGCTGATGGTGGCGCCGGGTCTCGTCAGTACCTTGCTGGGCATCGGAATCGCGGCGCCGGTGGCGCTGCGTCAGTTCGCCGCGTGGCGCCGGCAGCGCCCGCAGGCGGCGCCCTCAACCTAGGCGCTCGGCGCCGAAGCCGGCCGCGTCGATCGCCGGGGCGCGGCCGGCCAGCTGGTCGGCCAGCAGCCGGGCCGACCCGCAGGACAGCGCCCAGCCGCTCGACCCGTGGCCCAGGTTGAGCCAGACACCCGGCACCGCGCTCTTGCCGATGATCGGCGGCCCATCGGGCAGCATCGGGCGCGCGCCTTTCCAGGCTTGCGCCTGCGACTGCACTGCGCAGCCGGGAAACCAGTCGTCGAGCACCTTGTACAGGGTGGCGATCGCCGCCTCGTTGTGCACGTCGGGGTGCCCGCCGAGTTCGGCGCTGCCGGCCACGCGCACGCGCTTGCCCAGGCGGCTGATCGCGACCTTGAACTGTTCGTCCATCAGTGTCGATCGCGGCCCCAGGCCGCGGTCCTCGCCACCATGGCGCAGCGGTACCGTCACCGAGTAGCCGTGCACCGGCACCATCGGCAGCCGCAGGCCGAGCGGCTTGAGCAGCGTCCGCGAGTCGAGTGCCGCGCAGACGACCACGGCATCGAAGCTCTCGCTGCCCTCCGGCTCGGGCTGTGTGGTGACGTGCTCGGCACCGGGCAGCTGCGATGGGTCCAGATGGGCCAGCGGGCGATGGCGCAGCACCGGCTGGGTACCGGGCTCGATGCGCTCGACCTGCCGATGGAAGCGGAACATCGCGCCGAGCCGTTGCGCCTCGTGACGTAGCAGGTGAGCGAACTGTCTGCAGTTGCCGACCTCCTCGTTGGGCAGGTGCAGTGCTGCGTGCAGCGGGGCATCTTCGCTGAGACCGGGCTCGTGCACGCGAGCCTGCGCCGCGTCGACCAGACGAAAGGTGACGCCCAGATCGGCCAGCAGCTTCATTCCCGGTCGTGCGAGCTTGAGGTCGCGCTCGGAGCGCAGCAGCACCGTCAGGCCCGGCGCTTGGTCGTACTCGAGCTGGTGGGCTCGCGTCAGCGCGTGCAGTCGTTCCTGGCTGTAGCGTGCCAGGCGGATCAGGTGGCCGCGATGCGTCTGATAGCGCGCGCTGTCGCAGGCACGCCACCAGCGCCACGCCCAACCGAGCAGCCGGGGCGAGAACGGCCGCGACAGCCGCACGGCCGCGTGGTCCGACATCAGCTGGCGCAGCACCTTGCCGGGCATGCCGGGCGCGGCCCAGGGTGTCACGTAGCCTGGCGCGACCACGCCGGCGTTGGCAAAGCTCGATTCGGCGGCGACGCTCGCGCGCCGCTCGAACACTGTCACATCGTGGCCGTCGGCGGCCAGCTCATAGGCGGTGGTGACGCCGACGATGCCGGCCCCGATGACGGCGATCTGCATCGTGTCAGCCGCTCGCGCCGAAGGGGCAAACTGCCGGGTCGAGTGGTTCGACGTCACGCGCGGTTGCCGCCGTCGGCCTGCAGTGCGGTCTCGATGGCCAGTGACACCGCGAGCACCGTGTCGTCGGCCATCGCGTCGCGCCAGATCATCAGCCCGACGGGCAGCTCGTCGCCCTGCTGGCACGGCAAGGACAGCGCGCAGCCATCGAGCATGTTGACGATCGACGGGTTGCGCAGCACTTGGGCGTTGGCGGCGAAGAAGCGGTCGTCGCTGTCGATCAAGGGCGCCAGCTCGGGCGCGACGATCGGCAGCGTCGGCGACAGCATCGCGTCGTAGCCGCTCATCGCGAGGGCGGTGCGTGCGATCCAGTCGCGCCGTGCGCCATGCAGGTCGATGTAGTCGGCCGCGCTGATCGCCTCGCCGCGGCGGATGCGCATGGCCACGCGCGGGTCGTACAGCTCGCCGCGCACGGCCAGCCGCTGGCGATGCCAGGCCCAGCTCTCGGCAGCCGAGAAGCCGCCGCTGGCCATCATCGGCCCCACGTCGGCCAGGCCAGGCAGCGACAGCTCGTCGATCTGCGCTCCCTGGCGCCGCAGGAGGTCAAGCGAGCGCGCGAAGGCGCGCGCGACCGTAGCGTCGAGCGCATCGAGCATCACCGTCTGCGGCACGGCGAGCCGCCACGCGCGCAGCGGTCGCGTCGGCAGCGCCACGCGGCGCGTGGCCAGTACTTCGTGCATCAGGATCGCGTCGCGCACGTCGCGCGTGATCGCGCACACCGTGTCCAGCGTGGTCGACAGCGGTACCGTGCCGTCCAGCGGCGTCAGCCGCTGCGTGTTCTTGAAGCCGACCAGGCCCTGCAGCGCGGCCGGGATGCGGATCGAACCGCCCGTGTCGGAGCCGAGCGCGGCCAGCACCGCGCCACTGGCCACCGAGACGGCACCGCCTGAGGTGGATCCGCCCGGAATTCGGGCAGGGCCGCCGCGCGCGGAAGGTGCCGCGTTGGCCGGCGTGCCATCGTGCGGATTGATGCCGATGCCGGAGAACGCGAATTCGCTCATCTGGGTGTGGCCGACCAGCACAGCGCCGGCGGCCCGAATGCGGGCCACGGCGAGCGAATCGGCCGACGCGGGCAACGCGTCGCGCATCGAGCGCGCACCCGCGGTGGTGGGAAAACCCGCCACGTCGTACAGGTCCTTCACCGAGACCGGTGCACCGGCCAGCGCCGGCAAGGGGGCTCGTGCTGCCTGCAGGGTGTCGATGGCGCGGGCCGTCGCCGCGGCCACCGCATCGAACCGGCGCACGTAGACATGCCGGCACAGCGGCGAATCGGCAATGCGCAGCGACTGCGCCAGCGCGGCGCTCGCGCTCGCCTGGCCGCCCGTCAACGCCGCCCTGAAGCCCTGCAGGGTCACTGCCTCGGGAGCTGATAGAATCACAGGGTTTGACTGGACGTTCATGCAGGCCCGTGCTCTCGCCGAGACGCGGCGCGCGGCGTGGACAGCCGATCGAACAATCCCGAACCGGCACTCGAAAGGTGTCGTGGCACGCGCTAGCAACGCGCGCCGCGATTCGCGCCGGATTCTAGACCCAACCCTTCGGAGCACACATGCCCGTGTCAATGCGTGAAATGCTGGAAGCCGGCGTCCATTTCGGACACCAGACGCGCTTCTGGAACCCCAAGATGGCCCCGTACATCTACGGCCATCGCAACAAGATCCACATCATCAATCTCGAGCGAACGCTGCCGGCGTTCGAGGACGCACTGAAGTTTGTGCGCCAGCTGGCGAGCAAGCGCGGCACCATCCTCATGGTGGGCACCAAGCGCCAGGCGCGCGAGGTGATCGCGCAGGACGCCCAGCGCGCCGGCATGCCCTATGTCGACCAGCGCTGGCTCGGCGGCATGCTGACCAACTTCAAGACGGTCAAGGGCTCGCTGAAGAAGCTGAAGGAAATGCAGACCCAGAAGGAAGCCGGCCTGGAGCAGCTGACCAAGAAGGAGGGCCTGATGTTCGAGCGCGAGCTCGGCAAGCTCGAGAAGGACATCGGCGGCATCCAGGACATGGCGGCGCTGCCCGATGCGGTGTTCATCATCGACGTCGGCTATCACAAGATCGCCGTGGCCGAGTCCAAGAAGCTCGGCATCCCGATCATCGGCGTGGTCGACACCAACCACTCGCCCGAGGACATCGATTACGTGATCCCCGGCAACGACGACTCGGCCAAGGCCGTCGCCTTGTACGCGCGTGCGGTCGCCGATGCAGTGCTCGAGGGCAGGGCCAATGCGGTGACCGAGGTCGTGCAGGCCGCCGCCGAGGGCGACGAGTTCGTGGAGGTCAGTGAAGGCACGTAGCGCTTTCGCTTGCGCCGAAATGGCGCTCCCCCGAGCCCCCTCCGAGATGGGGCTCCGGCTTGAACGACGAGCCGGCCTTTGGCCGGCCCAGTACATGGAATGTTGCGGGTCCGGTGATCCGCATCGCTGGAGTAGAAATGGCTGCAATCACTGCAAGCATGGTCGGTGAACTGCGTGCGAAGACCGATGCGCCGATGATGGAGTGCAAGAAGGCGCTCACCGAGGCCGATGGCGACATGGTGCGCGCCGAGGAGATCCTGCGCGTCAAGCTCGGCAACAAGGCCGGCAAGGCCGCCTCGCGCATCACCGCCGAGGGCGTGGTCGCCGCGGCGGTGGGGGGCACCACCGGCGCGCTGGTCGAGGTCAATTGCGAGACCGACTTCGTGTCGAAGAACGATTCATTCCTCGCATTTGCGAAGTCGTGCGCCGAACTGGTTGCCGCGAAGAACCCGGCCGACGCGGGCGCTCTGGGCGCGTTGCCGCTGGCGCAGGACGGCTTCGGCCCGACCGTGGAAGACGTGCGCAAGGGCCTGATCGGCAAGATCGGCGAGAACATCTCGATCCGCCGCTTCAAGCGTTATGCCGGCGGTGGCAATCTCGCGCACTATCTGCACGGCACGCGCATCGGCGTCATCGTCGAGTTCACTGGCAGCGACGTCGCCGCCAAGGACACTGCGATGCACATCGCTGCCATGAAGCCGGTGGCGCTGTCGGCGGCCGATGTGCCGGCCGATCTGGTCGCCAAGGAGCGCAAGATCGCCACCGAGAAGGCGGCCGAGTCCGGCAAGCCGGCCGATATCGTGGCCCGCATGGTCGAAGGCTCGGTGCAGAAGTACCTCAAGGAGGTCTCGCTCGGCAACCAGGCCTTCGTGAAGAACGACAAGCAGACCGTCGAGCAGATGCTCAAGGCAGCGAACACCACCGTCAACGCGTTCACACTGTACGTGGTCGGCGAGGGCATCGAGAAACGCAGCGACGACTTCGCCGCCGAGGTGGCGGCGCAGGTCGCGGCGGCCAAGGGTCAGTGACGGCCTGTCCCACGCGGCGGTGCTCGGGCGCTGCCGCGTAAACTCCGGCATCCGCCAAGATTGCCTGGGAGACATGCCGGATGCCGGCCTACAAGCGAATCCTGCTCAAGTTGTCCGGTGAAGCGCTGATGGGCGACGACGCCTACGGCATCAACCGCGCCACCATCGTGCGCATGGTGCGCGAGCTGAAGGAGATCACCGAGCTGGGTGTCGAGCTGGCCGTGGTGATCGGCGGTGGCAACATCTTTCGCGGCGTCGCCGGCGGCTCGGTGGGCATGGACCGCGCGACGGCTGACTACATGGGCATGCTGGCCACGGTGATGAACTCGCTGGCGCTGGCCGACAGCATGCGCCAGGCCGGCCTCACTGCGCGCGTGATGTCGGCCATTGCCATCGAGCAAGTGGTGGAGCCCTACGTGCGGCCGAAGGCGCTGCAGTACCTCGAGGAGGGCAAGGTCGTGGTGTTCGCCGCCGGCACCGGCAACCCGTTCTTCACCACCGACACGGCCGCCGCGCTGCGCGGTGCCGAGATCGGCGCCGAGGTGGTGCTCAAGGCGACCAAGGTCGATGGCGTCTACAGTGCCGATCCCAACAAGGACCCGAGCGCGACGCGGTACGCGACGATCAGCTTCGACGACGCCATCGCGCGTAATCTGCAGGTGATGGACGCCACCGCGTTCGCGCTGTGCCGCGACCAGAAGCTGCCGATCAAGGTGTTCTCCATCGTCAAGCCGGGTGCACTGAAGCGCGTGGTGCAGGGCGACGACGAAGGCACGCTGGTGCATGTCTAGGACGCGCTAGGAGAGATTTGTCGATGAGCACGATGCCCGAGATCAAGAAGACCGCCGAGGCCAAGATGGTCAAGTCGGTCGACGCCCTGAAGCACGAGCTGCAGAAGATCCGAACCGGTCGCGCGCACCCCGGCCTGCTCGACCAGGTGCATGTCGACTACTACGGGTCGATGGTGCCGATCAGCCAGGTGGCCAACGTGACTCTGCTCGATGCACGCACGATCAGCGTGCAGCCGTGGGAGAAGGGCATGGGCGCCAAGATCGAGAAGGCCATTCGCGAAAGCGACCTCGGCCTCAACCCTGCGGCGCAGGGCGACCTGCTGCGCGTGCCGATGCCCGCCCTGACCGAGGAGCGCAGGCGCGACCTGACCAAGGTGGTTCGCCATGCCGGCGAGGAGGCCAAGGTGGCGGTGCGCAATCTGCGGCGCGAGGCCAATGAGCAGCTCAAGAAGCTGCTGAAGGACAAGCAGGTGGCAGAGGACGACGAGCGCCGCGCGCAGGACGACGTGCAGAAGCTCACCGATCGCACGGTGGCCGAGATCGACAAGCTCGTGCACGGCAAGGAAGCCGAGATCCTGGCGGTCTAGGCCGCCGCCGATCTCACGCCGCCCGAGGCCACCGACCACACGACGTGCAGCGCGACCTGAACTCGATACCACGCCACGTCGCCATCGTGATGGACGGCAACGGCCGTTGGGCCAAGAAGCGCTTCATGCCGCGTTTCTTCGGCCACAAGCAGGGCGTCGACGCGCTGGTGCGCTGCGTACAGGCCTGCTCCGACCGCGGCATCCAGTACCTGACCGTGTTCGCTTTCTCGTCGGAGAACTGGAAGCGTCCGGAGGAAGAGATCACCGGGCTGCTCGGCCTGGTGCTGGTGGCAGTGTCGAAGTACCTCACCAAGCTGGCCGAGAAGGGTGTGCGCATCCGCATCGTCGGCGATCGCAGCGCGGTGACCGACAAGGTGCGGCTGGCCTGGGACGAGGCCGAGCGCACGACGGCGCACAACTCAGGCATCGTGCTGTCGGTGGCGTTCAACTACGGTGGTCGCTGGGACGTGGTGCAGGCCTGCCGCCAGCTGGTGGCGCAGGGGTTGCCGGCCGAGCAGATCGACGAGGCACGGCTGTCCTCGCACATGGCATTGGCGCATGCGCCGGATCCCGACCTCTTCATCCGCACCGGCGGCGAGGTGCGCATCAGCAACTTCCTGCTCTGGCAGGTGGCGTACTCCGAGCTGTATTTCACCGACTGCCTGTGGCCCGATTTCGACGAGGCGCAGCTCGACGCGGCGCTGGCCGCGTTTGCCGGACGCGAGCGCCGCTTCGGCGACGTCAAGGCCCGCCTGCCCCAAGCGGCGGCGCCGGGTGGCTAGAGGCGATGCTGAAGCAGCGCGTCATCACGGCGTTGATCCTGGTGGCGCTGCTGCTGCCCACCCTGTGGATCACCCATCCGTGGCCGTTCGTGGTGCTCACGCTGGTGCTGATCAGCGCCGCCGCATGGGAGTGGGCCCGGCTCAACGGGCAGCCGCAGGCGCTGGCGCTTGCCGGGGGGGCGGCGGTGGCGATCGGCGGATTGATCGCCGCAGCCGGTCCCTGGCGCTTCGGCGAATCGCGCGCGCTCTGGTGGACCTGCGCCGCGGTCTGGGCGGTCGGCGGGGCGATCGTGCTGCGTCTCGGACCCACCGGGTGGAAGCAACTGCCAACGACGCCGCGCTGGCTGATCGGCCTGGGCCTGCTCTGGGTCGGCTGGTGGGCACTGGCGCAGGCCCGCATCGTCGGCGTGAACTTTCTCCTGTCGGCGCTGTGCATCGTCTTCGCGGCCGATATCGCCGCCTACTTCGGTGGGCGCGCGTTCGGCCGCCGCAAGCTTGCGCCGAGCATCAGCCCCGGCAAGACCTGGGAGGGCGTGTGGAGCGGCATGCTGGGCGTGCTGGCGCTGGCCCTGTTCTGGTTGGTGCTGGACAGCCGCGTCGCCGCCGACTCGGCCAGCGTATTCACGCAACTGAAGCAGCGCTACGGTGCGGTGCCGATGGCGCTGGCCGTGCTGCTCCTCACCGCACTGAGCGTGGTGGGTGACTTGTTCGAGTCGCTGGTCAAGCGCGCCGCGGGTGCGAAGGACTCCAGCGCCTTGCTGCCGGGCCATGGCGGCGTGCTCGATCGCATCGATGCGCTGCTGCCGGTGCTGCCTTGCGCGATGGCGCTGGCCAGCCTGTGAGCGAGACGGCCGTGGCGGACACGACGACAAGACGACGTGTGTGCATTCTCGGCGCCACCGGCTCGGTGGGTCGCAGCACGCTCGAGGTGATCGCGCTGCATCCCTCGCGTTTCGAGGTGTTCGCCCTGACCGCGCATCAGCGCATCGACGAACTGGCCGATCTGTGCCGGCAGTGGCGGCCGCGCTTCGCCGCGGTGTCGGGTGCCGCGCAGGCCGACGAACTGCGGCGACGCATGGCGGCGGACGACGTGCGCACCGAGATCCTGTCTGGCAAGCGCGCGCTCGAGGAGCTGGCAGCGCACCCCGACGTCGACAGCGTGATGGCGGCCATCGTCGGCGCGGCGGGGTTGGCGCCATGCCTGGCCGCCGCGCGTGCGGGCAAGCGGTTGCTGCTGGCCAACAAGGAGGCGCTGGTGGTCGGCGGAGCGCTGTTCATGCGCGCCGTCGAGCAGGGCGGCGCGACGCTGCTGCCGATCGACAGCGAGCACTCGGCAGTGTTTCAGTGCCTGCCGGCCGATCGCGCCGCCTGGCATCGCCGTGTCGACCACATCCTGCTCACGTCGTCGGGCGGGCCGTTTCGCAGCCGGGATCCCGAGTCGCTGCACGACGTGACGCCCGACATGGCCTGCGCCCATCCGAACTTTGCGATGGGTCGCAAGATCTCGGTCGACTCGGCGACGATGATGAACAAGGCGCTCGAGGTGATCGAGGCGCGCTGGCTGTTCGATCTGCAGCCTGAACAGGTGCGAGTGCTGATCCATCCGCAGCAGATCATCCATTCGATGATCGTCTGCCGCGACAACTCGGTGCTGGCGCAACTAGGCACGCCCGACATGAAAGTGCCGATCGCCTACGGGCTGTCGTGGCCCGAGCGCATCGAGTCCGGCGCGGCCCGGCTCGACTTCGCCACGCTGGGCGGCCTGCATTTCGAGAATCCGGACCCACGCCGTTTCCCGGGCCTCGATCTGGCGTTCGATGCGCTGCGCGCTGCGCCCGGCGCGACCAATGCGCTCAACGCGGTCAACGAAGTGGCGGTGGGCGCGTTCCTTGCCGGAACCATCTCCTTCACCGCGATTCACCATGTCAACGCCCAGACCCTCGACTCACTCGCCGCCCGCTTCGGGCCGCAGAACAATCTGGATGACTTGCTCGACCTCGACGCACGCGCCCGCGAGGCCGCGCAGCGGCTGGTGAGGGCACTCGCGCGATGATCACGCTGCTCGCCTTCATCGTCACGCTGGCGACGCTGATCGTCATCCACGAGTACGGCCACTATCGGGTGGCGGTGGCCTGCGGCGTGAAGGTGCTGCGCTTCTCGGTCGGCTTCGGTCGCGTGGTGTGGCGGCACGTGCGTGGCGAGACCGAGTTCGTGATCTGTGCGCTGCCGTTGGGCGGCTATGTGCGCATGCTCGATGAGCGCGAGGGCGACGTGCCGGCGCACGAGGCGCATCGCGCTTTCAACCGCCAGTCGTTGTGGAGGCGCACGGCCATCGTTGCCGCCGGGCCGCTGGCCAACCTGGCACTCGCGGTCCTGCTGTACGCCAGCGCGCACTGGATCGGCGTGGACGAGGCCAAGGCCGTGCTCGGTTCGCCGGCCCCGGCCAGTCTGGCCGAGCGCGCCGGATTGCGCTCGGGCGACTGGGTTCGGTCGTACGCTGCCGACGACGGCGACTGGGTCGAGCTCGATTCGTTGAGTGACCTGCGCTGGCAGGTCACGCAGCGCGCACTGGTCGGTCAGCCGCTGACGCTCACGGTCACCGATGCGCGCGGTCGAAATCCGCGGCAGGTGACGCTCGAACTGCAGCGGCTGGAGTCGCGCGAAGTCGATGCCGCGCTGGCACGCCGTATCGGACTCGGCGGCCCGTACAGCGAACCCGTGATGGGCGAGGTGAAGGCCGACGGCCCGGCGGCGCAGGCCGGCCTGCGCAAGGGCGATCATGTGCTGCGTGTCGACGGCGCCATGGTCGCCGACGCGACCGAACTGCGCGAGCGCATTCGACAATCCGCCGCCGACGGTGTCGGCCGTGCGATGACCTGGACCGTCGAACGCGCCGGTCAGACACTCGACATCAGCGTGCGGCCGCGCGCCACGCCCGATGGTGCCCGCAGCGTCGGGCGCATCGAGGCCTATGTCGGCGCGCCGCCAGAGATGGTGAAGGTGCGCCACGGCCCGATCGACGGGCTCGTCAAGGGGGCGCAGCGCACCTGGGACGTGTCGGCGCTGACGATCAGGATGCTCGGCCGCATGCTGATCGGCGAGGCGTCGGTGCGCAACCTGAGCGGGCCGTTGACCATCGCCGACTATGCCGGCCAGTCGGTGCAGCAGGGGCTCGCGTACTACCTCGGCTTCCTGGCACTGGTGAGCGTGAGTCTTGGCGTGCTGAACCTGCTGCCGCTGCCCATGCTCGATGGCGGACACCTGATGTATTATCTTTTCGAGGCTGCCACCGGCCGGCCCGTGTCGGACTTGTGGCTCGCGCGGCTCCAACGGGGCGGTGTCGCGATCCTGCTGCTGATGATGTCAGTGGCCCTCTACAACGATGTGGCCCGCCTGCTGGGCCTGCACTGACATCATCGATCTCGCATGCCCTTTTCTTTCGTGATGAGCCCGTTGCGACCCGTGGCGGTCGTGACGGCGATGGCGGCTGCGCTGGCGATGCCGGCGCACGCGGTCGAGCCGTTCGTCCTGAAGGACATCCGCGTCGAAGGCCTGCAGCGCACCGACGCAGGTACCGTGTTCGCGGCGCTGCCGTTTCGCATCGGCGACACCTACACCGACGACAAGGGCGCCACCGCGCTGCGCTCGCTCTTCGCCACCGGCCTGTTCAAGGATGTGCGCATCGAGATCGAGGGCACGGTGGCGGTGGTCGTCGTCGAGGAGCGGCCGATCATCCAGACGCTCAACTTCGTCGGTCTGAAGGAGTTCGACAAGGATCAGCTGATCAAGTCGCTCAAGGAATCGGGCATCGGCGAGGGCCTGCCGTTCGACCGGGCACTGGTCGATCGCGCCGAACAGGAGATCAAGCGCCAGTACCTGTCGCGCAGCCTGTATGGCGCGGAGGTCGTGACGACGATCACGCCGGTCGAGCGCAACCGTGTCAACGTGAACTTCACGATGACCGAAGGCGACGCGGCGCGCATCGGCGAGATCCGCATCGTGGGCACACAGGCCTTTTCCGAAGGCACGCTGCTCGGCCTGATGGACCTGACCACCAGCGGCTGGCTGACCTGGTACACGAAGAACGACCGCTACTCGCGCGCCAAGCTCAATGCCGACCTGGAGACGATCCGCTCGTACTACCTGAACCGCGGCTATCTCGAGTTCGCCATCGAGTCGACGCAGGTCACCATCTCGCCCGACAAGCAGGACATCTCGATCACCATCACGGTCAACGAAGGTCAGGCCTACACGGTGACCGGCGTGCGGCTGCAAGGCGAGTTCCTCGGCAAGGAGGAGGAGTTCCAGGCGCTGGTGCGCATCCGCCCCGGCTCGCCGTACCGCGCAGTCGACGCCACCGAAACGACCAAGGCTTTCACCGAGCGCTTCGGCATCTACGGTTATGCCTTCGCGCGCGTCGAGGCCGTGCCGGAGATCGACCGCGCGACGGGCCAGGTGGCGCTCACCTTGCGGGCCGACCCGCAGCGGCGCGTCTACGTGCGGCGGCTCGACGTGTCGGGCAACACGCGCACTCGCGACGAGGTGATCCGCCGCGAGTTCCGCCAGTTCGAGTCGTCGTGGTACGACGGCCAGAAGATCAAGCTGTCGCGCGACCGGGTGGAGCGCCTGGGCTATTTCAAGGACGTCGGCGTCGACACCAACGAGGTAGCCGGCTCGCCCGATCAGGTGGATCTGCAGGTCAACGTGACCGAGAAGCCGACCGGCAACCTGGCGCTCGGCCTATCGTTCTCCAGCACCGAGAAGCTGGCGCTGTCGGCTTCGATCAGGCAGGACAACGTGTTCGGCTCGGGCAACTACCTCGGCTTCGAGGTCAACACCAGCAAGTATTCGCGCACGTTGGTGCTGAGCACCGTCGATCCCTACTTCACGATCGACGGCGTGTCACGTGCGATCGACGTGTTCTACCGCACATCGCGCCCGCTCAACAGCCTGGGCGACGAATACCAGCTGGCCACGCCGGGCGCCGCGGTGCGCCTGGGCGTGCCGTTCTCGGAGTTCGACACGGTATTCGTCGGCATCGGCGCCGAGCGCACCGAGATCCGCGGTACCAACTCGATACCGAATGCGTACTTCATCTATCGCGACCTGTACGGCGCGAAGAGCAACGCATTTCCCCTCACGCTCGGCTGGGCGCGCGACCAGCGCGACAGCGTGCTCACGCCAACCGCCGGCCGCTACCAGCGCGTCAACCTCGAATGGGGTGCGTTCGGTGACGTGCGCTACCTGCGCTCGAACTTCCAGTACCAGCAGTTCTTTGCGCTGACCACCAGGTTCAGCCTCGGTGTCAATGCCGAACTCGGCATCGGCAAGGGACTCGGCTCGCGGCCGTTCCCGATCTTCAAGAACTTCTACGGCGGTGGCCTCGGCTCGGTGCGCGTGTTCGAGCAGAGTTCTCTCGGCGCCATCGACCCGACCGGCGCCTACATCGGCGGGGCGAAGAAGCTGAACCTGAACGCTGAGCTGTACTTCCCGGTGCCGGGGACCGGCAACGACAAGTCACTGCGCATCTTCGCGTTCACCGACGTCGGCAACGTCTGGCGCGAAGGTGAGCCGATCCGCGGGGATGACCTGCGCTCGTCTGTCGGCCTGGGCCTGTCGTGGATCTCCCCTGTGGGCCCACTGAAGATGAGCTGGGGTAAACCCTTGAACAGCAAGCCGACGGATAGAATCCAAAACTTCCAATTCCAGATCGGGACTGCGTTCTGATGGTCAACTCCCTGCGCATCAAGCTGCTGGCCGCGGTGTGCGGCGTGTGGCTCCTAGTGGGCGCGGCGCCTGCCCAAGAACTGAAGATCGGCTACGTGAACAGCGAACGTGTGCTGCGCGAGGCCACGCCGGCCAAGGCGGCCCAGTCCAAGCTCGAGGCCGAGTTCAGCAAGCGCGAGAAGGATCTCAACGACACGGCCTCCCGCCTGAAGGCCGCCGCCGACAAGCTCGAGAAGGAAGCACCGACGCTGAGCGAGTCGGACCGTTCGCGCCGCCAGCGCGAGCTGGTCGAACAGGATCGCGACCTGCAACGCAAGCGTCGCGAATTCCAGGAAGACCTCAATCAGCGCAAGAACGAAGAGCTGGCCGCGGTGGTGGAACGCGCCAACCGCGTGATCAAGCAGATCTTCGACCAGGAGAAGTACGACCTGATCCTGCAGGAGGTCGTCTTCGCGGGGCCGCGCGTGGACATCACCGAGAAGGTGATCAAGGCGCTCAACGCCGCACCTGCCGGCCGCTGAAGGCCGCGCCGCGCCCGGGCCAGATGTGACGCCGGTACGCCTGGCCGACATCGTGGCTGCACTGGGCGGCGAGCTGATCGGCGACGCCGGATTGCACGTCTCGCGCCTGGCCACGCTCGACACGGCCGAGGCCGACGCGATTGCCTTCCTGGCCAATGCTCGGTATGCCGCGCAGCTCCCGGGCAGTCGCGCCGCCTGCGTGATCGTCGGCGTCGCACATCGCGATGCTGCCCTGGCGCGCGGCGCGACGCTGGTCGTCGATGACCCCTACCTCTACTACGCACGCTTGTCGCAATGGTGGGCGCGTCGCCAGCGCGTGCAGCCGGTGGCCGGCGTTCACGCCAGCGCAGTGATCGAGCCGGGTGCACAGATCGATGCCGGCGCCTCGATCGGCGCGCTCGCCTTCGTTGGCGCCAGGGCCGTCGTGGCGACCGGCGCGGTGATCGGCGCGCAGGCCCACGTGGCGGCCGGTGCGTGCGTCGGCGCCCAGACGCGGCTGGCAGCGCATGTCGTGGTCGGCGCCGACTGCGTGATCGGCGCGCGAGGCATCGTGCATGGCGGTGCGGTGATCGGTGCCGACGGCTTCGGCTTCGCACCGGTGCAAGGCCGCTGGGAGAAGATCGAGCAGCTCGGCGCCGTGCGCATCGGCGACGACGTCGAGATCGGCGCCAACACCTGCATCGACCGCGGCGCGCTCGACGACACGGTGATCGAAGAAGGCGTCAAGCTCGACAACCTGATCCAGGTCGGCCACAACGTGCGCATCGGTGCGCACAGCGCGATGGCGGGCTGCGTGGGCATCGCCGGCTCGGCGCGCATCGGCAAGCACTGCACGGCCGGCGGCGGCGCGATCATCCTCGGGCACCTGGAGCTGGTCGATCATGTGCACATCACCGCGGCCACCGTGGTGACGCGCTCGATCCTCAAGCCCGGCACCTACAGCGGCGCGTTTCCGTTCGACGACAATGCGTCCTGGGAAAAGAACGCCGCCACCTTGCGCCAACTGCATGCCCTGCGGGAGCGCCTGCGCGCATTGGAGAAGAAGCAGTGAGTCCGCTGGACATCCACCATATCCTGAAGAAGCTGCCGCACCGCTACCCGATCCTGCTGGTCGACCGGGTCCTCGAGATCGAACACGGCAAGCGCATCCTGGCGCTGAAGAACGTGACGATCAACGAGCCCTATTTCGTTGGCCACTTTCCGCATCGCCCGGTCATGCCCGGTGTCTTGATGCTCGAGGCGCTGGCGCAGGCGGCCGCGCTGCTGTCGTTCGAGTCGGGTGGCGCCGGGATCACCGACGACTCGGTCGTCTACTTCGTCGGCATCGACGGCGCACGCTTCAAGCGGCCCGTCGAGCCGGGCGACCAGCTGATGCTGGAGGCGACGATCGATCGCGCCAAGTCGGGCATCTACAAGTACAAGACACGCGCCAGCGTGGGCGGCGAGACTGCGGTCGAGGCCGAGCTGATGTGCACGATGCGTCGCATCGCCTGAACGCCAGCGCGTTGCCATGGCCCAGGTCCACGCCACCGCAATCGTCGATGCGAAGGCCGAACTCGACGCCGGCGTCAGCGTCGGGCCTTACACGTTGATCGGTCCGCAGGCGCGCATCGGCGCCGGCACCACGATCGGTGCGCACTGCGTGATCGAGGGCCGCACCACGATCGGCCGTGACAACCGCATTTTCGCCTTCAACGCGATCGGTGGGCCACCGCAGGACAAGAAGTACGCCGGCGAGCCGACCGAACTGCACATCGGCGAGCGCAACACCATCCGCGAGTACTGCACGCTCAACACCGGCACCGTGCAGGACAGCGCCGTCACGCACATCGGCGACGACAACTGGATCATGGCCTACGTGCACATCGCGCACGATTGCCAGATCGGCGACCGCACCACGCTGGCCAACAACACCACGCTGGCCGGCCATGTACACCTGGGCGACTGGGTGACGGTGGGCGGCCTGACCGGCGTGCACCAGTTCGTCAAGATCGGTGCGCACGTGATGGTCGGTTTTGCCAGCGCGGTGACGCAGGACGTGCCGCCGTTCTTGCTGGTCGACGGCAACCCGCTGGCGGTGCGCGGCTTCAATGCCGAAGGCCTGCGTCGACGCGGCTTCACGCCCGAGCGCATCGCTGCGGTCAAGCAGATGCACCGCGCGCTGTATCGCAAGGGGCTCCCGCTCGATCAGGCGGTGCAGGAGATCGAGGCGCTGCGCGAGCAGGCGCCCGAGGCGCGGGCCGAGGTGGCGCTGATGCTGCAATTCCTGGCTGGCGTGACGCGCGGCGTCGCTCGCTGACGGTGTCGAGCGACGCGCCGCGGTTGGCGATGGTCGCCGGCGAGGCGTCGGGCGACCTGCTCGCCGGCCTGCTGCTGGGCGGCATCCGCGCCTGCTGGCCGGATGTGCACACGATGGGTATCGGTGGCCCGCGCATGCACGAGCATGGCTTCGACGCCTGGTGGCCCAGCGACAAGCTGGCCGTGCGCGGCTACGTCGAGGTGCTGCGTCACTATCGCGAGATCGCCGGTATCCGCCGCCAGCTGGCCGAGCGCCTGCTGGCCGAGCGGCCTGATGCGTTCATCGGGGTCGATGCGCCGGACTTCAATCTCGACCTCGAGGCGCGGCTGCGGCGCGCCGGCATCAAGTCGATCCATTTCGTCTGCCCCTCGATCTGGGCCTGGCGCGCCGGCCGCGTGAAGAAGATCGCGCAGGCCGCCGACCACGTGCTGTGCCTGTTTCCGTTCGAACCGGAAATCCTCACACGCGCGGGCATCGCGGCCAGCTACGTCGGGCATCCGCTGGCCGATGCGATCCCGCTCACGCCACCACGAACGGCCAGCCGCGCGGCGCTCGCGCTCGGCGAGCACGAGACGGTGGTGGCCGTGCTGCCGGGCAGCCGGCGCTCGGAGATCCAGTACATCGCGCCGCCGTTCCTGCAGGCTTGTGCGCGATTGGCCGCGAGCCGGTCCGATTTGCGATTCGTGCTGCCGGTGGCGCCGGGTCTGCGGTCGTTGCTCGAACCGCTGGTCGCGCAGCATGCCGCCGGCCTGCCGCTGCAACTGCTCGACGGGCGCTCCCATGCGGCGCTGGCAGCCTGCGACGTGACATTGATCGCCAGCGGCACCGCCACGCTCGAGGCAGCACTTTTCAAGCGGCCGATGGTGATCGGCTACCGCATGCATCCTCTAACATGGCAGCTGATGAAGCGCATGCGCCTGCAGCCCTGGGTCGGGTTGCCCAACATCCTGAGCCGCGAGTTCGTCGTGCCCGAGTTCGTGCAGGACGAGGCGACGCCCGACGCGCTGGCTGGGGCGGTGCTCGACTGGCTCGATGCGCCGGCGCGCCGCGATGCGCTGACCGCGCGTTTCGACGAGCTGCACGACCAGCTGCGGCAGGACACTGCGGCGAAGGCCACCGATGCGATCGC
>CALMQI010000092.1 GCA_937871935.1 uncultured Burkholderiales bacterium
GGATGGCCGGGCTATAGCGAATTGACGGATCCTGAATGCTTGGAGAGATTTGCGACGAAGTGGACCAAGAACGAGAACGGGTGCCATATCTGGAAGGGTCGGCCGGATGAGGACGGCTACGGGCGCTACAGCGCGATCGGGAAGCAATGGAAGGCCCACAGGTATGCGTTTTGTGCGGAGTTTGGGCCGCTGAATCCGACGCTCACCCTGGGGCATGAGTGCGCCGTCCGGTTGTGTGTAAACCCCTACCATCTCCACGCCGAGCCCGGCGCCGATAACACCGCGGAAATGTGGAGAGATAAGCGGGCCAGAGAGCGAGCCGCGAAGTAAGCCCCCTTTAGGCGGCCTGGTGGATCACTGGGCCGCCGCCGCGGCCTTCGTGCTTTGAAGCGCATCCCATTGTGATATTCTCCACGCCAGCGTGATGTCTTCCACTCGAACCCCGTAGCGATCGGCGACGTGCTGATGCAGGCCCGCGATATCCATCCCGCGATTTAAGAGGTAGCTGAAGACAAACGAAGAACCCGGGTTGGACAGCTCTGCCACGGCCTCGTTCAGTTCTGGTTGAAGAGAGACAGTGAGGCGCTCCGCCGGCGTTGGCTCTTCCATAGCCGAAATATCGAGATCCTTCTTATCGATCGGTAGAAACATAGACATAGGCATCTCCTTCCAAGGCATAGAGAGCGGTCCCACAATGTACTGGTCTTGCAATAAGCCGCGCCGCCTCACAGAGCCGAGATGCTGGAAGCCCACGCAGGCGTGCTCCTGGCGATGCTCTTCGAAACAGGACATTGATTGTGTCCCTCCTTATTGCAGCCGGATCGACATCACATACGCCCTAGAGTGTGGCCCAGCGGGATCGATCATCAACAGCGCGCCGGTTGGCCCGTCCTGTTGGAGCACCACCGCCTCGCCGTCTAACGCGCCGAGCGTCTCCGATATATAGTCAGCCTGAAAGCCGGTCCGGAACGGCGTCCCGCTATAGCTCCCCGCCAGCTCCTCGTGCGCCTCCCCGTGCTCCGCGCTCTTCGCCGTAATCGTCGCCCCGCTTTCTGTGTAGTCCAGCGCAACGTTCCCGTTTGTCGTGACCAGCGCCGCCCGTTTCACCGCCGCCGAGAGCTCCTCTCGCGAGACGGTCAGCGCGTTGGCCGGGGCCTTCTGTGGCACCAGCGCGCGCCAGTTCGGATAGTTCCCTTCGATGAGCCGCGAGGTCAGCGCAAACGCCCCCGCTTGGATATGCATGAGGCGTTGATAGGAGATGCCGAGCGTCAGCACCTCCACCCCGTCCAGCTGTTTGGCGAGTTGGACCATAGCTTTCCGGGGGATAATCCCGGACCACGCCACCCCTTCTGCCCCGGGGACCTCGAGCGTTTCCACCACGAGCCTGTGCCCGTCGGTGCCAACGGCCGTCAGGAGGCCGTCACAAAAATCTACCGACAAACCATGGAGGGCGAACTTTGCGCCGCTCTGCCCGATTGCGTAGAGCGTGCGTCGGAGAAGCCCGCGCCACGCCGCCGCGTCCAGCCGGATGCTGTTCTCCACGAGTGGTTCCGGCACGTCAGAGAATTGGTCAGGGTCCAGACCGGCCAGCGCGTAGCGAGACGAGCCCGCGACGAGCGTCGCGTTGTGTTGCTTGATCGTGATCGTCAGCGGGAGGTCCGGCAGCGCCCGGACGATGTCGTGGAGCTTACGGGCAGGAAGAAGCGCCCGACCTGGTGTGGCCGTCGCGACGGGTGCGCTGGCCCGGCAGGCGATCTCGTGGTCTGTAGTGGTGAGGGTCAGGGTATCAGGTAAGAGGGGGTCAACCATGAGGAGGACGGAGGACAGGGTGCCACGTCCGTCCGTCCCGCCAATCACAGCACTAAGGGCATGCGTCAGGTCCCGGGCTTGAAGAGTCAGCTTCACTCGTTACCTCCTGGCGTTCGTGGCCCGTCGCGACGGGGTGTTGAATCTTGGCCGCCGCCCGGTGCCGGCGATCCCAGTCCCGCGCGCGCTGGCGCTCAATGTCGTGATCGCGCAAATACCGCAGCCGCCGTGCGGTCCGCTCGCATGTCCGACACAGCGTATTTGAGCATCCCGACGCGACGTAGGACCTGAATTGTTCAACGGGGTGCCATTGGCGACAGATGCGACAGTAGCGCTCCGTCCCGCCGTCAGCCGTGAGACGCACAGGTGCGCCGCGCCACGGGCGCGTGGGCTTGACTGGGACCACGACGGGCGCCGGGTCAAGCGCGGCCTCCGGCGGCGTGGTGAACGTGGGTGAGTCGGGGGTCTGATTGGGTTCCATGTGTCATACCTCCAGTCTAAAAGTTATTTGATAATCGTCCAGCACGCCTGGGACGCGTGGGACGAGTGAGACGGATTTTCACGTCTTACATGGAGGATAGGGCTAGGAATGACGCGAGGGCGGCGGATTCGAAGACAGGATGGGAGAAGTGCTGGCGAAGAGTGATCGGCGTGTATAGAGAGGGTTTGCGCGAGGCTAAGAGGGAGGAGGATGAGATGCCGCCTCCCTCTTGCTGGTGGAGTTTTAGAGAGTGGCGCGGATATCGTCGATCGCCTGTTGCAAGGTCATCCCGCGCTTCATTCGAGACCGCAGGATATGGCCCGGGACACCGAGTTCGCGTGCCGCGGCCGCTCGCGTCCCAGCCGCGAGTTTGTCCTGCAGATAGATGATCGCATCGGCAATCGTCCGGCTGCCCCGCATCACCTGTCGCCTGAGACATTCATAATCCACACCCGCTTCGGTCGCGATCTCTGAGAGCGGAGGCGCGGCGCCCTTGGCCGCCACAAGCTCACGGATCGCCTCATCAGCGGTCTGCCCGTGGTCCCCGCGCTCGAACATGCGCTTGTAGAGTGCAATATACGAGATCTCGAAACGGGTCGCGGCCTGCGAGACGGTCATAGATTCCTTCGTGTTCGTGTCGCCACAGGTGACCTCGATCACGACATTCCACGAGGTATTATTGGCCTGCTCGACGTAATCAGCCCAGCGACAATTCAATTTACGTGTGAGCTGACCGGTGCCGTCGTCAACGAGTATTTTCCCATATCCACGGTTGTTATCAATCCGATCCAGACTGATCTTGTCGTCCGGAATTTCCCCCATGTCCTTCAGAAATCCCGGGAACGTATCCCAGTCAGGATCCTCGATCGTCACCCCGAGCGCGACAATATACGGCTCGCCCTCATGAACTCGCCGCCGCATACGCACCCACGCCTCATACGTCCGCGTGCCGTGCATCCCGTGATCGAGTCGAGGCTTGCTACAGTCCAGGCAGACCGGGCCGTCCTCCGGAAATTGACTCGTCACAAGGATGATCTCGCGCTCTTTCCCACACTGCTTACAGCGAAGGCGGACATACCAGTACTTCTTGCCATTCACGTATCGTGCGATGGGCGGCCCTAACACGGTGCAATTTTTGTAATCGGTCTTGGGTAATGATGGGGGTTTTCGTGCCATGCTCTCACCTCCTTGTTATGATGAGAACATGCGACGCCGGCGCCGCCAACGGTCGAACGTCCGAGCACCATCCTGCTGGCCGAGGACGAGACCGGCGTGCGGGCGTTTCTTGAAGCGGCGCTGGTGCGCGCCGACGTGGCGGCCACGTACCACTGATCACCGACCAGAATGCGTTCCTGCGTCATGGTGGCGCCTGTGTCAGGTTGCGGTAGACGGCGAGGTAACGACTGGCCATCGTGTCGGCGGTGAAGCGGCGCTCGAACGCCTCGCGGCAGCGCCGGCGGTCGAGCGTGTGCACGTTGTGCGCGGCCTCGATCGCCTCTTGCTGGTCGGTGACGATGAAGCCGTCGACGCCGTCGTCCAGCACCTCGGGCACCGAGCCGCTGCGGTAGGCGATGACCGGCGTGCCGCAGGCGAACGCCTCGATCATGACGATGCCGAACGGCTCGGGCCAGTCGATCGGGAACAGCAGCGCGCGCGCGTTGCCGAGGAACTCGTTCTTGCGGGTGTCGTCGATCTCGCCGACGTAGTCGACCAGCGGATCGTCGAGCAGCGGACGGATGCGCGTGTCGAAGTAGACACGGTCGACCTCGTCGACCTTGGCCGCGATGCGCAGCGGCGTCGCGCACGTCCGGGCGATCTCGATCGCGCGGTCGACACGCTTCTCCGGCGAGATGCGGCCGAGGAAGGCGAAGTAGTCCTTCGGCTCGGCATGAAAGTCGTACAGGCCGACCGGCAGGCCATGGTGCACGGTGGCCTGCCAGTTGACGCCGCGCAGCGGCATGCGCTGGTGGTCGGAGATCGACACCAACGGGTGTTCGTCGAAATTGCGGAACAGCGGCAACAGGTCCGGCAGGTCGAGGCGCCCGTGCGTGGTGCTGAGCAGCGGTGTCGCGCAGCGCCGCGCCAGCGGCAGGTGCAGCACGTCGACATGGAAATGGATCACGTCGAACTGGTCGGCCAGCTCGAACACGCGGTCGAGCATCAGCGTGTGCCACACCATCCAGTCGGGTCGCCGCCGGTCGGTGCGCAGGCTGCGCGGCGCCACCGCCTCCAACCGCGCGCGCGTGATCGAGTCGCCGCTGGCGAACAGTGTCACGTCGTGGCCCTGCTCGACCAGCGCCTCGGTCAGGTACGACACCACGCGCTCGGTGCCGCCATAGGCGCGCGGCGGCACGCTTTCGAACAGGGGGGCGACCTGGGCGATTCTCACGAAGCGCGATGTGCGTTGCGACTCATGCACAACGCCAGAGCAATCGGCGCTCCGGGGGCCGCGGCAGCCGGCATGCCCGGCCGCGCAAGGGCTGACGCGCCCCGGGGGATCGGCCGACGCGGCGCTACGGCGCGCCGATGCCGAGCCAGCGGCGCAAGGCGTCGCCGACGCTCTTGATGGCCGCCTGGATGCCGCTGCGGCGCGCCGGGAACTCGGCCTGCGGATCGATCAGCCGATCGGCCAGCGCGCGCTGCACGAAGTCGCCCACCACCGGCAGCGCGCTGTGCGCACCCTGCCCCCAATGGTCGCTGCGCAACGTGACGCGCGGGTCGTTGAAGCCGACCCAGGCGCCCACCACCAGGCGCGGGGCCATCAGCACGAACCAGCCGTCGGCATTGTTCTGCGTGGTGCCGGTCTTGCCGGCTACGTCGGCCTCGATGCCGTACGCCTCGCGGATGCCGCGGCCGGTGCCGCGCTCGACCACGCCGCGCATCATGTCGATCAGCTGCTGAGCCACCAACGGATCGAGCACCTGCTCGCGCGGCGCGTTGGCGGCCGGCGTGAAGTCGACCAGCACCTTGCCGGCACGGTCGCTGACGCGGGTGACGAGCTGCGGCGCATGGTGGACGCCCAGCGCGGCGATGGTGCCGTAGGCGCTCGTCATCTCGAGCAGGCTGACCGGGCTGGTGCCGAGCGCGAGCGAGGGCACCGGGTCGAGCGGGCTGTCGCGCACGCCCAGGCGCTGTGCGAACTGCGCGACCTTGGGCGCGCCGACGGCCTCGATCACCTGGGCGGTGATGCCGTTGCGCGAGAAGACGAGGCCGTCCTCCAGCGTCGAGTCACCTTGCCCGCCACCGCCGTCGCGCGGCCGCCAGGTGCTGCCGTCGGGCAGCCGGATGCTGACGGCGCGCTGCGCGAACTCGCGCTGCGGCTCCATGCCCGCCTCGAGCGCGGCGCCGTAGACGAAGGGCTTGAAGGTCGATCCGGGCTGGCGGCGCGCCTGCTGCACATGGTCGAAGCCGTCGGTGGCGAAGTCGCGGCTGCCGACCCAGGCGCGCACCTGCCCGCTGGCCGGGTCGAGCGCGACCAGCCCGGTTTCGAGCCGTGTCTTGCGCACGCGCAGTGCCTGCATGAAGGCGGTGTCGGCGCGCAGCGCCGCCAGCGCGTCGGCGGCGGCCTGGCCAGCGTCGACGCGGCGCACGTACTCCGGCGTCTCGCGCACGAAGGCGTCGACCAGCTCGCCGCGGGTGGCCCAGAAGTGGGCGAACGGCTGGGCCTTCTTGCGCGCTTGCCGATAGGCGCCGGTGCCGGTGGACAACAACCGGCCCGTCGGCCGGCTCCACTCGACGTCGGCCACCGCCTGCAACGCGTCGAGCTGACGCGCCACCACCTGGTTGGCGATCCGCTGCAAGCGGGGGTCGAGCGTCGACTGCAGCACTAGGCCGTCGGCGTAGAGGTCGTAGCCGCGCGCTTCGCTGAAGGCCGTGAGCCAGCGCCGCACGGTGTCGGCGAAGTGGGGTGCCGGCCCGGTGTCGAGGTCCTGCCGCACGAACTCCAGGCGCAGCGGACGCGCTCGCGCGCGTTCGGCCTGGGCGGCGTCGAGCTTGCCGTGGCGCACCATCTGTCCCAGCACCAGGTTGCGCCGTTGCAGCGCGCGCTCCGGGTTATTCACCGGGTTGTAGGCGTAGGTGCCCTTCAGCAGGCCGATCAGCGTGGCGCCTTCGGCCACGCTCAGCTGCCGGGCCGGCTTGTTGAAGTAGGTGCGCGCCGCCATCTCGAGGCCGAACGCGTTGAAGTGGAACGACACCGTGTTGAGATAGCTCTCGAGGATCTCGCGCTTCGAGTACGCCCGTTCAAGCTTGATCGCGGTGATCATCTCCTTGAGCTTGCGTGTCGCGGTGGGGGCGCGGCCGATCGCCTCGGGGAAGTAGTTGCGCGCGAGCTGCTGGGTGATGGTGGAGCCGCCCTGCCGGTCGCCCGATGCCGTGCGCCACACCGCCGCCAGGCTGCGCCGCCAGTCGACGCCGGGGTGCTGCCAGAAGCGGTGGTCCTCGGTGGCGATCAACGCGTCGACCACGTGCGGCGGCACCGCGTCGAGCGCGATCCACTCGCGGTTCATGCGGCGAAAGGTCGCCAGCACCGAACCGTCGGCCGCCAGCAGCACGCTCGGGCGTTCGTCGCGCGCCTTCAGCACGTTGTCGACCGGCGGCGTCAACGGCACCAGCACGGCCAGCGTGCCGGCGACCAGCAGCGCGACGATGGCCAGCAGCACGCCGGCGCCGACGAGCAGGTGCCGGGCGACGGCGCGGCCTCGCGCGGGCAGCGCGCCGATCGGGGCCGGCGGGTCGACCCGAGGCTCGGTGGGCTCGATGGACATGCGGCGATTGGATCAGCTGGCGCCGTCGCCGTGCGGTTTCGGCCGCCGCCAGAGGCATCGAGATGTGACAGGCCTGGCGCGAGCGGCCCGGCGGGCCGCCGGCGGCCCGCTAGACTCGCCGGCACGCGCGCAGGCGCTTTCTCCCGACAAGGCGTGGCACGATGACCCCCGACGATCTGCTGGCCCACGACGACAGCGGCCAGCCCTGGCCCGCGGCCGCGCCCGCCTTCGCCGATGCCGCCGCGGCCTACCGCGTCGCGCTCGCCGCGCGCGCGTTGCGGCTGGCGCGCGGCGAGCGGCCGGTCGGCTTCAAGATCGGCTTCACCAACCGCGCGATCTGGTCGCGCTATCAGGTTTTCGCGCCGATCTGGGGCACGGTGTGGAACACCACGGTGTCGTACTGCGAAGGCGACGGTCTGCTGCGCATCGGCCGCACCTGCCAGCCGCGCATCGAGCCCGAGTGCGTGATCGGCCTGCGCGCCGCGCCGGCGGCCGACACCGACCTGCGCGGTCTGTTCGAGGCGATCGACTGGGTTGCGCCCGGCTTCGAGATCGTGCAGTCGCATCGGCCCGACTGGAAGTTCGCGGCACCCGACACGATGGCCGACAACGGCCTGCACGCGCGGCTGCTGGTCGGCGCGCGCCGACCGGTGCGCGACCTGGCCGGCGATGCCATCACGCTGCAGGCGCTGCTGGCCGCCGCGACCGTGACGTTGCATCGCGCCGACGGGCCCGCAGACGCCGACCGCGCCGTCGCGCCCGTCGACAGCGGCCGCGGCGCCAACGTGCTCGACGATCCGCTGCAGGCGCTGCTGCACTTCGTGCGCGAGCTGCGCGCCTGCCCCGGCGCGCCGGACCTGCGCGCCGGCGACCTGATCACCACCGGTACCTGGACCGACGCCTGGCCGGTGCAAGCGGGCGAACGCTGGCAGGCGCGTTTCTCGACGCCGCTGTCGGCGTTGAGCGTGCGCTTCGCATGAGTTCGATGCCCGACGCACCGGTGCCGCACGCAACGCTCGCCAACGGCGTGCGCGTGGTCGTGCTGCCGATGCCGCAGGCGCGCACCGCCGGCGTGGCCGTGTTCGTGCACACCGGCAGCGTGCACGAGAGCCGCGTGCACAACGGCATCAGCCACGTGCTGGAGCACATGGCCTTCAAGGGCACGCGCGAACGCGACGTGCACCGGGTCAACCTCGACGCCGAGCGGCTGGGCGCCGAGGTCAACGCGCACACCGACAAGGACCACACCGCCTACACGATGCGCGGCCTGGCCGAGCATGCGCCGCAGTTCGTGCGCATGCTGGCCGACATCGTGCGCCATGCCACCTTTCCCGAGGACGAACTGGCGCGCGAACGCGAGGTGCTGCTGCAGGAGGTGGCCGAGGTCGAAGACGACCCGGTGACGATCGGCTACCACCTGTTCGACCACCTCTGCTGGGGCGAGCATCCGGCGGCGCTACCGGTGATCGGCCAGCGCCGGGTGATCGAGCGTGTCAGCCGCGCCGACCTGCTCGACTACGTGGGCCGGCAGTACACCGGCGCCAACATCGTGGTCGCGGCGGCCGGTGCGCTCGATGCGGATGCCATCGTGCGCGAGGCCGAGGCCGCCTTCGGCGACCTGCCGCGCGGCACGCCCAACACGGTGCCGCCAGCCACCTATGCGGGCGGCACACGCACGCGCCGCATGGACGGCGGCCAGCAGACGCACCTGGTGATGGGCTTCGCAACGCCGCCACGCGCAGCGGACGACGCGGTGCACGACGTGGCGGCGGCCGTGCTGGGCGACGGCATGAGCTCACCGCTGCTGGCCGAGCTGCGCGAGCGACGCGGCCTCGTCTATCACGCCGGCGCGCATGTCGATCGCTTCGAATACGGCGGCCAGCTCGCCATCGAGGCCTCCTTCGCCCCGAAGCACCTGGACCCGGTGCTGCGCGAGACGGCCCGGCTGCTGCGCGCGCTGGCCGACCACGTCGACGAGGTGGATCTCGAACGTGCGCGCAACCAGCTCGTGGTGCGCCTGTGGCGCGACGAGGAGCGCGCCAGCACCCGCATCGAGCAGGCGGCACTCGACCTGTTCGCGCGCGGTGCCGTGCCGGCCGCCGCCGAACGGGTGGCCCGCGTGCACGCCGTCGACGCGGCGCAGGTCCGCGCCGCCTTCGAGCGCATGCTGCACGCGGGCGCGTCGGTGGCCATCACCGGCAGCGTGGGCCGAGGCGCCACGCCGCGCGTGCAGGAGGCCCTGTCCGCGCTGCGCGGCTGAACCCACCGCAGCAGCGGCTAGCCGCTGCCCGGTTTGCGCGACGCACCCGCAGCCGACGCGCTGGCCGCCGACACCAGGCCGAGCTGAGCGGCGGCCGCCTCGAGTTCACCCGAGCCCGAGGCGTACAGCACCACCACGCCGCCGAACGACAGCACGCTGGCCAGCAGCGTGCACAACATCAAGGCCACTTCCGCGCGCCACGAGCGGCCGACGGAAAGCACTTGCATGGGTTTCATGGTCTTCTCCAAGTCCGAGGTTGAGGTCTGGTTTCCGGTGACGGGTTCCGGAGCCGCCCAGTCGCTGCGGCCGGTTTTCTGTGCGGGTCAATCCGCTTCGGCTGTGCCCCTGCGCGAGCGTCCCGTCGGACGGAGTGCCTCGCTGCACGGGACCCGGCTCGCGCTGTCGCGCACATCCCGCGCCGCCAGCACCCGAACGGTGGCGGCGCAGAGTGCAGTGACACACCCGAAGCGAATTCGCACGGACTGATTCGACTGATCTCCAAGATTGCGATCGATAAAGTGAAAAGGCCCGGATCCTTGCGGATCCGGGCCTCTGGGATTCAGAGACGACGAGGAGAGCGTCTACGGCAGTGAACTGCCCTCCTCGACCGGACCCACGAACTTGCGGTTGCCACGAGCCATGCCCGCGAAACGCTGCTTGCCCGCCGACAGGCAAGCCCACACGACCACGCGCGCGACGCCAGCCGCGGCGGGGCGGATGTGTCGGGTACTGGTGGTGGGGAGGAAGCGATTCATGAGAAGACCCTGGTTGATTGGCGTGTGTTGCGTTGGTGGATTGACGACGATCGAAACTGTAAATTCACTTTACCCGAGCGTCAACCCCCTAGGTCACAATCGACGGGCACTTCGTCGAAGATGAACAACGTCACCCGCACCCGCCGCGACAACGTGCTCGCCTTGTTCCAGCAGCACGCCGGTCGTGCCATGGCCACCGGCTCGGCGCCCAAGGGGCTGGAGCAGGACTTCGCCGCACGACTGCAGATCTCGCCCAGCATGTGGAGCCAGATCAAGTCGTCGCGACCGATCGGCGACAAGCTGGCGCGCCAGATCGAACGCCTGTGCGGCCGGCCGTGGGGCTGGCTCGACGAGCAACAGGCCGACAGCGTGCTGTCGAGCGGCGAGCGCGACTTCCTCGAGCTTGCGCTCGCCGCCTGGCGTGCGGCCGATGGGCCGACCCGCCGCCTGTGGCGTGAGCGGTTCAAGGCCCTGGCTGCGGCTGCAGGGTGATTCGTCCCGGTGTGGAGAGAGAGCAGGCGGCGGATGGACGATCAGTCCGCCGCGGGCGATGGCGGCAGCGTGATCTCGACCGCCGGGCCGTCGACGCGGAAGGCCCAGCCCATGTCGCGCAGGCGACCGCGTAGCGCGTCGAGCCGCGGCGGCGACGAGACTGCCGCGCCCACGGCCTCGGCGCGAACGAGCACCGCGCCGTCGTCGCGGACCCCGGTCGCGACGCGAACCTTGGCGGCAGTCGCGCCATCGCCCGGCGTGTCGGCGTTGCCGAGTCCCTGCAGCAAACCCATCACCGCCTCGTTGAGATGATCGGGCACCAATTGGTGGGCCAGCGCCTCGCCGGCCGGCACGAACTCGATCGGCCGGCCGCGAAAGCGTTGGTCGAAGGCGTGGAAGTCGCAGACCGCCTTGACCATCGCGTTGACGTCGACCCACTGTGCCTCGCTGCCCCGCGTGCTTGCGAAGTCGGCGATGTGTCGCATCATCGACGCGATGCGCCCGGACTGCTCGAGGATCACTTCGCGTGCAGGTGGCGAACCGCCGGCAGGCAGCTCCTGCGCGACGCCGCTGATGATGGCCAGCGGATTGCCGACCTCGTGCGCCACGTTGGCCGACATGGTGGCCAGCGCGGCCATCTTCTCGCGATGCGACTGGCGTTCGCGCGCGTTGCTGCGCTCGTGCGCCAGCCGCTGCCGGTCGATCAGGCGCTGACCGTTGCACACGATCAGCCACGACACGGCATACAGCAGCGCGAGCAAGGCGCCGACGATCAGCATGAACCGCGTCGAACTGGCGCCCACCAGCGCCTGGTTGGTGTGCGCGGTCAGGTTGGCGCGCACGTCGTTGGCGGCGGTGATGTCGGCGAAGTGCTGCGATACCGATTTCATGCGGTCGAGCAGGTCGGTCACGTCGGAGTAGATCTCGAACACGCCGAGCACCGGGCCCGCCCCGGCCGCCCGCACGGGTACATAGCTGGAGATCAGATCGCGGTTCTCGACCACGCGCTCGAAGGCACTGAAGCGGTCGCGGTGCGTCAGCTCGCTGGCCGCCGTGCCGCCGGCGGCCAACTGCCAGCCGCGGTTGGGAGCTCCGTCGTCGCCCACCTGCGCGTGCTCGGACGAATAGATCACCACGCCGCGCAGGTCGAGCACCTTGACCTTGAACACGCGGGTACCGTGCATCGCCGCATAGGCCTTGCTGTCAAGCGCGCGAAAGCCCGGCAGGGCGCGAATGCGACGGCCGAGCTCGGTCGTGCACAGGTGCCGCGCGGCCGCGGCGCCGCCGTCGGCGGCCGACAACGCCCGGCAAGGTTCGACGTCGATGCGCTGGGCCGCGGCCACGAGCGGCGCGATATCGTCGGCCCACAGCATGTTGGCCATCAGCAGCGTCAGGTTCACGTGATTGGCCTCGTGACCGTGCATCAGGTCGGCGCGCGCGGCTTCCTCATGCTGGCGCGCGAGTTCGGCCTGTGCCTGCGTGAAGAACATCGCCTGCTCGCGCTGCACGTCGGCGAAGAAGACCTCCTCCATGTGCTGAAGCAACCAGATCGCGGCACCGACGGTCAGGAACGCGATCAGCGTCGCGATCGTGAAGTAGCGAATCAGCCGGAAGCCGCCGCGGCCAGCCCGGTCGGTCTGGCCGTTCGAGGATCGAGGCGCCGTGGAGGCGGGTGTCATGGGGGCCGAGGAGGACTTGAGCGCCACTGCGCCGCGCGGCAGAGTTTTCTTGGGTCGCCGCCGACGACACGATGCCCTGTCGGACAGTCCGCCGAATTGACGCTGCTCAATTCGACGCCGCAAGGTCGACCCGCCTGTGGCGCCCTCGCAGCGATCACCCGCGCGATGTGCACGCCCCGCGTCAGCGCCAGAGATCGACCGGCTGCCCGCGTGCGCGGGCGCGTTCGGCGCGATCCTGCAGGAAACGCTGGAACTCGGGCTGCGTGCGATAGGCACCCTGCGCCACGTAGTCGAACGCGCCGGCCAGGTGGAACGGCCGCACGTAACCCTCCACGCGGAAGACCTCGCGCCGGCTGGCGTCGAAGAACACCATCGACGGCGTGTAGCCGATGCCCAGCTCGCGGGCCCATTGCTGCACCGGCAGGCGCTGTCCGGCAGGGGTGACGATCGTCGCACCGTCGTCGAGTGCGAAGCGCACGATGTCGAAGCGCGCGATCAGCGGCTTCATCTCCGCCCGGCGCAGGCCCTCGGCATGCAGCTCGTCGCAGGCCTTGCAGTGCCGCGTCTCGAACAGCACGGCCAACGGCTTGCCACCGGGCCTGCGTTGCAGGTCGTGCGGCGCCTTCAGGTAGAACGGCTCGTCGGCCAGCTGGGGGTTGGCGGCGTCGGCCGCGTGCCGTGCGACGTAGTCGCCCAGCGTCGCCGTGCCCTCGTGGCGGCCGATCACGTAATCGAGCGCGGCGCCGAACCTGTGCGGCGGCCAGTAACCATTGAGCCGCGCCGTCACGCGGCCCTTCTCGTCGAGGAACAGCAGCGTCGGCGTGAACTGCACCTTGAGCAGCTTGGCGAACTGTTTCTCGCTCAGCCGCTGGCCGTCGAATCCGATCACTTCGCGATCGCCCCAGATGTTGAGCGCGATGGCCTCGAAATGCCGGCGCGTCTGCTCGACGATGGGCTTCTGGGAGAAGTTGGTCTGCATCAGCTCGCGGCAATAGGGGCAACCGTCCTGCCCGAAGTACAGCATCAGCCGCTTGCCGGCCTTGGCGGCGGTGGCCACCTCGTCGGGAAAGTCGAGAAAACTCTCGAGAAACCAGCTCGGCACATCGATCGCGTGCGGGGACGCGACCTGCGCCGACAGCCGCGCCGGCGCGAACAGGGCCGTGACGAGCGCGAGCCCGGCGAGCCAGACCGCCGGGGCGGCGTGCCAATCGATGTTGCGTGCCATGAGGTGCGCCCGCCGTGCAGTTCGGTCCCCGGATTCTGGCGCAGCTTGTCGTCGCAGCTCCGACGACGCGTGCATCCGCACGCCGCAGGCCGTTATCGTTAGTGGAAACACCGAGCAGGCGACCACCCTTCGCCCCTCACTCAGGTGGGACCGATCGCGACGGGCGACGCTGAGAATGCAAAGGCATCGAGGGTCACGCCATGGGCAAATTCCTCAAGAGCATGTCGCTGTTCGCATCCGCTGAAGGGGGCGATGCGGTGGTTGCCGGCAACGGTCACGCGCCGGATGACGCGCCGGTCACTGCATCGGCCGGCGCGACGAGCGCGCCCGACGCCCGTCACGAGGTCGTGCCGCGGATGGACTTTCCCGCGGTGGATCACGTCGTTCCCGTGCGCAAGGCACGTCCGTCGCGCGCGCTGAACCTGCCGCGCCAGGCGGCCCACGTCACCATCACGCCGCATCCGATGCCGGCGCAGGCACGCACCACGCATGCGCACGGTCCGCATGCGCGGGCGGTCGCGCTCACCGAGACAGAACGCCTGCGCCTGCAGCTGATGCAGGTGCAGATCCGCCTGAGCAGCCTGGACCTATACGACGGTCCGATCGACGGCATCATGAGCCCCGACACGGTGACCGGCGTGCGCTACTTCCAGACGCTGAAGGGCATGCGCGATTCCGGCCTGCTGACGGCCGGCACACTCAGCGCGCTGGGCATCGCGCCGATCGGTTGAGCGACCACGGCCCGGTGGCGATGCCGGGCCGGGCGTTCAGGGCAGCAGGATCGTGCAACCGGTGGTCTTGCGCGCCTCGAGGTCACGATGCGCCTGCGCCACCTCGGCCAGCGGATAGCGCTGGTCGATCCGGATCTTCACCTGGCCGCTGCTGACCACGCCGAACAGGTCGTCGGCCATCACTTGCGTCGCCTCGCGCGTGGCGATGTGGGTGAACAGCGTCGCGCGCGTCAGGTACAGCGAGCCTTTAGGCCCGAGGATGCCGGGCGCGAACGGCGGCACGGGCCCGGAGGCGTTGCCGAAGCAGGCCATCAGGCCGAACGGACGCAGGCAGTCGAGGCTGCCCTCGAAGGTGTCCTTGCCGACCGAGTCGTACACCACCTTGACGCCCTTGCCACCGGTGATGGCCTTGACGCGGTCGACGAACTTCTCGCTGCGGTAGTTGATCGCGTGGGCCGCGCCATGCTCGAGCGCGAGCTGGCACTTCTGGTCGCTGCCCGCGGTGCCGATCAGCTGCAGCCCCATGGCCTTGGCCCATTGGCAGGCGATCAGGCCCACGCCTCCGGCGGCGGCATGGAACAGCACGAAGTCGCCCACCTGCAGGCCACCCTGCGGCTGCGTGCGCTTGAGCAGGTACTGCGCGGTCAGACCCTTGAGCATCATCGCCGCGCCGGTCTCGAAGCTGATCGCGTCGGGCAGCTTGCACACCGTCTTGGCCGGCATCACGCGTGCGCTGCTGTAGCTGCCGGGCGGGTTGCTGGCGTACGCGGCGCGGTCGCCGACCTTCAGGTGCGTGACGCCCTCGCCGACCGCCTCCACGACGCCGGCGCCTTCCATGCCGAGCTTGAGCGGCAACGGGTTCTGGTACAGCCCGGTGCGTTGGTAGACGTCGATGAAGTTCAACCCGCTGGCATGGTGCTTGATGCGGATCTCGCCGGCGCCGGGGTTGCCGACCTCGACGTCGACCATCTGCATGGCCTCGGGGCCGCCGTACTGGGTGATCTGGATGGCCTTGGCCATGGGTGTCTCCTGTTGGGATGGTCTGATGGTGGGCTCAGGCGCTAGCGTAGTCGATGCCGCCGCCACGCGCGCAGCGCGGCGCGTGCGCACGCATAGACTGCCTGGGTGAGCACCCGCCTGACGCCGCGCCTGGCCCTGCTGTTGACGCTGCCGCCGCTGCTGTGGGCCGGCAACGCGGTGATCGGGCGCCTGATGGCCGGCGACATACCGCCGGTGCTGTTCAACGCGCTGCGCTGGCTGGGCGCCGGTCTGCTGCTGGCGCCGCTGGGCTGGCGCGTGTTCGCTACGCGCCAGTCGCGCGCGCAGATCGTCGCGCGCTGGCCGCACCTGGCGCTGCTGGGGCTGCTGGGCGTGGGCATCTACAACGCGCTGCAGTACATGGCGCTGCGCACGTCGACGCCGCTGAACGTGACGCTAATCGCCTCGAGCATCCCGCTGTTCATGCTGGCGGTGGGTGCGCTGGCCTTCCAGGCGCGGCCCACGCGCCGCGAGCTGCTGGCCGCCGCGCTGTCGCTGTTGGGCGTGGCGGTGGTGCTCACGCGCGGCGAGCTGCACGCGCTGGCCCAGGTGCAGCTGGTGGCGGGCGACTTGCTGATGCTGGCCGCCACCGCCTGCTGGGCGACTTACAGCTGGCTGCTCGCGCGGCCGCCCGCCGCCATGCGCGGCAGCGAACGGCCGCCGTGGGACTGGTCGGCCTTCCTGCTGGTGCAGGTCGCCTTCGGCCTGGTCTGGACAGGGGGTGCGGCGGTGATCGAGCATGCGGTGCTGGCCGGCAGCCAGCCCGTCAAGGCGTCGTGGGCCCTGGCCGCAGCCCTGCTCTACGTGGCGGTGTGCCCTTCGGTCCTGGCCTACCGCGCCTGGGGCGTCGGCGTGGCGGGCGCAGGTCCGGCGATGGCGGCGCTTTTCTCCAACCTGACGCCGCTGTTCGCTGCACTGATGTCGGGCGCCGTGCTCGGCCTGTGGCCGCAGCCCTACCACCTGGCCGCCTTTGCGCTCATCGTCGGCGGCATCGGCGTGTCGATGCGGCGCGCTGCCGGCGAACCGCGATGAAGCGGCTCGTCCAGGCACCCAACCTCGCGCTCGCCACGCTGTGGGCCGACATGCTGCGCCAGGGCGGCTTCGACGTCAGCGTGCAGCGCGCCTACACCAGCAGCATCGCCGGCGAGATCCCGCCCGACCAGGCGCTGCCCGAGGTGTGGGTGGCCGACGACGCGCAGCTCGACGCCGCCCGCGCGCTGCTGCAGCAGCTGCGCCACCCGCCGTTCCGACGCTGGGTGTGCACGTCATGCGGCGAACTGATCGAAGGGCCCTTCGACCAGTGCTGGCAATGCGGCGCGGCCATGCCCGAGCCGGGGGGCGGCCGCTAGCGCGCGTCCCAGGCGACCGGTCGGTCGTGGGCCGGGCGCGGTTCCAGCGACGCCTCACGCTGCCTACCGACGTTTCGCGACAGGGACCGCCGCTTCGTCGCAAGCCAGCTGCGCCCGACGGCGCGGCTCGCCAGGATGCCGACACCGACATTCCTCAGGAGCCCAATGTGATCGATCATGCCCACACCCGCCGCCACCTGGCCGCCGTGCTGGCGACGATGTTCGTGGCCGCCGGCGGCGGCACGCTGCTGACCCTGGCCGCACCGGCGTACGCGCAGACCGCTGCCGCAGCCGGCACCGCCTTCGACGCTGCCTTCGCACGCTTCCAGCAGGCAGCACCGGGCCAGTCCGACGCCATCGAGGACTCGGTCGACCAGTTCGGCAAGCTGCTCGCAGCCAGCCCCACCGACCCGGTGCTGCGTGCCTATCTCGGCGCCGCCACCACGCTGCGTGCGACGACGACGATGCTGCCCTGGCGCAAGATGCAGCACGCCGAGGAAGGGCTGGCGCTGATCGACAAGGCGCTGGCGCAGCTGTCGCCGGCGCACGACGCGGTGGCGCACCACGGCGTGCCCGGCACGCTGGAGACCCGCTTCGTCGCGGCCAATACCTTCCTCGGGCTGCCCGGCATGTTCAACCGCGGCGAGCGCGGCCGCAAGCTGCTGGCTGACGTGCTGACCAGCGTGCAGCTGAATGCCGCACCGGCCGCGTTCCGCGCCACGGTGTGGATGCGCGCCGGCCGGCTGGCCGAGGCCGACCAGCAGACGACGCAGGCACGCGAATGGTACGAACGCGTCGCCTCGAGCAATGCGCCGCAGGCCGCCGCCGCGCGCAGCCGCCTGAAGGAGCTGTGAGATGGCGGCCGAACGCGTGGCGCCGGCACCGCCGATCCTGCAGCTGACCGGCGTGCACAAGACCTATCGCCTCGGCGCCCACGTGGTGCCGGCGCTGCAAGGAATCGACCTCACGCTGCGCACCGGCGAGATGCTCGCGCTCACCGGCCCGTCGGGCAGCGGCAAGAGCACGATCCTCAACCTGGCCGGCCTGATCGACCGCGCCGATGCCGGCGCGATCACGCTGCGCGGCGAGGCAGTGGGCTCCCTGAGCGAACGGCAGGCCACGCTGCTGCGGCGCGACGCGATCGGCTTCGTCTTCCAGGGCTTCAACCTGGTGCCGGTGATGACGGTGCACGAGAACGTCGACTACCCGCTGTTCATTGCCGGCACGCCGGCGCGCGAGCGACGCGAGCGCGTGGCGGCGATGCTGAGTGCCGTCGGCCTGGCCGAGCACGCGGCGCACCGGCCCGACCAGCTGTCGGGTGGCCAGCGCCAGCGCGTGGCGGTGGCGCGCGCGCTGGTCAAGCGGCCGGCGCTGGTGATCGCCGACGAGCCGACCGCCAACCTCGACTCGCACACCGCCGAGCAGGTGCTCGACCTGATGCGCGAGCAGGGCCACGCGCATGGCGCCGCATTCCTGATCGCCACCCACGACGAGCGGCTGCTGTCGCGCTGCGACCGCCAGCTGCGCCTGCTCGACGGCCGCATCGAGCCGGATCGGCTGCCCACCCCGATCGCGAGGGCCGCCTGATGATCAGCGCCTTCTTTCGCTGGCTGCGTTTCGCAGCGGCCAACACGCTGCGCAATCGCCGCCGCTCGGCGGTCACGGTGGCCATCGCCGCGCTCGGCACCGCGGCCATCCTGCTGGCCGGCGGTTTTGCGCTCTACACCTACCAGTCGCTGGCCGAGTCGTCGGCGCGCACCACCGGCCACCTGATCGTCGCCCAGCCCGCGCAGTTCACGCAGGACGAGGACGTGCCGCTGCAGCACGGCCTCAGCGATGCGGCGGCACTGAAGGCGCGCTTGCTCGCCGACGACGCAGTGCGCCAGGTGCTGCCGCGGGTGGAGTTCAGCGGCCTCATCAGCAACGGCGACAAGAGCACGGTGATGATGGCCGCCGGCATCGACGCCGACGCCGAGTTCGCGGTCAAGGGTCCGTTCCTGACGATGAAGGCGGGCCAGGTGCTGGCGAGCGACATGCGCGCTCGCGTGATGCTCGGCGAAGGCCTGGCACGCAGCCTGAAGGCCGAGCCCGGCAGCGGTCTCACGTTGATGGCCAGCACCACCGAGGGCGCGCTCAATGCACTCGACGTCACCGTCGCCGGCACCTTCTCGGTCGGCGTACCCGAGATCGACAAGCGACTGGTCTACCTTGACCTGCCGAGTGCGCAACGGCTGCTCGCCACCGACCGCGTGTCGAGCCTCGGCGTCTTCCTCGACCGCATGGAGGCCACGCCGGCGGCGCAGCAGCGCGTGAAGGCGGCGCTGCCGCAGCTGGCGGTGCAGAGCTGGATCGACCAGGCGCCGTTCTATCGCAGCGTGAAGGACCTGTACAACCGCATCTTCGGCGCGCTCGGCCTGATCATCGGCGTGATCGTGGTCTTCGTCGTCACGAACGCGATGGCGATGGCGATCATCGAGCGCACCCGCGAGGTCGGCACGCTGCGCGCGCTGGGCACGCTGCCGCAGCAGCTGGTGCGCAGCTTCGCGCTCGAGGGGCTGCTGCTCGGCAGCGTCGGCGCGGCGCTCGGTGCGCTGATCGCGCTGGCGGTCAGCGCCGCATTGCTGTGGTTCCCGATGCAGATGCCGCCGCCGCCCGGCCGCAGCGTCGGCTACCCGCTGCAGATCGCCTTCGACGGCCTGCTCTACGCCGGCACGCTGGCCGCCATGCTGCTGCTGGCGACGCTGGCCTCGGCGGTGGTGGCGCGTCGCACGGTGCAGCGTCCCATCGTCGACGCCCTGGCCCATGCCTGACGCCATCTTCGGATCGACAAGGAACTCGTCATCCGCAACAAGGAAGCGGTGATGGGCGCACCCTATTTCGAAGAGCGGGTGGCCATCGCCGTAGACCCGTCCCGCACCGGCGAGAACCCGGGGCTCGACGTGTTCAAACGCGAGAAAATCGCGGTCCAACTCGGCACCGTTGCCGACTATTTTTTGATGTTTTTCGAAGGCGGCGCATTGCGGCCGAACATCAGTCACTACTTGAAGCCGAGGGACGGCGTCGATCGCTTCCTGAAAAAGGAAGTTGCCGGCGTGATGGGCGTGCGCTCGCAACTCGAAGGGCTACTGCAGCAGGCGGGCCAGACGTCCGCATTCGCCGAGCCGCCAATGCCGGGCATCGTGCGCGCAAGCTGGACCGTCGGCATCGCCGTCAAGGAAAACAGCCGCGATCTTTACTATGCCGCCGGAAACATTCTCGCCGAGATGCAGGCGTCGGGTGAGCTCGGAGCAATCTTCACGCGACATGGCGTGACATACGTTCCGCCGCCGATCAAGTGAGGCGAGACGCAAATTGATCGGACCGTGCAATCGGTCTACGATTCACCTGCCGATCACGCCGCACGACGCCTGCTGCAAAACGCGAGGAACCGATCATGGCGCGCCGTTCACCCCCAACGAGTTTCGCGGCGATCATGGTCGCACTCCTCGCTGCGACAGTCCTCGCTGCGACAGGTCCCGCCTCAGCGGCCGAGCCGACGCCGCATCCATTGCCCGATGATCCGCTCGGTTCGCCGATGGGGCGGG
>CALMQI010000093.1 GCA_937871935.1 uncultured Burkholderiales bacterium
GCTCGGCCAGCACGTCGCCACCGGCGACACCCAGCTCGGCAGCGCCGTGCGCGACATAGGTCGGGACATCGGAAGCGCGCACCACGATCAGGCGGATGCCGCGCCGCTCGGTCCCGATGATGAGCCTGCGGGAGCGTTCGGGATCCTCGGAAGGGCGAGCGCCGACGCGCGCGAGCAGCGGAAGCGTTTCGGCGAGGATTCTTCCCTTGGACAGTGCGATGCTGATCATTCCCATGCGATCCAGTTTACCCGCGTCAGTCGATGCGCTGGATGCGCGCGCCCAGCGCGCCCAGCTTCTGCTCGAGCGCCTCGTAACCGCGATCGAGGTGGTAGATACGGTCGATGACCGTCTCGCCCTGCGCCAGCACCCACGCCAGCGCGATCTGCGCGCGCGGCAAACCACGCGCTTCCGCCACGTCGCCGACACGATCAATCACGGCGCGGTCGGCCTCTTCAGTCTTGGCGTAGAGATAGCGCATGAACCTGTCGGTCTCGCTGCGCTGGCTGCTGGCGCCGGCGGCGTCTCGGCATCCCCGAGCGCGCGCAGGTCGTGCTCCTTGAAGACCTGGCTCACCAGGCCCAGCGCGCGCTGGGTGATGATGTAGCCGTCCTTCATCTCGACCTGGCCCTTGAATATATCGGTGTTGGGCTGGTGACCGATGGCGACGAAGCAGCCCTTGACGGCCAAGTCGAGCTTGCCGCCGCCCTGCGTCGACTTCAGGCGCACGCCGGTCACGCCGGAGGCATCGCCGAGCACTTCGTCCAGGGTCTGGAACAGGTGCAGCACGATCTTGCCTTCGGCGACCCGCTCCATCAGCTTGTCGACCATGATCGGCTCGGCGCGGAACTTGTCGCGCCGGTGGATCAGGTGCACCTTGCTCGCGATGTTGGCCAGGTACAGCGCCTCCTCGACGGCGGTGTTGCCGCCGCCGACGACGCAGACGTCCTGGCCCTTGTAGAAGAAGCCGTCGCAGGTGGCGCAACCGCTGACGCCCTTGCCCATGAACTGCTGCTCGGAGGAGAGTCCCAAGTACTTGGCGCTCGCGCCGGTGGCGATGATCAGCGCGTCGCAGGTGTAGCTGCCGCTGTCGCCGGTCAGGCGAAAGGGCCTTGCTCTCAGATCGACCGTGTGGATGTGGTCGAACACGACATTCGTCGCGAAACGCTCGGCATGTTCGAGGAAGCGCTGCATCAGCTCCGGGCCCTGCACGCCGTGCACGTCGGCCGGCCAGTTGTCGACCTCGGTGGTGGTCATCAGCTGGCCGCCCTGGGCGATGCCGGTGATCAGGGTGGGCTTCAGGTTGGCTCGCGCGGCATAGACCGCGGCGGTGTACCCGGCCGGGCCGGAGCCCAGGATCAGTACCCGGGAATGGGCAGAAGATTGACTCATGGCGGGTGTTCGATTCGAGTGCAGCGTCGCGCGCAGCCGACGCCGGATTGTCACATGGGGCCGTTTTTGATGGCGACAAGCGCCTCAATCGGCACAATAGAGCCCGTCTCGCGGCGCCAACCACCGCGGTCCGTCAAGAGGGTCGTCCGACAGGGCGCGTGGAACCGACTATCAAGCCAACAAGGAAGGGGACTCCAAGATGTCGATGCTGTCGAATCTGGACCTGATTCGCCGAGTACCGCTGTTCTCGATGCTGACGGTCGAGCAGGCGCAGGCCGTCGCCGATGCCGTGGTCAAGCGGCGCTTCCGGCGCGGCGAACTCGTCGTCGAACAGGGTCGCAAGAGCAACGCCCTGTACATCCTGCTCAACGGCAGGGCCCGCGTGCTCACTTCGGATTCGCGCGGACGCGAAGTGATCCTCGCGGTGCTGGAGTCGGGCGACTACGTCGGCGAGATGAGCCTGATCGACAACGAGGCCCACTCCGCGACGGTGCGCTGCGAGGTGCAGACCGACATGCTGATCCTCGGCCGCGCCGACTTCGCGCGTTGCCTGCCCGAGAACTCCACGCTGTCCTACGCCATCCTGCGCGGGCTGGTGCGGCGTTTGCGCCATGCCGACCGGCAGATCGAGTCGCTGGCACTGCTCGACGTGTACGGCCGCGTCGCGCGCACGCTGCTCGAGATGGCCGAGGAGGTCGACGGCATCAAGATCATCCGCAGCAAGGTCTCCCGGCAGGACATGGCCAAGGTCGTCGGCGCCTCGCGCGAGATGGTCAGCCGCGTGATGAAGGACCTCGAGGAACGCGGCGTCATCGAGACCCAGGAAAACGGCTCAGTGATCCTGAAGGAACGCCTGCACACCGAGTGACAAAGGCGTTGCCGGTCGCTGCGCCGGCGCCCTCGGTCGTCCGGCCGCATCGGCCACAATATCGGGCATGACTTTTCCGCTGGGTTCCCTCGGTGCCGGGGCTGCCACGGCCGGCACGTACACCGATGGCCAGGGCGCGCCGGGCTGGCGCACCAAGATCGCGTTGGTCAGCGGCGGCGTCGTATGGCTGCTGGTCTTCCTGGCGCTGGTGACGCACCAGGCCGGCGACCCGGCCTTCTCGACCACCGGCGCCGGCGATGCGGTGCGCAACAAGGCCGGGCAACTCGGCGCCTGGGTCTCCGACATCGCGCTCTTCCTGTTCGGTTATTCGGCCTGGTGGCTGCTGGTGATCGGCCTGCGCGCGTGGCTGGCGGCGCTGGCGCGCTGGCTGCGCAGCCAGCGCGCGCCGGTACAGGCCCCGCAATTCCCGCGCACGGCGTTCTGGCTCGGGGTGGTGCTGCTCGTCGCGGCCAGCTGCGCGCTCGAGTGGACGCGCCTGTACCGCTTCGACGTGCAGCTGCCAGGCGGTCAGGCCGGCGGCGTGGTCGGCGCGTTGCTGGGGCCGTTGTCGATGCGCTGGCTCGGCTTCGCCGGCTCCGGCGTGGCCTGGATCGCGGCACTGGTGCTCGGCGCCTCGCTGGCACTGCGTTTCTCGTGGCTTGGTGTCGCCGACCGCATCGGCTCATGGGTCGATGCCTGGCGCGAGCATCGCAGCCAGCGCCAGGAGCGCGCCGAGGACATCCGCATCGGCCAGGAGGCGCTGCGCGAGCGCGAGCTGCTGGTCGCCAGCGACCGCCTCGAGATCGAGGATCACATGCCGCTGGTGATCGAGAAGCCGGTGGCCGAGATCCCGAAGTCCGAACGTGTGGCCAAGGAGCGGCAGAAGCCGCTGTTCAGCGAGCTGGCCGACGCCAAGCTGCCGCAAGTGGATCTGCTCGACGCCGCACCCGGCCGCTTGGAGACGGTGACGCCCGAGTCGCTCGAGATGACCAGCCGCCTGATCGAGAAGAAGCTCAAGGACTTCGGCGTCGAGGTGCGTGTCGTCGCCGCCTCGCCGGGGCCGGTGATCACGCGCTACGAGATCGAGCCGGCCATCGGCGTCAAGGGCTCGCAGGTCGTCGGCCTCGCCAAGGACCTGGCGCGCTCGCTGTCGCTGGTGAGCATCCGCGTGGTCGAGACGATTCCCGGCAAGAACTTCATGGCGCTCGAGCTGCCCAACGCCAAGCGGCAGACCATCCGGCTGGCCGAGATCCTCGGCTCGGCGGTCTACAACGACGCCGCCTCGCAGATCACCATCGGCTTGGGCAAGGACATCGTCGGCAACCCGGTGGTGGCCGACCTGGCGAAGATGCCGCATCTGCTGGTAGCCGGCACCACCGGCTCGGGCAAGAGCGTGGGCATCAACGCGATGATCCTGAGCCTGCTCTACAAGGCCGAGGCGCGCGACGTGCGGCTGATCCTGATCGACCCCAAGATGCTCGAGATGAGTGTCTACGAGGCGATCCCGCATCTGCTGTGCCCGGTGGTCATCGACATGAAGCAGGCGGCCAACGCGCTGACCTGGTGCGTCGGCGAGATGGACCGGCGCTACCGTCTGATGAGCAAGCTTGGGGTGCGCAACCTGGCGGGCTACAACCGCAAGATCGCGGAAAGCCTTGAGCGCAAGGAGTCGATCCCCAATCCGTTCAGCCTGACGCCCGAGGCGCCCGAGCCGCTGGAGCGGCTGCCGCACGTGGTGGTGGTGATCGACGAGCTGGCCGACCTGATGATGGTGGTCGGCAAGAAGATCGAGGAGCTGATCGCACGCCTGGCGCAGAAGGCGCGCGCCGCCGGCATCCACCTGATCCTGGCCACGCAGCGGCCGAGCGTGGACGTCATCACCGGCCTCATCAAGGCCAACATCCCGACGCGCATCGCGTTCCAGGTGTCGAGCAAGATCGACAGCCGCACCATTCTCGACCAGATGGGCGCCGAGGCGCTGCTGGGCCAGGGCGACATGCTGTACCTGCCGCCGGGCAGCGGGTTGCCGGTGCGCGTGCACGGCGCCTTCGTCGGCGACGACGAGGTGCACCGCGTCGTCGACTACCTGCGCCAGCAGGGCGAACCCAACTACATCGAGGGCATTCTCGAGGGCGGCACGCTCGACGGTGATGCCGCCGCGGCGGTGGAAGGCGGACTGGGCGGTGATGCCGAGGCCGACCCGATGTACGACCAGGCGGTGGCCATCGTGCTGCAGCACCGGCGCGCGTCGATCTCGCTGGTGCAGCGCCACCTGCGCATCGGCTACAACCGCGCCGCTCGATTGCTGGAACAAATGGAGAAGGCCGGACTCGTATCGGCCATGGCCACCAACGGCAACCGGGACATCCTCGCCCCCCGGCGCGAGGAATGAAGCGCCTGCTCGCGCTGGCCGCCGCGATGCTGCTCGCGGTGCCGGGCGCCCGTGCCGACGGCGTCGACGCGCTGCGCGCCTTTGCCCGCGACGTGCAGTCGGCCCGGGCGCAGTTCGGCCAGACCGTCACCTCGCCCGATGGCGCTCGCAAGAAGCAGTCGTCGGGCCGCTTCGAATTCGCGCGCCCCGATCGTTTCCGCTTCGTCTACGACAAGCCCTACGAGCAGCAGATCGTCGCCGACGGGCAGAAGGTGTGGCTCTACGACGTCGACCTCAACCAGGTGACCGTGCGCGCGATGTCGCAGGCACTCGGCGCCACACCGGCGGCCTTGCTGGCCGGCGCCGCGATCGACAAGGAGTTCACGCTGTCGCCGCAGCCCGAGCGCGACGGCCTGCAGTGGGCGCAGGCCGTGCCGCGCAACCCCGAGGGCACGATCCAGGCCATCCGCATCGGCTTCAAGGGGTCGAGCCTGGCGGCGCTGGAGATCGTCGACTCGTTCGGCCAGCGTTCGCTGCTGCAGTTCAGCGCGCTCGAGACCAACGTGCGCGTCGCCGACGACAGCTTTCGCTTCACGCCGCCCAAGGGCGCCGACGTGATCCAGCAGTAGCCGCCCCGCGCGGCCGACCGCTGGGACACGCTGCGACCACGCGGCCCGCAGGGCCGCACTGCGACAATCGCGCGCATGGACCCGCAGGATTCTTTGTTCGACGCCGGCGCGCCGCCGGCCGTCGAGTCGGTGCCCGCGGCCGATGCCCCGCTGGCCGAGCGGCTGCGACCGCGCACGCTCGACGAAGTGATCGGCCAGCGCCATCTGCTCGACCCGGGCCGACCGCTGCGCGCGGCCTTCCAGTCGGGTCGGCTGCACTCGATGATCCTGTGGGGGCCGCCCGGCGTCGGCAAGACCACGCTGGCGCGCCTGGTCGCCGGCGCGTTCGAGGCGCAGTTCATCGTGCTGTCGGCGGTGCTGTCGGGCGTGAAGGACATCCGCGAGGCGGTCGAACAGGCGCGTGCCGCCCGCAAGACCGGCCGCGCGACCATCGTCTTTGTCGACGAGGTGCATCGCTTCAACAAGGCACAGCAGGACGCGTTCCTGCCGCACGTGGAGTCGGGCCTGTTCACGTTCATCGGCGCGACCACCGAGAACCCGTCGTTCGAGGTCAACTCGGCGCTGCTGTCGCGTGCCACGGTGCACGTGCTGAAGCCGCTCGCCGACGACGAGCTCGCGTTGCTGCTCGAGCGGGCACAGGCCGCGCTGCCGGCGCCGCCGCTCACGCCAGCTGCCCAGCAGCGGCTGATCGGTTATGCCGACGGCGATGCGCGACGCCTGCTCAATGCCTACGAAAACATCGCCGCGACGGCCGGCGACGCCCCGGCACTCGACGAGGCACAGCTCGAGCGCGCACTGGGCGAGATGCTGCGCCGTTACGACAAGAGCGGCGAGCAGTTCTACGACTCGATCTCGGCGTTGCACAAGGCCGTGCGCGGCTCCGACCCCGATGCGGCGCTGTACTGGCTGGCCCGCATGCTCGCTGGCGGCGTCGATCCGCGCTACGTGGCACGGCGCGTGCTTCGCATGGCCAGCGAGGACATCGGCCTGGCCGATCCGCGCGGTTTGCGGCTCGCGCTCGATGCCGCCGAGGTCTTCGAACGCCTGGGCAGTCCCGAGGGCGAGCTGGCACTGGCGCAGGCGGTCATCTACCTCAGCGTGGCGCCGAAGTCGAACGCGGCCTACACCGCTTGGGGCGCGGTGCGCGATTTCGTGCGCCAGGACGGCACCCGTCCGGTGCCGATGCACCTGCGCAATGCGCCGACGCGGCTGATGAAAGGGCTCGGCTACGGCCGGGGTTACCGCTATGCGCACGACGAGCCGGGCGGCGTGGCCGCGCAGGAGAACTACTGGCCCGACGGCGTGACGCCGCAGCGCTTCTACGAGCCGGTCGCGCGTGGTCTCGAGCAGCGCATCGGCGACCGGCTGGCCGAGCTGCGCGCGCTGCTGACGGGCGACGACCGCGCGCCGAAGTAGCCCGCGCGCCAGCGGGTATCCACCGCCTCGGCGCAAAAAAACAGACACCTACAATCCGCGCCACGTGGCCAGCCGGCGCCCGGGCAACAGGAGGACTGCGCAATGGATACCTTTGTGCAGCAGATCATCAACGGTCTGGTGCTCGGCAGCGTCTACGCTCTGGTGGCGCTGGGCTACACGATGGTCTACGGCATCATCAACCTGATCAACTTCGCCCATGGCGAGGTGCTGATGGTCGGTGCGTTGACGAGCTGGACCGTGGTGACCTTCCTGGCCGACGCCGGCCTGCCGGGTTGGCTGGTGCTGCTGCTGTCGCTGGTCGCGGCCATCGTGGTCTGCTCGGCGCTCAACTTCTCGATCGAGAAGATCGCCTATCGGCCGCTGCGCAGCGCGCCGCGGCTGGCGCCGCTGATCACCGCCATGGGCATGAGCCTGCTGCTGCAGACGCTGGCGATGATCATCTGGAAGCCGAACTACAAGCCGTTCCCGATCCTGCTGCCGTCCGAGCCTTTCAACATCGCCGGCGCGGTGATCAACACCACCCAGATCCTGATCCTGGCGTCGACCGCGGTCACGCTGATCGGGCTGATGTGGCTGGTCAACCGCACCAAGCTCGGCCGTGCGATGCGCGCCACCGCCGAGAACCCGAGGGTTGCGGCGCTGATGGGCGTGAAGCCCGACATGGTGATCTCGGCCACCTTCGTGATCGGCGCGGCGCTGGCGGCGCTGGCCGGCGTGATGTACGCCGCCAACTACGGGTCGGTGCAACACACGATGGGCTTCCTGCCCGGGCTGAAGGCCTTCACCGCCGCCGTCTTCGGCGGCATCGGCAACCTGGCCGGCGCGGTGGTCGGCGGCGTGTTGCTGGGCTTGATCGAAGCGATGGGCGCCGGCTACATCGGCCCGCTGACCGGTGGCGTGCTCGGCAGCCACTACCAGGACATCTTCGCGTTCATCGTGCTGATCCTCGTGCTGACGATCCGTCCGCAGGGCCTGCTCGGCGAACGCGTGGCCGACCGCGCCTGACAGGCACGCAAGGGGACGACGATGAAGAACAGACTGGTCGTGTTCCTGCTGGCGGCCGTGGGTCTGCTGGTGCTGCCGCTGCTGGCGCAGTACGCCGGCAACTTCTGGGTCCGCATCATCGACTTCGCGCTGCTGTACGTGTTGTTGGCGCTCGGCCTGAACATCGTGGTCGGCTTTGCCGGGCTGCTCGATCTCGGCTACATCGCGTTCTATGCTGTCGGCGCCTACATGTTCGGCCTGCTCGCGTCGCCGCACCTGGCCGATACGTTTCCGACAATCAAGGCGATATTCCCCGGCGGCCTGCACACGCCGCTGTGGGTCGTCATTCCGCTCGGCGCCGCGATCGCCGGGCTGGCCGGGGTGTTGCTCGGCGCGCCGACGCTGAAACTGCGCGGCGACTATCTCGCGATCGTGACGCTCGGCTTCGGCGAGATCATCCGCGTGTTCCTGAACAACCTGGATGCGCCGGTCAACATCACCAACGGGCCGAAGGGCCTGTTGCAGATCGACAGCATGAAGATCCCGCTGCTCGACCTCGACTTCGGCAAGACGGGGTCATTGTTCGGCTATCCGCTGTCGTCGGTGACGAAGTACTACTACCTGTTCCTGATCATCGTCGTCATCAGTGTGATCATCTGCTACCGGCTCGAGCGCTCGCGCATCGGCCGCGCCTGGATGGCGATCCGCGAGGACGAGGTGGCCGCCAAGGCGATGGGCATCAACACACGCAATCTCAAGCTGATGGCCTTCGGCATGGGCGCCACCTTCGGCGGTGTGTCCGGGGTACTGTTCGCGACGTTCCAGAGCTTCATCTCGCCCGAGTCGTTCTCGCTGCAGGAGTCGATCATGGTGGTCGCGATGGTGGTGCTGGGCGGCATCGGCCACATACCGGGTGTGATCCTTGGCGCACTGCTGCTGGCCGGGCTGCCCGAGGTGCTGCGCTGGATCTCCGGCGAACTCGATCTGCAGATGCTCACCGGCGGGCGCCTGGACGCCGCCATCCTGCGCCAGCTGCTGATCGCGCTGGCGATGATCGCCATCATGCTGGCACGGCCGCGCGGCCTCTGGCCATCGCCGGAGCACGGCAAAGCGGCGCCCGCCGCGGTGGTGACCTGAGAGGCAGCCGGCCATGGCAGAGGTGGTTCTCGAGGTCAAGGGCGCATCCAAGCGCTTCGGTGGCGTGCAGGCGTTGTCCGATGTCGGCATCTCGATCCAGGCCGGTCAGGTGTACGGCCTGATCGGCCCCAACGGCGCGGGCAAGACGACGTTCTTCAACGTCATCACGGGCCTGTACACGCCCGACTCAGGCAGCTTCATGCTTGGCGGCAAACCCTACAAGCCGACGGCCGTGCACGAGGTGGCCAAGGCCGGCATCGCGCGCACCTTCCAGAACATCCGCCTGTTCCCCGAGATGACCGCACTGGAGAACGTGATGGTCGGCCGCCACGTACGTTCGGGCTCGGGACTGATCGGCGCCATCCTGCGCACGCCCGGCTTCGTCGCCGAGGAGAAGGACATCGTCAGGCGAGGCCAGGAGCTGCTCGACTACGTGGGCATCGGCAAGTACACCGACTACAAGGCGCGCACGCTGAGCTACGGCGACCAGCGACGCCTGGAGATCGCGCGTGCGCTGGCTACCGAGCCGAAGCTGATCGCGCTCGACGAGCCGGCCGCCGGCATGAACGCCACCGAGAAGGTGGTGCTGCGCGAGCTGATCGACCGCATCCGCAAGGACGGCCGCACCATCCTGCTGATCGAGCACGACGTCAAGCTCGTGATGGGCCTGTGCGACCGTGTCACCGTGCTCGACTACGGCAAGCAGATCGCGGAAGGGTCTCCTTACGATGTGCAGCGCGATGAAAAGGTGATCGAGGCCTATCTCGGCGTCGGCCACAAAGCGCACTGACATGGACCACCCCCTACGCGCTTCGCGCGCCCCCTCGAGGGGGCCACGCCGGTGGACCGGCGAAGCCGGATCCACGGCGTGCACTTGGCGGCATGCATTCAAGCGTTGTAGGTACGCCCTCGGCGCGTTGGAAGACTGAAATGGCCAGCGACGACATCCTGCTCGAGGTGAACGACCTGAAGGTCGCCTACGGCGGCATCCAGGCCGTCAAGGGCATCAGCTTCAACGTGAAGCGCGGCGAACTGGTCTGTCTGATCGGCGCCAACGGCGCCGGCAAGACGACCACCTTGAAGGCGATCACCGGCACGCAGCCGGTGCGCGACGGCGACATCCAGTTCCTCGGCCGCGGCATTCGCGGACAGGGCGCCTGGGAGCTGGTGCGCCAGGGTCTCGTGATGGTGCCCGAGGGCCGCGGCGTGTTCGCGCGCATGACGATCGTCGAGAACCTGCAGATGGGTGCCTACGTGCGCGACGACGACGAGGTGCAGGCCGATGTCGACAAGGTGTTCGGCATCTTTCCGCGCCTGAAGGAGCGCGCGGCCCAGCTCGCCGGCACCATGAGCGGCGGCGAGCAGCAGATGCTCGCGATGGGCCGTGCGCTGATGGCGCGGCCCAAGGTGCTGCTGATGGACGAACCGTCGATGGGGCTGTCGCCGATCATGGTCGACAAGATCTTCGAGGTGGTCGGCGACATCCACTCGCGCGGCACGACCATCCTGCTGGTCGAGCAGAACGCCAGCCGCGCACTGCAACTCGCCAACCGCGGCTACGTGATGGAGTCGGGCGAGATCACGATGAACGGCGAGGCGAAGATGCTGCTCGAGGACCCGAAGGTCCGTGCGGCCTACCTCGGCGAGTGATCGGAGCCCCCGGCATCGGAATACCGATGCCACCCGCGAGGGGGCGCGCGGCCGGTTGGGAGCGGCCCGGCGCTGGCCCGCGTTCAATCGAGCTTTGCGCCGCTCGCCTTGACGACGCCTTCGTACTTGGCCAGCTCCGTCTTCACGAAGGCCGTGAACTGTTCGGGCGTGGTCGGGGCCAGTTCGGCCATCAGCGTCGCGGCGCGCGCCTTCACCTCGGGCGTCGCCAAGGCGTCGACGAAGGCCTTGTTCAGGCGCGCGGTCGTGTCGGACGGCAGGCGCGCCGGCGCGAAGATGCCGAACCAGGTGTTGACGTCGAAGTCGCCGAGCCCGAGGGCGCGCCCGGTCTCGGCGATCGTCGGCACGTCGGGGACGACGCTCGAGCGCCGTTCGGTCGTCAGCGCGATCGCGCGCAGCTTGCCGGCGCGGATGTTGGCTGACGCGGTGGCCAGGTTGTCGAACGTCAGATCGACCTGCCCCGACATCAGCGCCAGCTGCGCCGGCGGTCCACCGGCATAGGGGATGTGCACCATGAACACGCCAGCCTTGGCCTTGAACATCTCGCCAGCCAGGTGACCGGCGCTGCCGTTGCCGCCCGAGCCGTAGTTCAGCTTGCCAGGGTTGGCCTTGGCGAAGCGCACCAGTCGGGCACCGAGCCGATGCCCAGACGCTGCGCGACGTCGACGTTCATCACCAGCACGTTGGGTACCTGCGCGACGCGCGTGATCGGCGTGAAGTCGCGCAGCGCGTCGTACGGGATGCGGCTGTACAGCCAGGGGTTGATCGCGTGGGTGGCCACCGCACCCATCACGATCGCCATGCCGTCCGGTGCGGCCTTGGCGACCGCGTCCGCACCGATGTTGCCGCCGGCGCCCGGCCGGTTCTCGACCACCACCGGGCCGAGGGAGATCTTCACCTGCTCGGCCAGCGCACGGGCCATCACGTCGAGCGCACCGCCAGCCGGATAGGGCACGATGAATCGGATCGGCCGCGGCTGGGCCAGCACAGGTGTGCTGGCGAGTGCGGCGGCAAGAAGGGTTCTGCGTTTCATTTCGAGGTCCCAGCCGGCTCCATGTTTGTGGCTGCTGCCGGCGCTGACGCGCCTTCACATCGCTGCGCGATGTGAGCCTGCGCCGCAAGCATGTCGCCGCTACGCCGCGCCATGCTTGTCAGCTTCTGAAGTGAACGCGTCGGCGATGAATTCATCCTCAGGCAGGCCGCAGCGGGCGACGAAGTCGCGCTTGGCCGAATCCACCATCACCGGCACGCCGCAGGCGTAGACCTGATGCCGTGACAGGTCGGGCAGGTCCTCCATCACCGCACGGTGCACGAAGCCCGTGCGGCCCGCCCAGTGGTCGTCGGCCTTGGGTTCCGACAGCACCGGCACGTAGCGCAGCGGCGGCCAGGTGGCGGCCAGCGTCTCGACCCAGCGGTGCAGGTACAGATCGGCCAGCGAACGGCAGCCCCAGTACAGCGTGGCGGGGCGCGTGACGCCCTTGAACTGCATGTGTTCGATCAGCGCCTTGATCGGTGCGAAGCCGGTGCCCGAGGCGAGCAGCACGATCGGCTTGTCGGAGTCCTCACGCAGGCAGAAGCTGCCGAAGGGCCCCTCCATGCGCAGGATCTCCTTCTCCTTCATCGCGCCGAACACATGGTCGGTGAACTTGCCGCCGACCATGTGGCGCACGTGCAGTTCGATCGCGGGCGGGCTGCCCAGATTGTGCGGCGCGTTGGCCATCGAATAGCTGCGACGTGCGCCGTCACGCAGGATGAATTCGACGAACTGGCCGGCACGGTACTGGAACGTCTGATTGGCCGGCAGTTGCAGCCTGATGACCGCGACGTCGGCCGCCGGCCGCTCGATCTGCATGACCCGGCTGGGCATCTTGAGGATCGGGAACTCGCCGGCTCCTGGCACCATGCGCGCCTCGACCACACAGTCGGTCTGCGGCGTCGCGCAACACGGCAGGATCAGGCCGGCCTCTTCTTCGGCCGACGACAGCGCCTTCTGCTGATGGGCGCCATGGATCACGCGGCCCTCGAGCAGGCGGCTCTTGCACGAACCGCAGGCACCGTCGCGGCAGCCGTAGGGCATGCCGATGCCGGCGCGAATGGCAGCGGCGAGGATCGGCTCGTCGCGTTCGACGTCGAAGCACCGATCGGCCGGTTTGAGGGTGACTTTGAGGCTCATGCCGTGGCGGCCCCGAGCGACAAGGGTGGCCGCGCCTACACTGGAAGTCCCTCCATTGTGCCTGCGCCCCCGGCGCCGCCTGCGATGCCCGCCCATCTGCCGCCCGCTCGCACGCGCCGCTCGCGTCGCCCGAGCCTGCTGATCATCGGATGCGGTGACGTGGGCCTGCGCGTGCTGCCGGCCGTGCGCGAGCGCTGGCAGGTGCTGGCGCTGACGTCGTCGCCGCAGCGCCTGCCGCTGCTGCGCGCGGCTGGCGCGGTGCCGCTGCTCGGCAACCTGGACGACGCGGCCACACTGGGCCGGCTCGCCGGGCTGGCCGATGCGGTGCTGCACCTGGCGCCACCGCCGTCGCAGGGTGCTGGCGATCCGCGCACCGCGGCGCTGCTGCGGGTGCTGGCGCGCGGCCGCCGCGTGCGACGGCTGGTGTACGCGAGCACCACCGGTGTCTACGGCGACTGTGGCGGCGAGCTGGTCGACGAAACGCGTACTCTGCGACCGGCCACCGACCGCGCACGTCGTCGCGTGGACGCCGAGGCGCGGCTGCGCTGGTTCGCCCGCGCCGCGCGCGTGCGGCTCAGCGTGCTGCGCGTGCCGGGCATCTACGCGTTCGATCGCGACGGCGGCGATCCGCGCGAGCGCGTGCGGCGGGGCGTGCCCGCGCTGGTCGATGCGCAGGACGTCTTCACCAACCACGTGCATGCCGACGACCTGGCACGCGCCTGCGTCGCGGCGCTGATGCGAGGGCCCACGCTGCGCACCATCAACGTCAGCGACGACAGCCATCAGCGTGTCGGCGAGCACCTCGATCGGGTCGCCGCGCTGGCCGGGCTGCTGCCGGTGCCGCGGCTGACACGCGAGCAGGCGGCGCAGCAGCTGTCACCGATGCAGCTGTCGTTCCTGGGCGAATCACGTCGGCTCGTCAATGCGCGGCTGAAGCGCGAGCTGCGCGTGCGTCTGCGCTACCCGAACATCGAGGAGGCGTTCAGACGCCTTGCGCGCGCTTGAGTGTCTTGGCGCGATCGACGCTGAAGACCTTGAGTGTCTCGGTCTTGTTCTCGCGCTGAATCTCCAGCGTGATCTCGCGCTCGGGCGCGCCGCCGCGCCACAGCGTCTGCCACAGCTGGCCGAGCGCGGTGACGGCCGTGCCGTCGATGCGCAGGATGCGGTCGCCCTTCTGCAGCCCGGCCACGTCGGCCGGGCTGTCGTCGTTGACGCGCAGGATCTTCACCTGCCCCTCGTCCTCGGCGCAGTTGATGCCGATCCAGGCGCGGCGACTGGCCGCGGTGGTGCCGCTGCGCTTCAGCTCGTCGAACACCGGGCGCAGCAGGTCGATCGGCACGAACATGTTGCCCGGCAGGCGGGGCTGGTTGTCACCGCGTGCGTAGTTGACGATCAGCGAGCCCACGCCGAGCAGCTCGCCACGGCCGTTGAAGAGGCCGGCGCCGCTGTGGTCGCCACGTGGTGGCGACGTGAACAGCGCACCTTCGATGTGGTACTCCCAGTAGCCGGCAAAGGGGCGGCGCGATACCAGCCGCGCCACGCTGACGGCGCCGATCTCACCGCCGCTGGCGATCATCAGCGGTTCGTCCTCGCGCACTTGGGCCGACTGCCCGAGCGGCACCGGCTCGATGCGCATCGGCGCCAGCGCCTGCACCAGTCCGAAGCCGGTGGCGACGTCGTAGCCGACCACGCGGCCGGGAATCACGCGATCGTCGTCGGTGACCAGCTGCACCTGCTCGGCCTCGAGGATCAGGTAGCCGATCGTCAAGACCAGGCCCTTGTCGTCGACGACCACGCCGGACCCCAGGCGCTCGCGACCGAGCGTGCCGTTGGAGCGGGCGTCATCGACGGCCTGGGTCCGCACCCCGACTACCGCGCTGCTGGCTCTTTGAAGGGCGCGCGACTGCGCCTCCAGGTCACCGTGCCCCGGTTGCGCCTGCTGCGCGGCCGCCGCAGCGCAGAGTGCCAGACCGACCGCGGTCAACCACAGTCTGACCGGGAACGACAGGTGGATGGGCAGGCGCAGGTGCATGGTGGTGCTCCCGTCGATGGCGTTTCAGGGCTGAAGCATGGCGCAGCTGCGCCGTCTTGTCATCCCCGACAGCCGGCAGCCTGCAAGCAGCGTGCCTGCGGCGGCCTCAGCGGCGTCTGCCGAACGGCAGGCGGCCGCGCCAGTACAGCAGCATCAGCCAGGCGCCGAGCATGCCGCCCAGATGGGCGAAGTGGGCCACGCCGGTGGGGCCCTGCAGACCGAGCAGCAGCTCGAGCGCACCGAACACGATGACGAAGGTGCGCGCCTTCATCGGGATCGGCGGGAACAGCGGCATGATGATGCGGTTCGGGAACAGCATGCCGAAGGACAGCAGCAACCCGAACAGGGCGCCCGAGGCACCGACCGTCGGCGCGCGCGAGCCGGTGACCACGTTGAACAGCAGTTGCACGATCGCGGCGGCCAGCACGCTGGCCAGCAGCATGTGCAGGTAGCGCTTCTGGCCCCACAGGCGCTCCAGCTCGGCGCCGAACATCCACAGGCCCAGCATGTTGAAGAACAGGTGCAGCGGGTCGGCGTGCAGGAAGGCGTAGGTCACCAGCTGCCAGGGGCCGAAGTGTCCGCTGCCGATCGGAAACAGCGCCAGCCAGACCTCGATCGGCGTCAGCAGGTCGATGCAGAACACCGCCGTGCAGATCAGCATCAACGCCTTGGTGACGGGAGGAAGCGATGGCATGGGGAGTCGGTGGTGCCCGGGGCCGGACTCGAACCGGCACGCCTTGCGGCGGGGGATTTTGAGTCCCCTGCGTCTACCGATTTCGCCACCCGGGCAGGTGTGCAGGCGCTTGGGGCGCGGATTATGGCATGGGGTCTGCGCACGACCGCCGAGCACTGCGACAATCCAGGGTCCGCCGACAACGACAAGCACCGACATGCCGCGCTACATGACGATCGAGGACGCCATCGGCGGCACACCGCTGGTGCGTTTGCAGCGCGTACCGGGCGCACTCGGTGCCGAGCGCGGCAACGTGATCCTCGGCAAGCTCGAGGGCAACAACCCGGCGGGCTCGGTGAAGGATCGTCCGGCGATCAGCATGATTCGGCGCGCCGAGGAGCGCGGTGACATCGCGCCTGGCGATACGCTGATCGAGGCCACGTCGGGCAACACCGGCATCGCCCTGGCGATGGCCGCGGCGATACGCGGTTATCGCATGGTGCTGGTGATGCCCGAGGACCTGTCGATCGAGCGCGCGCAGACGATGAAGGCCTTCGGCGCCGAACTGGTGCTGACGCCGCGCTCGGGTGGCATGGAGTACGCGCGCGACCTGGCCGAGCAGATGCAGCGCGACGGCAAGGGCCGCGTGCTGGATCAGTTCGCCAACGGTGACAACCCGCGCGTGCACTACGAGACCACCGGGCCCGAGCTGTGGCAGCAGACCGACGGGCGCATCACGCATTTCGTCAGCGCGATGGGCACCACCGGCACCATCACCGGCGTCAGCCGCTATCTGAGGGAGAAGAACCCCGCGGTGCGAATCGTCGGGGCCCAGCCGGCCGAGGGCTCGCGCATTCCCGGCATTCGCAAGTGGCCCGAGGCCTATCTGCCGAAGATCTACGATCCGAGCGCGGTCGACGAGCTGGTGCTGGTGTCGCAGGCCGACGCGGAGGACATGGCGCGGCGGCTCGCGCGCGAGGAAGGCTTGTTCGGCGGCATCTCAGCGGCCGGCGCTTGCTGGGTCGCGCTGCGCGTCGCCGAGCAGGTGCGCGACGCGACGATCGTCTTCGTCGTCTGCGACCGCGGCGACCGTTATCTGTCGACCGGCGTGTTCCCAGCTTGAGCATGCACGAGGACTATCGTTTCTGCCCGCGTTGCGCGACGCCGCTGGAATCGCTGCCGGCGCTGGAGGACGGCGGCGAGAAGATCCGGCTGCGTTGCCCGTCCTGCGCGTGGACCCACTGGAACAATCCGACGCCGGTGCTGGCGGCGGTGGTGGAGTGCGTCGACCGCGACGGCCAGGTGCTGCTCGCGCGCAATGCCGCCTGGAGCGGACGCATGTTCGCGCTGATCACGGGCTTCATGGAGGCCGGCGAGTCGCCCGAGCAGGGCATCCGGCGCGAGGTGGCCGAGGAGACGGCGCTGCAGATCGATGCGTTGAAACTGATCGGCGTCTACGAGTTCGAGCGCATGAACCAGGTGATCATCGCCTACCACGCGCAGGCCCGCGGCGAAGTGCGCCTGTCGCCCGAGCTGGCCGAGTACAAGCTGTTCGCGCCGGCCGAATTGTTGTGCTGGCCGGCCGGCACCGGCTATGCACTGGCCGACTGGCTGCGATCGCGCGGGTACGAGCCCCGTTTCATGGATCTTGCGCGCCGCCCGTAGAATCGGCCGTCGACCGAGCCCACGACCCGATGCAAGCCCACAAAGATCTCGACACCCGCGGTCTCAACTGTCCGCTGCCGATCCTGAAGGCCAAGAAGGCCCTGGCCGACATGAAGAGCGGCGACCTGCTGCGTGTGGTGTCCACCGATCCGGGCTCGACGCGCGACTTCCAGGCCTTCGCCCGGCAGAGTGGTAACGAGCTGGTCGAGCAGAGCGCCGGCGCCGACGAATTCGTGCACGTGCTGCGCCGGCGCTGAGGCGCGGCCGCTCGGGCGCTACAGCGCCAGGCCCTTGAGAAATTCGCGAAAGCCCGGGCCCAGCTCGGCATGCGCGAGCGCCAGTTCGACGTTGGCCTCGAGGAAGCCTTCCTTGCTGCCGCAGTCGTAGCGCTTGCCTTCGTAGCGATAGGCGAACACCTTCTCGCGGCGCAGCAGCGAGGCAATGCCGTCGGTGAGCTGGATCTCGCCGCCGACGCCCCGCGGCTGGGTCAGGATCTCGTGGAAGACCCCGGGGGTCAGGATGTAGCGCCCGGCCACACCCAGACGGGACGGTGCGGCCTCGGGGGCCGGCTTCTCGACGATGCGTGTCACATCCATCACACGCTCGTTCACGGGGGTGCCGGCCACGATGCCGTAGCGCCGCGTGTGGGCAGCCGGCACTTCCTGCACGGCCAGGATGGTTGCGCGCCACTCGGCATACTGGTCGACCATCTGCTTCAGCACCGACGGCTGGCCGACCATCAGGTCGTCGGCCAGCAGGACGGCGAATGGTTCGTTGCCGACCAGCCGCTGCCCGCACAACACCGCATGTCCCAGTCCCAACGCCTGCGCCTGCCGGACGTAGATGCACTCCATGTCGTCCGGCTTGACCTGGCGGACGACCTCGAGCAGCTCGGCTTTACCCGCCTGTTCAAGGGCTACCTCGAGCTCGAACGTCATGTCAAAGTGGTCCTCAATGGGCCGCTTATGACGCCCGGTCACGAAGATCATCTCCCTCACGCCGGCCTCGTAAGCCTCCTCGACCGCATACTGGATCAGTGGCTTGTCCACCACGGGCAGCATTTCCTTCGGCTGCGCCTTGGTGGCGGGGAGGAACCGGGTGCCGAGTCCGGCAACAGGGAAGATGGCCTTCTTGATCAACATTGCTTACATAAAATCGTTGGGCGTCACATGAGGGATTCTGGCATGCCGATCGGTGCGTCTCGCTCCAGAAGTGAGCTGGAACACGCATGGACGTGCTGATCGTCGAACCGCTCGAGCCGGAGGTCATGCATTGGCTGGTGGCGCGCCATGCGGTGCGCTATGCGCCGGACCTGGCGCGTGATCCGCGGGCCTTTCGCCAGGCGTTGTTCAACGTGCGCGCGCTGATCATCCCGCCGTCGGTGGCGCTCGACAGCCAGGCGTTGCACTACGCGCCGGTGCTGCGTGCCGTGGGGCGCCTGAGCTCCGGCGCCGAGAACATCGACACCGACGCCTGCGCACGGGCTGGCGTCGAGGTGGTGCGGCCGGTGAGTGCCAGCGCCACCGCCGAGGCCGAGTTCATGATCGGCGCGCTGCTGCAGATGTTCCGCCGCGTGCCGGTGCTCAGCGCCGAAGGTCTGCTGGTCGGCCGCGAGCTGGGTGGCGCCACTGTCGGCCTGATCGGCATGACGCCGGCGGCTCGGCCGCTGGCGCAGCTGCTGGGGGCCTTCGGCTCGCGCGTCGTCGGCTACGACCCGGCGGTGCATGTGTCCGATACGCTGTGGAACCGCTGGAAGGTCGAGCCGCTGGGCCTGCGCGAGCTGATGGAGCAGGCCGATGGCGTGTGCGTGATGCTCACCTACTTTTCGCGCTACCACGGTCTGTTGGGCGAACGCTTCCTGCCGTCGTGCAAGCAGAGCCAGGTGCTGGTCAGCATCGCGCACTCGAGCCTGTTCGACGAGATGGCGCTGGCCGAGGTGCTGGGCTCCGGCCGCATGGCCGCGGCCTGGTTCGACAGCCTGGAGCCGGGTGTGCTCGACCCGGGCCGCCCTTTGCACGAGGTCGACACGCTGCAGGTCACGCCGCGCGTGGCCAGCACCACACGTGAATCGCGCATCCGCAGCGCCTGGGCGGTGGCCCGGCGCATCGACGAGCTGCTGTCGGCGACGCCGGCGCGCGCCGAGTTCAGGCCGACGGCCCCAGACGATCCCGTTGATCTTCAAGCCGGCGAAGCGCCTGCCTGAAGTCGGCCAGCCGCGCACGCTCCTGCTCGACCACGGCCGCCGGCGCGCGCGCCACGAAGCTCTCGTTGTCGAGCTTGGCCTCGGCCTTGCGGATCTCGCCCTGCAGCCGCTCGATCTCCTTCGACTGACGCGCGCGTTCAGCATCGACGTCGATCGGTACCACCAGCGCCAGCCTGATCTCACCCACCACGGCCACCGGTGACTGTGCCGCCGCGGCCGCGAAGGCGGCTTCGTCGTCGAACGAACGCACCTCGGCCAGCCGTCCGATCGTCGACAGCAGGGGGCCGGCCTCGGCCACAAAGGCCGAATCGCCCACTGCGTACAGCGGTACCTTCTGCCCGGGCTGCAGACCCATCTCGCTGCGAAGGCTGCGGATCGCGAGCATCAGCGCCTTGAAGCGGGTCATCCAGGCGTCGGCCTGCGGATCGATCTTCTCCAGCTGGGCCTGCGGGTAGGGCGCCGTGACGATGCTGTCGCCCGAGCCGGCTGTGCGCCGCCCGGCCACCACCGACACCGTGTCCCACAACTCGGCGGTGATGAAGGGCGCCACCGGATGCAGCAGACGCAGCACCGTCTCGAGGACACGCAGCAACGTGCGGCGCGTGGCGCGCTGCTGTGACTCGTCGCCTTGCGCGATCTGCACCTTCGCGATCTCGATGTACCAGTCGCAGTACTCGTCCCAGACGAACTGGTAGATCGCGTTGGCCACGTTGTCGAGCCGGTACTCGGCGAAGGCTTGCGCCACCGCAGCCTCCACCCGCTGCAGCTCGCCGGTGAGCCAGCGGTCGGCGCTCGAGAAGCGCAGGTAGCCGTGTGCCTTGCCGCCGGGACTGCAGTCGGCCTTGCTGTGCTCGAGCAGCCCGTTGTCCTTGCCCTCGCAGTTCATCAACACGAACTTGGTGGCGTTCCAGAGCTTGTTGCAGAAGTTGCGGTAACCCTCGCAGCGCTTGCTGTCAAAGTTGATGTTGCGGCCCAGGCTCGCCAGCGCGGCGAACGTGAAGCGCAGCGCAT
>CALMQI010000094.1 GCA_937871935.1 uncultured Burkholderiales bacterium
TCCTGATATTTTTTAAAAGCAGCTTCACCAAACAAGAGAGTCTTGGTGTAGTTCTTTTCATGATAAAACACCTCTGCCTGATTAAAATCATCCTTCCAGCCCTGCGCCTGGATAGAGAGGCTCAATCCGCTAAGGCAAACTGCGAACACAAGTCGTTTCATCATAAAAATCAGCTAGCTATAAAAGTTTTAAGCTAGGAAATTTATGGCATGGCAAAAAACAATTTGGGTTAAGGGCTAAAATTTGAGGTTGTTAAGTCAAATCACTGCAACTACATGTACTTTAGGTTAATCGTCAAAGCCGCATTCTCAGTCAGCTTAAAACTCGCCTTCTCAAAGCTAGGTGGTCCAAAAGTCCCCATGGCATCGTTTGAAAAGCCAAAACCTTCCTTTGGTATTCCAAAAAAATTAGAATCCAATTCTCCGTTTTCGTTTTCATCATGAATAATGCTGACTGCGTAAACTCCAACTGGGACATTCTCGAAAACCACCTGTAGCTCACCATTTTTTGACTTTACAATTTGTGAAGCAAACAAACTGTTAACGCCGGTTAAGAAATGCCCGATCGAAAAGACGACGCCAGATCGAGCAAGCGGGTGGCGGCCTGCATCTCGGTCCAGCGGAACGCGCGGCGGGCCCTGGCCTCGGCGTCCCAGCCCCATTGCACGATCTGGAAGTCCTCGTCCACGTGCGCCGCCGCCCACGCGGTTTCGGCGTCGAGTTGACGTTCCGCGACCGCCAGCGCCAGCAGCGCCGAGCCGGTCAACGTGGTGACGACATGCAATGGCGTGAGCTGGAACGCGCCTGCGGACGCCAGGGCCGCGACGACAGCAGCCCGGATCGCCTCGGACTGCGCGACGGGCATGACGCCCTCGGCGAGCTGGAAGCGGCAATCGAACCGGCTGGCGGCCCAGTCGAGCACCGGGTCCCAGCGCGAGGACTGCTCGATAACGAGCCTGTCGGAACCATCGGCGCGGTAGCACAGCAGATCGCTGCCGGCGTACCTGGCTATGTCGGCCCGCACCTCCGCCTCGCGCTGCGCCACGCCATCGATTGCCGAATTGGCGAGCCGGGTGAGCGGCATGCTGGCCGGATCGATGTGCTCGCCCTGCGCATCCCATTCCGCGGCGATGGCCTGCGCCAGCGGGGCCAGCCCGGTGGAGCCGCCGGTGAAGTAGATCGCGTCGAGCTGTGCCGGATCAAGCCCGGCCTGGCGCAGCGCCTCGCGCGCCGCGCCGACGATGCGCGCGCGGTCGTCGGCGATCGCCTCCATCGCCTGCGCCTGCCGCAGTTCGACGCTGAGCGCCGCCTCGATCGCGGCCAGGTCGATGCGCGTGGCCGCGCCGTCGGCCACCGCGATCTTGGCGTCCTCGGCGCGCGCCGCCAGCGCATGGCCGAGCCGGCCGTCGAGCACGCGCATCAGCCGCGCGTGCTGGCGTGGCTCGGCGTACCAGTCGCGCATCGCGCGCAACTCGAGCACCCGTGCCGGCGCGTAGCAGGTGTTGATCAGATGCCAGGTCGCCAGGTCGAAGTAGATGCGGCTCGGCACCTCGCGCGGCGCGCTGCCGTCAGCGCGCGGCGGGCCGAACGCACCGTAACCCAGCAGCGGCAGGATGCAGCGCAGCTCGATGCGGCGGTCGAAGTCGGTGCCGGCCACGTGCACGCCGTGGTTGGCCAGGATGTCGTCGCGCCGGTCGAGCCGCCTGGCGCGTGCCGGTCCGATGCGCACGACGCTGAAGTCCGAGGTGCCGCCGCCGATGTCGGCAACCAGCACGGTCTGCTCGCGGGTGGCGCCCTGCTCGTAGTCGAAGGCGGCGGCGATCGGCTCGTACTGGAACTGCACGTCGGCGAAGCCCGACTCGCGCGCCACGCGGGTCAGCGCCGCCTGCGCGGCGACGTCGCGTTCGGGTTCGTCGTCGACGAAGAACACCGGCCGGCCGATCACCGCCCGCGTGATCGGCGCGCCGGCCTGCGCCTCGGCGCGCGCTTTCAGATGCCGCAGGTAGGCGCCGATCACGTCGAGGTATCGCACCGAATGCCCGCCGCCGACCTCGGTGCTGCGCTCGACCAGCGTCGAGCCGAGGATGCTCTTCATCGAGCGCATCAGCCGACCTTCGGTGCCCTCCACGTAGGCGGCCACCGCGGCGCGGCCGTACAGGCGCTGCGGCGCCTGGTGGATGCCCAGGCCCTCGACGGCGTAGAACACCGCCGTCGGCATGCCGGTGAAGCCGTCCTCCAGCGGCACCAGTGTCACGCCCGGCCCGTTGGCGTGCGGCAGCGCCACCGCCGAGTTGCTGGTGCCGAAGTCGATCGCGCAGTAAGGGGCGACGGCTGCCATGCGGCGTCGCGGGCTACTCGTAGTAGCGCGGCGAGTGCACGATGCGTGCCTTCTGCGCGCTGTCGTGGTTGAGCCACAGCTGCGCGCGTTCGGCTTTCACCAGCGCGGCGATGCGCTCCATCGAGGCCAGCGACTGCGCCTTGTCGAAGTTGAAGCCCGGCACGCGGCGCTGCTCGAAGTTGTCGGCAAAGTGCGCCAGATCGCCCGACAGCACCACCGCGCCGGTGCGTGGCAGCCGCAGCAGCAGCGACTGGTGGCCCGGCGTATGGCCCGGGGTCGCCAGCAGCACCACCGAACCGTCGCCGAAGACGTCCTTGTCGCCGTCGAGCCTGACGACCGTGTTGTCGCGCAGCTTCTCGTAGGCTGCCGGGTTGAAGCCGTAGCGGGCCGGCTCCGGCCCGAACGCGGCGTCGAACTCGGCGCGCTGCATGTACAGCGTGGCCCGGGTGAAGAGGTTGGCATTGCCGACGTGGTCGGCATGCGTGTGCGAGAACGCGAGATGGCGGATGTCGCCCGGCGAAAGACCGAGCTCGGCCAGCTGCGCGACGAGCGTCTTGCTGCGCCGCATGCGCATGCCGCGGTTGCCGAGCTGGCCGCCGGGCAACGCGGCCAGCGCGTCGGCGAAGCCGCTGTCCCACAGCATCCACGCGCCGGCGCGGCGGATCAGGTAGCAGTGGTTGCTGAAGGTCATCGGCCGGCCTTCGTTGGTGCCGGGCGACCAGGGCGAGATGTCGGGGATCTGCGCCTCGCCGCAGTCCAGCACGTACAGCCGCAGCGGCATGTGCAGGTCGACGGTCTGGCCGCAGCCGAGCAGCAGCCAGGCCGCTGCGAGGACCACCAGCGCGCGCTGCCAACGCGAACGCAGGGCGCGGATCGTCATCGGCTTGCTCCTTGTCAGGCGGAGTCAGCCGCGGGCGGCGCGTCGCCGCCCGCGCGTTGCAGCATCCAGCGTGTGCTGCGCCCGTTGTGCAGCTCCACACGTACCGCGTCGCCGCCGGCGTCGCGCCACTCGAAAGTCTCGGGGTCGTCGGCCAGCTTGTGGCCGAGGCTCTTGGTCAGCGCCAGGATCTGCGGCAGCCGCATGCCGGCCTGCAGCTTGACGTTCAGCATCACGGCGCTGTCGACGTGCCCGACCGGCGCGTTGCCGGCGGTGCGCAGCACACGCAGCGCGCGGCTGAACTGCAGCAGCAGCCAGAACACGATCAAGGTGACGGCCAGCACCACGCCGCTCCAGCCCCAGGCGGCGTAGCCGGCGGCGATCGCCGCGGGGGACCTGGGTGCGCCCGAGCCGGAGCGCGTCATCACGGCCGAGGCGACACTGGGACGCGGACTGGAACTGCTGTCGGCATGGCGCGCATTGCCGGAGTCATGGTGATGTCGGGGGTGCGTTGGAGCATGCGCGGCGGCAACTCGACCCGCGACCCGCGTCCATGAGCGCCGACGCCCCGGGACTGGCGCTCGAGACCGCCACGGAACATGTCAGCGTGGCGGTGATCGGTCGCGACGGCATCGTGCAGTCCGAGCTGTCGCGCGCGGTGGGTCATGGCCAGACGCAGCAGCTGTCGGGCATGGTGTCGCACGTGCTGGCGGAGGCGGTGCAGGCGCTGTGGCCCGGCACGCAGGTGACCATCGGTCCCGTGATCGACAACGGCTTCTATTACGATTTTGCCAAAGCCGAACCGTTCGTGCCCGACGACATGGCAAAAATCGAAAAGAAGATGCACGAGATCATTGCCAAGAACGCCGCCTTTACGAAGGAGATCTGGTCGCGCGATAAGGCCAAGGCGCACTTCAAAGCGGCGGGTGAGCACTTCAAGGTCGAGTTGGTGGATGCGATCCCGCCGGATCAGGAGTTGAAGATCTACAAACAGGGCGAGTGGCTCGATCTCTGCCGTGGCCCGCACATGACTTCAACAGGCCCAATCGGTAAGGGCTTCAAGATCACGCGCTTTTCCGGCAGCTATTGGCGCGGTGATGCCACGGGTCCGCAATTGCAGCGCATCTACGGCGTCGCGTTCGCCGACGAGAAGGAACTGGCTGCCTACCTGAAGCAGCAGGAGGAAGCGGAGAAGCGCGATCACCGCAAACTCGGCCGCGAAATGGATCTGTTCCATTTCCAGGAGGAAGGACC
>CALMQI010000095.1 GCA_937871935.1 uncultured Burkholderiales bacterium
GCTCGGGCACGCGGCCTACCTGGGCCTCGCGGCCTATTTCTCGGCCTGGCTGTCGCTGCGCTACGGCCTGGGGCAGCTTGCCTCTGCGCCGCTCCCCCTCGCCTGCACCACGCTATGCGCGGCGCTGTTCGGCCTGGTCGCGCTGCGCGCAAGCGGCCTGGGGTTCCTGATGATCACGCTCGCCATCGGCCAGGTTCTCTGGGGTCTCGCCTTCCGCTGGGCCTCCGTCACCGGCGGCGACAACGGGCTGTCGGGCCTCACGCGTCCCGCGCCGTTCGGCATCGATCTCGGCGGCGGTGGAGCCGTGGCCGCACACCACGTCGTCGGCGTGGATCTCCAGCTCCGGCTTGGAGTCGAATTCGGCGTCCTCCGACAGCATCAGCACCTGCGCCATCTGCTTGCCGTCGGTCTTCTGCGCGTCCGGCCGGACGATGATCTTGCCCTGGAAGATGCCGCGGCCGTGGCCGTCGAGCACGCCCTTGAACAGCTCGCGGCTGACGCAACCGGGCACCGCGTGATCGACGACGAGCGTGGTGTCGATATGTTCGGACGCCTGGCCGAGGAACAAGCCCGACAGATCGAGCGTCGCGCCTTCGCCGTGGTAGGTGACGAAGATCTGGTTGCGGGCAAGGCCGATGCCCTGCGTCAGCTGGAAGCCGCGGTAGTCGGCCCCCTTGCCGAGCCCCGCCATCCAGTTCGACAGATGCACAGCCTTGCCGGCATCCGCAGCGATCTTGACGTGCGTGACCTTGGCCGCATCACCCACCACGATCTCGGTGGCGGCGTTGTGCTGGCCTTCCGTCGTCGCGCCGGGAAGCCCGACGAACGCCTCGACCAGCGTCGCCGCCGCACCCTGGCCGATGCTGACGACGTTGCGGGTGGCAACGAAGCGGCCTTCGGCTCCAGCGCGCAGGTTGACGATCAGCAGCGGCTTTTCGAGCGTCACGCCGTCGCCGACGCGCACCACCGCCCCGTCGGTCATGTAGGCGGTGTTGAGCGCCAGCACGGCATCATTGTCGGGGCCGGTGGTGCGGGCCAGCGCCGAGCCGACCTTGTCCTGCGCCGAGCCGAGGGAGGCGCTGAGTGACGCCACCTCGATGCCTTCCGCGCCTTCGAGGTTGGAGAGATCGCGGCGGTGCCGCCCGTTGACGAACACCACGCGGGCGGCCAGGCGTGGCCAGCGCCGCTCGATCTCCTGGTACAGCGCGCGGCCGTCGAGATCGGGCATGCGCATGTCGGTCAGGATCACGTCGAAGCGCTGCGCCGCCAGGCGGTCGAGCGCCTCGCGGCCCGAGCCCACCGCGACCACCCGATGCCCGGCGCCCATCAGGATCTGCGCCAGCGTCTCGCGAAGCTCGGCTTCGTCGTCGACGATCAGCACCGTGCGCCGGTGCGCTTTGGCCTGCGTCACTGCCTCGGTCACGGTGCCGATCGTGCCGACGTCGCCGACCGGCAGCGCGATGGTGAAGACGGCGCCGCCGGCGGCGGGGCCGTCGACCGTCAGCGTGCCGCCATGGGCTTCGACGATGCCCAGGCTCACCGCCAGGCCGACGCCGGTGCCGATGCCGGTGGGCTTGGTGGTGAAGTAGGGCTCGAACACGCGCGCGCGCAGGTGCGCCGGAATGCCGGGTCCGTTGTCGGTGACCGTGATGCAGACGCGGTCGTCGTCGATCGCGTGGTGCGTGGCGACGCGGATGCGGCGCGGCGCCGGCTGGTCCTGCAGTGCCTGCTGCGCGTTGATGACCAGGTTGAGCAGCACCTGATGCAGCTGGTCGGCGTCGCCGACGATCAGCGGGATGTCGCGCGCCAGGTCCTGCGTCACCTCGATGCTGCTGGTGCGCACGGCATAGGCAGTCATGTCGAGCGCCGCCGCGACGACCTCGTTGATCGCCACCGGCCCTTGCTCGGGCTGTTGCTGGCGCGCCATGCCGAGGAAGGTGCGCACGATGCGCGCGCAGCGCTCGGCCGCGGTGCGGATCTTCACCGCCACCGCACGCGCCGCCGGGTCGCCCTGCTCCTCCAGCAGCACCGCGCGTGCCACCACCACCGAGAGCGGGTTGTTGAGTTCGTGCGCCACGCCGGCCAGCAGCGAGCCCAGCGCCGCCAGCTTCTCGCGCTGGTAGAGCGCCTCGCGCTGGCGTGTCAGCTCCTCGGCCGAGCGCTTCTTCTCGGTGATGTCGGTGGAGATGCCGCACACCGCGTAGGCCGCGCCGCCGGCGTCGTGCAGCGGGAACTTGATCGAGATGTAGGTGTGCAGGCCGTCGTCGAGCGGCGCCACCTCCTCGAACTCGATCGGCGCATTACGCTCGAGCACCAGCAGGTCGTTGGCGCGCAGCGCCTGGGCGCTGGCCTGCGGCAGGATCTCGTTCTCCGTCCGGCCCAGCACCTCGGCCTGCGACAGGTGGAACAGGTGCTCCCACTGGCGGTTGACGAAGAGGAAGCGGCCCTGGGTGTCCTTGACCGACACGACCGCGGTGGAGTTGTTGAGGATCTGCTGCAAGCGCGCCTCGCTGTTCGCCAGTGCCTGCTGAACGCGGGCATGTTCGGCGATGTCCTGGCGCAGCCGCAGCTGCGTGGCCGCGACGTCGCGCGCCATCGCGTCGAATGCACGCCCGAGACGCCCGAGCTCGTCGTGGCCCTTCAGGCCGCTGCGTGCACCCAGGTCGCCGGCGGCCAGCTGCTCGGCGGCGCGCACCAGCCGCGCGGTGCGCCGCGTCAGCAGGAAGTGAAACGCCAGCCACATGGCCAGTGCAAGGGCCGTCACCCAGCCGGCCCAGTAGAGCGACTGCTGGATCACCTGCGCCCGCGCCTCGGCCTTCGGCCGGTGCAGGTCGTAGGCCAGGAACAGCGTACCGCTGCGCGACGGGCGCAACTGCTCGCGCTCGCGGCCCATCAGGATGCCGGCGTAGCCGACCAGATTGCCGTCGCCCGGGTCGATACCCAGCCGGGCCCGGCGTTCGCGGATGGCGCCGGCTGCCTGCTCGAAGTCGAACTTCGGCAGCACGTCGGCCACCGGGCGGCCAAGCCAGGCGCGTCGCGTGGCCGCCACCACGGTGTCGCGCTCGTCAGCCAGCACGACGAGCAGGATGTCGTGGTTGTGCGCCAGCACCGCGATCTCGTGCTGCGCGACGACCAGGTCGCCCTTGAGCGCCAGGTACTCCAGCGTGCTCTGCAGGCGCGACATCTCCTGGACCACACGTTTGCGGATGTCCGCTTCGGCCGTGCGCTCGGCACGTGGCACGTGGTACAGCAGGTTCACCGTGCTCAGCATCGCCGCGAAGGCCAGCAGCATCAGCGGCACCGTGACCTTCAGCGATGTCGACAGGCGCGGCGTCACGGCATCACGGCGGCAGGCTGGCCAGCGGTTGGGGCGCGAGCACCTCGTCGATCTCGACCGGGCTGCGCAGCAGCTTGGCTTCGAGCATCAGGCCCATCAGACGGCGGCCGGTCGTGGCCAGCGCCGGCGACGGGCCGCCGAGCATGCGCAGGTTCTCCTCCTTCGACGGGATGTGCAGGCCCTTCAACGCGGCCTCGAACTGCTCGCCGCTGGTCTGCTGTCGCACACCCATGCGGCGTGCCGCGTCCTTGGGTTCGCGATTCAGGTAGTCGAGCGCCTTGAACCAGCCGGTCAGCAGCGCCTGCACGGCCTGCGGCTGCTGCTCGAGCACGTTCGCACGCACGGCAATCAGGTCGACGATCTCGCCTGGGATCTGGGTGCTGTCGAACAGCGTCTTCGCGCCGGCGCGCAGCAGCTGGGAGCGGTAAGGATCGAAGGTCACCGCGGCGTCCACCAGCCCCTTGTCGAAGGCGCCGGGTTGCTCGTTGGATTCCATGTGCACGACGTTGACGTCGCTCGCCTGCATGCCGTTGAGCGCCAGCGCGCGGCTCAGCACGTAGGCGCCGAGCGCGCCGCTTTCCACCGCGACGGGCTTGCCCTGCAGGTCCTTCATCGTGCGCATGCCGGTGCGGCCGACCACCACGTCGGCGCCGTGCGACACGTCGACCGCCAGGATCACGCGCGGCTTCAGCCCGTCGGCGGCCAGGCCGAACAGCTCGTCCAGGCTGATCACCATGCCGTCGATCGCCTGATTGCGAAACGCGCGCAGCACTTCGCTGGCCGACGGGTATTCGACCAGCTGCACGGTCTTGGCGTCGAGGTGCCCGAGCTCGCGGGCCAGGTACAGCGGCTCGCTGCCGATCCACACGTTGGTGCCGATACGCAGCGTCGGTTCAGTCTCGCGCGCACAGCCGGCCAGCGCCAGCAGCAGCGTCAGCAACAGCCACGGATACAGCAGCGATCGTCGGCGCGGTCGGATGGTCATGGGGGCTCGCTCTCGGTCACTGTCCGTCGGGCACGAACACGTAGCCCGCATTGCGCAGGGTCTTGATGAACTGCGGGTGCTCGGGGTCGGGCTCGACCTTGCGGCGCAGCCGCATGATGCGCAGGTCCACGCTGCGGTCGTAGGGGTCCCAGTCGCGCTGCTGGGTCGCGTTGAGAATGCGCTCGCGCGACAGCGGCCGGTTCGGTTGCGCCGCCAGCGCCTTGAGCAGGTCGAACTCGAGCGGCGACATCGGCACTTCCGCGCCGTGTTCGTCGGTGAGGCGCTGGGCGCTCAAGTCGAGCACGCAGCGGCCGATGCGCACCCGCTCGGCACCGAGCTCGGCGCGGCCGGCCGGCGAGGTGCGCCGCAGCACGCTCTTCACGCGGGCCAGCAGTTCGCGGGGGTCGAACGGCTTGGCCACGTAGTCGTCGGCACCCATCTCGAGGCCCACGATGCGATCGACCACCGTCGCGGCCGAGGTCAGCATGACGATGGCCACCTTGGCGTAACGCTCGCGCAGGTGGCGCGCCAGGCTCAAGCCGTCCTCGCCGGGCATGTGGATGTCGATCAGCGCCAGGTCGAAGCTCTGCTTGCCGGCCAGCGCACGGGCGGCCTCGGCACTCTCGGCGCCCAGCGCGGCATAACCGTGGGCCTGCAGGTACTCCTGGATGACGTCGCGGACGTCGGTCTCGTCGTCGACGACCAGGATGGTGGCTTTGGGGTTGCTGGACATCCGAGTGGGCTCCGAGGGGCTCTGCTCCGTGTCGACGACGGTGCGAAGAATAAGGCGACTTCGCTGCGCACCGACGCTCGCCGGGCAGCGCTGAAACAAACGAAACAAGAAGGGCCCGGTGGTGATGCAGGGCTGATGCAGCCCGCTCCTAGAGTGACTGCACTTCCCACCGCACACCGATACCGGAGCCGCGACATGTTGTTGAACCTCTCCTTGCTGGGCAGCCTGAGCTGGCCTTGGCTCGTCTTCACGCTGCGCCGGCACTGGCGCACGTCGGCACGGCTGCTCGACTGCGCCGGCCGCTGCACTCGATCTGACATCGACTCGGGCACGCCCGATGAATGACCCCACCGCCCGTGCGCCCATCGCCGCCGTCCGAACGAAGGCTTCGCCATGAACCCCACTCTTGTCGACCACCACGGCAACCGCGTCACCGGCGCGACGCCCGCCGCCCTGCAGGCCTATCAGCAGGCGCTGGCTGCCGTGCTGGGCTGGCGCCGCGGCGCCGACCGCCACCTCGAGCAGGCGCTGAACGAAGCGCCGGGCTTCGTGATGGCCCACGTGATGCGAGCCTATCTGCTGCTGTGCAGCCGCGACCCGCAGCGGGTGCGTTCGGCGCGCGCGGCGCTGCAGACCGCCATGGCGCTGCCGGCTTGCGATCACGAGGACGGCCACCGCGCGGTGATCGCCGCCACGCTGGCCGACGACTACGAGCGCGCGCGCTCGCTGCTCGGCGTGCTGCTCGAGCGACAGCCGCGTGATGCGCTGGCGCTGCACGTGGCGCACGCGTTCGACTATGCCGTCGGCGACATCATCGGCATGAGCCAGCGCACGGCCGCGGTGCTGCCGGCCTGGTCGCGCGAGCTGCCGGGCTGCCATGCCGTGCTGGCGATGCATGCCTTCGGTCTGGTGGAGAACGGCGAGAGCCACCGGGCCGAGCAGGTGGCCCGCGACGCGTTGCAGCTCGAGCCGGGCGATGCCCGTGCGCACCACGTGATGGCGCATGTCTTCGAGACGGCGGATCGGCCCGACGCCGGCGTGCGCTGGCTCCAGGAGCATCTGCCGCAATGGAGCCTGGACACCACGGTGGCCACACACGGCTGGTGGCACCTGGCGCTGTTCAGGCTGGCGCAGGGCGAAGTCGAGTCGGCGCTGCAGCTGTACGACCAGCGCGTGCGGGCCGGCCGCACCGCCGAGATGGCCGATCTGATCGACGCGGCGGCGCTGCTCTGGCGCGTCGAGCTGCGCGGCGGCGCCGCCGGCGCGCGCTGGGGTGAGCTGGCCGATGCCTGGGCGCCGCACATCGACGACGGATTCTGCAGCTTCAGCGACGTGCACGCGATGCTGGCCTTCGTCGGGGCACGGCAGTGGGACCGCGCGCAGCGGCTCGAGCTCGCGTTGGCATCGGCCCAGCTGCGACCCACGCGCCATGGCCGGACCACCAGTCAACTCGGGCTGCCGGCCTGCCGTGCACTGATCGCCTTCGGCCGCGGCGATCATGCGCGGGCGATCAGCCTGCTCGGGGGCCTGCCGGCGCAGGTGCATCGTCTGGGCGGCAGCCACGCACAGCGCGACGTGCTGCACCTGACCTTGCAGCAGGCGGTCGAGCGCGTTCGCCGGCCGCACCGTCGATCGGGCCTGGCGCCGCTGGCGGCCACCGCGCAGGTCGGGCGCCAGTTCGGCCAGTTGCTGACGCACGGCGTCGTGCAGCCGGCCACGCAGGGGGCGACATGAAGCGTCGCCTGTTGACCATCGCGTGCGTCGTCGTGGCGGCTGCCGGCTGCGCCTTCGTTCAGATCCTCGCGCCGCCGCTGGCCGCGGCAGCTGCGTTTCCCGCGGACGGCGCCGATGGCGGACCGTCGTTCTTCACCACCACCCCCTTTCACAGGAGCAAGACACCATGAATGCACCTCATGACTTCATAACCGTCAAGACACGGCAGCAGGCGGCCTGGGCCAGCGGCGACTACGCCGTCATCGGCACCACGCTGCAAGGCGTCGGCGAGTCGCTGGCCGAGGCCTGCGACCTGCGCTACGACGAAGCCGTGCTCGATGTGGCCGCCGGCAACGGCAATGCCACGCTGGCGGCGGCGCGCCGCGGCTGCGCGGTCACCTCGACCGACTATGTGCAGGCGCTGCTCGACCGCGGCGCCGAGCGGGCGCGCGCCGAACGGCTGGAGGTGGCGTTCCGCGTCGCCGATGCCGAGGAGCTGCCGTTCGAGGATGCGAGCTTCGACGCGGTGCTGTCGACCTTCGGCGTGATGTTCTCGCCCGACCAGAGCCGGGCGGCGTCGGAGATGCTGCGCGTGTGCCGCCCGGGCGGGCGCATCGGCCTGGCGAACTGGACGCCCGACAGCCTGGTCGGCCGCATGTTCAAGGTGCTGGGCCGCCACCTGCCGCCGCCGCCTGGCGTGCAGCCGCCGTCGCTGTGGGGCGTCGAGTCGCACCTGCGCGCGCTGTTCGGCGAGCAGGCCGCGGCGATCGACGTGACGCCGCGCATCTTCAACTTCCGCTACCGCTCGGCGGCCCACATGATCGACGTCTTCCGCCGCTGGTACGGGCCGGTGCACAAGGCGTTCGCCGCGTTGCCCGCCGACAAGGCCGCGGCGCTGGAGCACGACCTGACCGAGCTGATCGACGGCGCGAATCGGGCCGGTGCCGGCTCGCTGGTCGCGCCCAGCGAGTACCTCGAGGTCGTCGTGACGCGGCGCTGAGCCCTCAGCGCAGCGGCTGCAGCGTGATGGGGCGCAGCGGTGGCTGCCGCCCCGGCACGACGGCGTGCCGCGACCGATGCGGCGCATGTCCGTCGGCCACGATCGACAGTTCGTACTCGCCGGCCGGCAGGCCGACGAACGAGAACTGGGCGCGATAAGCGTCATCGCGGCCGTGCAGGTAGCGCCAGACCAGGTCGTCGGCGCCGTCGCGGCGCGGCACCAGCGAGCGGCGCACGCCGGCGCCGACCAGTGTGATCTCGCGGATCGCCACGCTGGCGTGCGGCGGCCGGTAACTGCCGGCCGGGTTGTCGCCGGCGCCGAGTTCGGCGCCGACGTAGCCGCTCAACGCGCCCTGCGGCGCCAGGTGAAAGTGCAGCGCGGCGTCGGCGCCGGCGGCGACGCGCACACGCTGCGTCGCCGGCTCGGTGTGGAACGACGGGGCCACCAGCGCGGCGTCGTACAGGCCGGGCGGAATCGGCGCCACGCGACGGCCCGTGTCGTCGGCCGTCAACGCGACGACCAGGCTCGCCTGCGGCGCCGACGGTGGCGGCGCGTCGTCGCGCACCGGATACAGCAGCAGGGTCGGCCACGGGCGCGGTGTCTCGACCGAGCCGTCGAAGCCGAAATTCACGACCAGCTGTCCCGGCGGCGGCGCGCCGGCACGCGCCTGCAACAGGCTGTCGGTGACGAGCGCCAACTGCCGCATCACCTGCGGCGAGCGGAGGATGCCGACATGGTCTTCGTCGAAGCCGAACACCATCTTCGCTTCGGCCTGCGCCGCGTGGCGCAGCTGGCTCGCCAACGTGACGGTGCCGTCGTGGTTCGGCCGCAGCATGCTGTAGCCGCCCTTGTGCCCGAAGAACAGGTAGTACGTGGTGTGGCCGGGCAGCGGCCGGCCGAACAGCGCCTGCAGGAAGCGGCCGTCGGGCTGCATGTCGATCCACGACGGCACCACCGCGGGCGAATGCTGCACGCCGACCTCGGCCGACGCCTCACCGGCCCACGGCGTGGACAGCGAGACGAACAGCTTGATCTGCGGGAACTGCGCACCGAAGTCGGCCAGGAACCGGCGCACCACCAGTCCGCCCATGCTGTGCGCGGCGATGGCCAGCGTGTCGAAGCGGTAGCGCAGCTGCAGGTTGAACAGCTTCCAGTACAGCAGGTAGGCCATCGAGTCGAGCGACGCGCCCGACGGGTACTGGAAGAACCATGGCTGGTAGCGCGTGCGGTCGATGTGGTCGAACGCGTAGCGCCAGTCCTGCGGCGAGCCGGCGGCGCCGTGCACGAAGAGGATCGGGATCTTGTCCGGGTCGTAGGGTTCGAGAAAGTAGACGTTGCCGCCGTGGTGGCGGAAGAACTCGACCGGCGCCCAGTAGCCCTGCTGGCCGCTGGCGGTGGAGAAGCGGGTCGCGTCGAGATCGGCCAGTGCGCCGATCTGCGTGCTGTGGCGCGGCGAGCGGGCGTCGCCGGCGCCGACGGCCGGCGGCAGTGCAGGGCGAGCCGGGTTGCGCGTGATGGCGAAATCGAGCGCGGCGACGATCCCGGTGCCGGGCGCCGTGACGGCTGCCGACGCGGCATAAGCTCCCGCTGGCTCGCCAGCGTCGAAGACGCCGTTGCCATTGGCATCGCCGAAGGCGGACAACCGATAGTCGCCCTGCGGCACGATCAACTCGTAGCTGCCGCATTCGTGCAGCGTGGCCTGGTGGGCCACACGGGCCCGGCCATCGGCCATCGCATAGGCCATGACGACGACATGGCCCTTCCAGTCGGCCGGACAGTCGATGCGTCCGACGAGCACGGTCGACGCAAAGAAGACCGCGCTCTCCTGCTTCAGCTTGACCAGGCTGCAGGCCGTCAGCGCAGCGCCCAGCACGGCGCACAGCAACCCTGCGCCGATGAGCTTGCGCCAGCGCATCACGTCATCCACCGCCCGATTGGAACCGCGCACACGCGGCCCGGCCATGATCGCGCTCAGCAGCGCGGCACCGTCGCGCTGCTGCGGGCCGCGCGCAGGAAGTCGAAGTCGACGCCCTGGTCGGCCTGCGTCACGCTGCGCAGGAAGAGCCGGCGATACCCGCGCTCGGCGCCGGGCTCGGACACCGGCGCGGCGGCCGCGCGGCGGGCGAGCTCGGCGTCGTCGACATGCAGGGTCAGTTCGCGCCGCTCCACGCTCAGCGTGATGCGGTCGCCGCTGTGCACCCAGGCCAGCGGCCCGCCGACCGCAGCCTCGGGCGTGACGTGCAGCACCACGGTGCCGAACGCGGTGCCGCTCATGCGGCCGTCGGAGATGCGCACCATGTCCTTCACGCCGGCGCGCGCCAGCTTCTTCGGGATCGGCAGGTAACCCGCCTCGGGCATGCCGGGCGCGCCCTTGGGGCCGATGCGCTTGAGCACCAGCACGTCGTCGGCGCGCACGTCGAGGTCGTCGGCGTCGATGCGGGCGGCCAGGTCGGCCGCGTCTTCGAACACCACCGCGCGGCCGCTGTGCTCCATCAGCGCCGGCAGCGCGGCCGACTGCTTGATCACGGCACCACCGGGCGCCAGGTTGCCGCGCAGCACCGCGATGCCGCCGCGCGGGTAGATCGGCCGAGCCATGGGGCGCACGACGTCCTGCGCATGCGGCGGCGGCGACGCTTCGATCACCTGGCCCAGCGTGCGGCCGCTGACGGTGAGCGTGTCCAGGTGCAGCAGCGGCTTCAACTCGCGCAGCAGCGCGACCAGCCCGCCGGCGCGGTGCAGGTCGTCCATGTAGTGCGCGCCGGAGGGTTTCAAGTCGATCAGCACCGGCGTCTCGCGGCTCATGCGGTCGAGCGCGTCGAGATCCACCGCGATGCCCAGGCGGCCGGCGATCGCGGTCAGGTGGATCAGCCCGTTGGTCGAGCCGCCGGTGGCCAGCAGCACACGCAGCGCGTTCTCGATCGCCGCCGGCGTCATGATGCGTTCGGGCGTCAGCGCCGCGCCGATCATCGCCACCGCGATCCGTCCGGTGTCTTCCGCCACGCGCAGGCGGTCGGCACTCACCGCGGCGGCGGTGGCGCTGCCCGGAACGGCCATGCCCATCGCTTCGGTGATCAGCGCCATCGTGCTGGCGGTGCCCATCACCGAGCAGGTGCCCACACCCGGCACCAGCTGCGCGTTGACCTCGTTGATCGCGTCGCGGCCGATCTCGTCAGCGCGAAAACGCGCCCAGTAGCGGCGGCAGTCGGTGCAGGCGGCGACACGCTCGCCATGGAACGACCCGGTGAGCATCGGCCCGGTGACGAGCTGGATCGCCGGCCGACCGGCTGAAGCCGAGCCCATCAGCTGCGCCGGCACCGTCTTGTCGCAGCCGCCGATCAGCACCACGGCGTCCATCGGCTGCGCGCGGATCATCTCCTCGGTGTCCATCGCCATCAGGTTGCGCAGCATCATGCTGGTCGGCGACGCGAACGACTCGTGGATCGAGATCGTCGGGAACACCATCGGCAGCGCGCCGGCGAGCATGACGCCGCGCTGCACCGCCTCGATCAGCTGCGGCGTGTTGCCGTGGCACGGGTTGTAGGCGCTGCCGGCGTTGACGATGCCGACGATCGGCCGCGACAGTGCGTCGTCGCCATAACCCGCGCCCTTGATGAAGGCCTTGCGCAGGAACAGGCTGAACTCGGGGTCGCCAT
>CALMQI010000096.1 GCA_937871935.1 uncultured Burkholderiales bacterium
CACGCTCCCGTTCGCCCCTTGCGTGACACTCGTGAGCACCGGCGTGCCCTCGAAGGGCAGGTCGCGGGCGATCTCCAGCCAGGACCTGCAGCCGGCATACTCGCCGCGGACTCGGACCGTGACCGGCCGCGGGATCCGGTAGGCGCGCAGCAGCACGACGTGCAGCGGGTGGCGGGGCTTCCACTGGAGGCGCTTCTGCGCGTAGTCGGTCGTCCAGACGTAGAACGGCGACAGGTCATGGACGACGCGCGGGTCGGTGACCGTCCAGTGGTCGGCGACCTCGGCCCAGGCCCGCACGCGGACGCGCTCGGGCTGGGGGATGCCGCCGTCCTGCGTCAGCGCGTGGGTCGGCGGCTCGCCATCGGGCCAGACACCCTCCTCGAGCGCTCGGCAGAGCTCCGGCGCGTGGGCGTCACGGATGACGTCGTTGCGCTGGTGGTCGAACGTGGGGTAGAGGAAGAAGCGGTCGTGCTCCAGCTCGAAGTGCTTGTGATCCTCGCGGATCCCACCCTTGCGCAGGGTGACGAGCTGCTCGCCTTCGGCGAGCGCGCGGACGGTGACCGCCCATTCCTTCAAGGCAATTGGCATAGGGAATCGAGGGGTGTTCGGGGTCGTGACAGAGACGATCCCGCGCCGTGCCGGATGTGCCGGACGGAGGCGACGGGACTTGAACATTGTGTCAAAGATCAGGCAGAACCCCCAAACAATCCTGCAAATCTGCGACATTCGGCGAGGCCTGAACGCCGCTGCGACGGGTCGCGGGGCCCGTTACAGCGAGGTGGAGCGGCCCAGGCGGCGCTGTGCCGGCTGGAGATCCGCGTAGAGCACGATGCCGGAGTCCAGGCGGCCGATCGGCGCGCCGGTCATCCGGTGCTCGTGGAACAGGTCCTCGATGCGGAAGCGCCCGATCAGCGCGTCGCACTCGATGCACCCGTTGGCGATGTATCCGCCGGCGACGCCGGGGCTCTCGCGATGGCGCAGCGGACCGATCTTGCGGCTGCGCAGCTCCCGCGGGTCGAGTTCGGCGACGAGCAGCTCGTCGACCAGCTCGAGCGGGAGGAAGCCACTGCCGTCCGGCGTCAGCGCCGGGTCGGCGATCGCGCCGGCGATGGCGCGCACCGGCGCGTGGCAGCACCAGCACGTGTCGTCGACGGTCGCCACTCGCAGCCGCGCGCGCTGCGCGGTCACCTGCGCCTGCGGCAGCGCGGCCTCGCGGGCGCGCCGGCGGTCGGCGAGCGAGGTCACCGACGCGGGCCCGGCGGGCTGGCCGGGCTCTGGAGCGGTCGAAGGGCTGTGGTGGTCGTTCTGCGTCATGTGTGCACGGTGGTTGTAGGCCGCTCATCGGCTGGTCCGGCGCGCCCAGCGGCAATTGCGCACGTTGTGCGGCCAAACCTCCACAGGGTGTGCAGGTTCGCCGCCGCTACAGCCGCCGCGCGGCGTCGGCTTCGAGCACCGTGACGAGCGCCGCGAAGTCATCGTCGGCGTGTCCGAGCTCGACGGCGCGCGCCAGGACATCGCGCGCCTGGGCCGCCAGCGGGAAGTCCGCGCCGGCATCGCGGACGGCATCGAGGCAGAAGCCGACGTCCTTGAGCATGTGGGAGGTCTTGAACAGGGTCGTGAAGTCGTGCTCGCGCATCGGGCCCGACTTGAGGTCGAGCATGGCGCTCCCGCCGGACCCGGCGCGCATCGCCGCGACGAACGCGTCGAGGTCGCGGGCGTCGTGCCGGATGCCCTGTTCGATGGTCCCAGCCACGATCCGCATCCACGATACGTGCTCGTCGCCGAACAGCAGACGCTAACCGATCCGCCGATGGACCCCAGCTTGATCATCCGCCATCGCGGCGCTGTTGACGCGATCGTGCCGGTGGTGAGTCGCGCGGTCGCAGAGGTCGATGCCGGCCTGCCAATCGTGTCGATGTCAACCATGAACGCGCGATTGGCGATGGTCACGGAACTCGAAACCTTGATCGTGCGGCTGTTGGCGTGCTTTGCCGTGCTGTCGCTCGTCATCGCGGCGCTGGGCGGTCACTGCGTCGGCGGCGGGCTCGAGATCGCGCTCGCGTGCGATCTGCGCGTCGCGGCACCGCACGCGCAGCTCGGACTGACGGAGACGAGTCTCGCGATCATCCCCGGCGCCGGCGGCACGCAGCGCCTGCCGCGCGCGGTGGGCAAGGCCAAGGCGATGGACATGGTGCTGACCGGCCGCATGATGGACGCCGCCGAGGCCGAACGCGCCGGACTGGTGTCGCGCGTGGTGCCGGCCGACAAGTTGCTGAGCGAGGCGGTTGCCGCGGCCGAAGCGATCTGCGCGATGAGCGGGCCGAGCGTGGCGATGGCCAAGGAGGCCGTCAACCGCGCCTTCGAAGGCAGCTTGTCCGACGGCGTGATGTTCGAGCGGCGGCTCTTCCACTCGCTGTTCGCCACCGCCGACCAGAAGGAAGGCATGGATGCCTTCCTGAACAAACGCAAGCCCGACTTCCAGAACCGCTGAGGCCTCAGCCCTCGCGGCGCAGCGCGGGGAACAGGATCACGTCGCGGATGCTCGGGCTGTCGGTCAGCAGCATCACCAGACGGTCGATGCCGATGCCGCAGCCGCCGGCCGGCGGCATGCCGTACTCGAGCGCGCGTATGAAGTCGGCGTCGTAGTACATCGCCTCCTCGTCGCCAGCCTCCTTGTGGGTGGCCTGCGACTGGAAACGCGCCGCCTGATCCTCGGCGTCGTTCAGCTCGGAAAAGCCGTTGGCGATCTCGCGGCCGGTGATGTAGAGCTCGAAGCGCTCGGTGCGCGTCGGGTCGGTGTCGGAGGCGCGCGCCAGCGGGCTCACCTCGACCGGATGGTCGACGATGAAGGTCGGCTCCCACAGGTGCGGCTCAACCAGCTCCTCGAACACGCCGAACTGCAGCTGGGCGAGGTTCCAGTGTGCGGGCGGCTCGTCGCCGTGCTTCTTGAGCTCGGCGCGCAGGGCCTGCGCATCGTCGAGGAGGGCGCTGCCGATCGAGGGTACGTGGCGCGCCACCGCGTCGCGGATCGACAGGCGCGCGAACGGCGCCTCGAGATCCACCGCGCGGCCCTGGTAGTCGAGCTGCGCCGAACCGGCCGTCTGGCGTGCCGCGTGCCGGATCACCTGCTCGGTATAGGTCATCACGTCCTGGTAGTTCCAGTAGGCGGCGTAGAACTCCATCATCGTGAACTCGGGGTTGTGGCGGACCGACAGCCCCTCGTTGCGGAAGTTGCGGTTGATCTCGAACACGCGCTCGAAGCCGCCGACGAGCAGCCGCTTGAGGAACAGCTCGGGCGCGATGCGCAGGAACATCTCCTGGTCGAGCGCGTTGTGGTGGGTCACGAACGGCTTGGCATTGGCCCCGCCGGGGATCGGGTGCAGCATCGGCGTCTCGACCTCGAGGAACGCGTGCTCGACCATGAAGTTGCGGATCGACGCGACGCACTTGCTGCGCGCCACGAAGCGGGCGCGGGCGTGTTCGTCGGTGATCAGGTCGGCGTAACGCTGTCGGTACTTCTGCTCCTGGTCGGCCATGCCGTGGAACTTGTCGGGCAGCGGGCGCAGGTTCTTCGTCAGCAGCCGGACCGAGGTGGCCTTGATCGTCAGCTCGCCCGTCTTGGTGCGCATCAGCGTGCCCACGCAGCCGATGATGTCGCCCAGGTCCCAGTGCTTGAAGGCGGCGTAGGCCTCGTCGCCCACCGCGTCGGTGGCGATGCGCAGCTGGATCCGCCCGCCCGTCTTGCCGAACGAGCCGTCCTGCAGCGTGGCGAAGCTCGCCTTGCCCATCACCCGCTTGAGCATCATGCGGCCGGCCACGGTCACCGCCACGGCCTGCGGCTCCAGCTCCTCGTTGGGCACGTCGGCATAGCGCTGGTGCAGGTCGGCGGCGTGATGGATCGGCTTGAAATCGTTCGGAAACGGGACGCCGCGGGTGCGCAGGGCGGCGAGTTTCTCGCGGCGCTCGGTGGTGAGGGTGTTGTCGTCGCCGCCGCCAGGGCCTGTGGGATCGTGTGTCATCGTTGTCTTTCTGCGCGACTCGCGATTCTAGGTGGCAGTCCCCGCGCCCTAGAATCCGTAAGGCGCTGCTCGCCCTAGGCGACTTCCGGCTGCCATGACACAGACCATGCACAACCGTCGCCCGCCGGTACTTGACCGCAAGCTGCGCTTTGCGCTGGTCGGCTGCGGCCGCATCGCGGGCAATCACTTCGAGGCGATCAAGAGTCATGCCCCACGCTGCGAGCTGGTGGACGTCTGCGACGTCGATGCCACGGCCTTGAGCGCGGCCGTCAAGCGGACCGGTGCGAAGGGACATGCCTCGCTGACGGCGATGCTCGCGGCGACCGCTGCGGATTGCGTGATCCTCACCACGCCGAGCGGTCTTCACCCGGCACAAGCCATTGAGGTGTCGCGCAGTGGTCGCGATGTGATGACCGAAAAGCCGATGGCTACCCGCTGGAGCGACGGCCAGGCCATGGTGCGTGCCTGCGATGAGGCCGGCGTGCGCCTCTTCGTCGTCAAGCAGAACCGACGCAACCGTACGCTGCAGCTGCTCAAGCGCGCGGTCGACGGCGGGCGCTTTGGGCGTATCTACATGGTCAACGTCAATGTCTTCTGGTCGCGGCCGCAGTCGTACTACGACAGCGCTGCCTGGCGCGGCACCTGGGAGTTCGATGGCGGCGCCTTCATGAACCAGGCCAGCCACTACATCGACCTGCTCGACTGGATCGTCGGCCCGGTGGAGAGCGTGATGGCGTACACCGGTACGCTGGCGCGCAACATCGAGGTCGAGGATACCGGCGTAGCGGCGCTCAAGTGGCGCAACGGAGCCATGGGCACCGTCAACGTGACGATGCTCACCTACCCGAAGAACCTGGAAGGCTCGATCACTGTCCTGGGCGAACGAGGTTCGGTGCGGATCGGTGGCGTGGCGGTCAACAAGATCGAGAACTGGACGTTCGACACGCCGCACGACATGGACCGCGAGATCGACGATGCCAGCTACCAGACCACGTCAGTCTACGGCTTCGGGCACCCGCTCTACTACGACAACGTGATCAACACCCTGCGCGGCGAGGCCGAGCCCGAGACCGATGGGCGCGAGGGCTTGAAGTCGCTGGAGTTGCTGATTGCGATGTACATGTCGGCGCGGGATGGCAAGCGCGTGAACCTGCCGTTGGCGTATTGATCGACAGGCGCGACATGCCCACCACCATCCATCCGAGCGCAATCGTTGATCCCGGGGCGCAACTCGGCGAGGGCTGCCGTGTCTGGCACTTCGTGCACATCAGCGCCGGTGCTCGCATCGGCGCGCGCTGCACGTTCGGCCAGAACGTGTACGTCGGCAACGACGTGGCGATCGGCGACAACGTGCGTGTCCAGAACAACGTGTCGGTCTACGATGCCGTGACGCTGGAGGACGACGTGTTCTGCGGTCCGAGCATGGTGTTCACGAACGTCTACAACCCTCGCGCCGCGGTGAGCCGGAAGTCGGAGTACCGCCGTACGATGGTCCGGCGCGGCGCCACGCTCGGCGCCAACTGCACCGTGGTGTGCGGAGTCACTATCGGTTGCTATGCCTTCGTCGGCGCCGGTGCCGTGCTCAGGTGCGATGCACCTGACTACTCATTGTGGGTCGGCGTGCCGGCTCGGCATGTCGGCTGGATGAGCCGCCACGGCGAGCGGCTGCGGTTGCCGTTGCAGGCTAACGGCGAGGCCGCGTGCCCTGCAACGGGTGAGCGCTACCGGGTGCGCGAAGGGGTCTGCACGATGATCGAGGATTCGGCGTGAGCCATCGCATCGAGTTCGTCGACCTGAAGGCCCAGTACGCCGCGCTGAAGGACCGCATCGCTGCGCGCATGCAGGCCGTGCTGGACCACGGCCAATACATCATGGGCCCCGAGGTCAAGGAACTGGAGCAAGGGCTCGTTGCCTTCACCGGGGCGAAGCACTGCATCACGGTGGCCAGCGGCACCGAAGCCATCCTCATCTCCTTGATGGCGATCGACCTCAAGCCCGGCGACGAAGTCATCACGACGCCGTTCACGTTTGCGGCGACGGCCGAGATGATCGTGCTGCTCGGTGGCAAGCCAGTGTACGTGGACATCGAACCGGATACCTGCAACATCGACGCATCCCTAATCGAGGCGATGATCACGCCGCGCACGCGGGCCATCATGCCGGTCAGTCTCTATGGCCAATGTGCCGACATGGATCGGATTGGCCAGATCGCGGCGCGGCACCAGCTGTTTGTGATCGAAGATGCGGCGCAGAGCTTCGGCGCTTCCTTTCAAGGCCGGCGCAGTTGCAACCTGTCGACGCTGGCCTGCACCAGCTTCTTTCCGAGCAAGCCGCTCGGCTGCTACGGTGACGGCGGTGCCATCTTCACCAGCGACGACAGGATCGCCCAGGCTTGTCGCGAAATCCGCGTCCACGGCCAGAGCGGGCGCTACCACCACACGCGGATCGGTGTCGGCGGCCGCATGGACACGCTGCAATGCGCGGTCGTGTTGGCCAAGCTCGAACGGTTCGAGTGGGAGCTGCAACGCCGCCTGGCCATCGGTGGGCGCTACGACGCGCTGTTCGATGCGGCGGGCGTCGAGCGGGTGAGGGTACGCGTCGACAGGGACAGCGTTTTTGCGCAGTACACCGTATTGGTCGACGACCGGACCACGGTGCAGGCGCGGCTGCAGGAGCAAGGCATTCCCACTGCGGTGCACTACCCGAAGCCGCTGCACCACCAGCCCGCATATGCCTCGCAGAGCGGCTCGGAGGGTTGCAGCCAAAGCGTTCGCGCCGCAGCCCGGGTGTTGAGCTTGCCGATGAGCGCCGATCTCGCCGAGGCCGACCAGGACCGCGTCGTCCGCGCACTGTGTTCCTAGAGCGCCTCTTGCACCCCCGGCTCGGCCAGCGGCGACCGGGGTGCACCGCGCCGGTCGTCGCCGTCACTATACGATGACGAAATCGTTCCTCTCCAGCGTGCTCACCGTCGCCGGCGGCACCGCGGTCGCCCAGGCGATCTCGCTGGTCTCGCTGCCGTTCATCACGCGGCTCTATCCGCCAGAGATCTACGGCGCGTTTGTGGTCTTCCTGGCCTATGGTGGCTTCGTTACGCCGATCGTTTGCGCCCGCTTCGACGTGGCCATTGCGTTGCCAAAGCGCAATCGTGGTGCCGCTGCAGTGGCGTTGGGCAGCCTGGTTGTCGCCGCTGGCGTGGCCCTGATGACAGCGTTGCTGTTGCTGGTACTGTCCGCCTGGGTGCCCTTCCTGGGCGACGCTGCGGCCTGGTGCCTGCCGCTGTACATCTGGCTTGGTGGCGCATTGCTGGTGTTCAGTAGCTGGAGCGCACGCATGCGCACCTACAGCCGGTTGTCGTGGTCACGTATCGCGCAGGCGGCCGCCACCGCTGGCCTGGCCATCTGTCTCGTGGCGGCCACCGATGCGCGCGCTGCCCTGCTCGTGATTGCCACCGTGGCGGGCCAGGTCGTCGGGCTGGCCGTGCTGATCGGAGCGCCGCCCGAGGCACGGCTCGGATGGCGCGCTCGACCCCATCAGGTAGTGCGTCTGCTGCGGCATTTCCGGCGGCTGGCCGCTTTCAACGTGCCACATGTCCTGTCCGATGCCGCGCAGGGTTCCGGGCTGCCCTTGCTGGTGGCCGCCTTCTTCGGCACACAGGCCACGGCCTACTATGCCTTCTCGGTCCGACTGCTGAAGGCACCGCTCGGTCTGGTCAGCGGAGCCGTCTCGCAGGTCTACTATCCTCGCGCCGCTGCTCATCGCGATGACAACCGCCGGCTGCGCCACGATGCGTTGCGCATCCTGGCGGTGTCGACGCCGGCTGCGCTGCTGCTGTTGCCGTTGCTGCTGCTGACTCCGGAGAGGGTCTTCGCCGCCGCCTTCGGCCCCGCCTGGCGCGACGTCGGCAGCTATCTCCACGCCCTGGCACCATGGATCCTGTCTTCGTTCGTTGCAGCGCCTTTGAGCGTGCTGTATCTGGTGAAGGAGCAATTCGCCCTGGATTTCTATCTGGGATTGGCAGGCTCGGTCATCGCCTTCAGCATCCTGTGCGTGGCCCGACTGATGTCCGGCGAGGTGATGTTCGCTATGTGGGCGCTGTCCCTCGGCATGACGGTCTATGTCGTCGCCAGCACCGTCGCCGAATTCCGATACGTGATCGGCCGAGGTGGCCCCGATGCTTGACGATCTGTTCGACGACGAGGGTTTGCGCCGAGTCCTAGGGGCTGCACTGGGCATGCGCGCGCTGCGGTTGGGAGGCACTGACGAGCGGGCGGTTTGGGCTTTCGAGCGCAAACGCTATGGTCTTCGCCAGCTCGAGCTCGGCCCGCTCGGCTTGTATTGTGCGGTCGCCGATGCCCCAGCGGAAGTCGACGGACTGGTGGCTCTCGCCGATCGCGCACAGCGCTCGGCAAGCCGGGTGCGGATCAACGTCAATCCACTCGATCGGCGGGGCGGCGAAATAGCTCGGCGCACGGCGAGGTGCGGCTTCACGACTGAGTCCAACGAGACACACCTGTTGCCCCTTCGCGGCTCGATCGACGATCTTCGCGCCGGCTATCACGCGACAAAGCGGCATCAGGTGCAACGCCGGGCCAGGTTGGCTTCGACGATCGTGCAGGCCGACTGCGCGACCCAACTGGATGACTATGCGGAGGTCTATGGCGCCTCGATCGTCCGCTGGGGCCTCGATGGTCCCACCTATCCCCGCAGCCTGTTCGATGCCTTGCTCGCCTGCCCGTCGGTGCGCATTTGGATGAACTACGTGGAAGGCCGCTTGGCGTGCGCCATGATTGTGCTGCGATGCCGCCGCTATGCTTTGTACTGGCAAGGTGTCTCGCGTAACGATGACGGGCAGAAGGCGGCCTATCCGATGGTGCGGCTGATGGACACCGTACTGCAGGACCTGCTCGCGGCCGGCATTCCGTATCTCAACCTGGGCGCCTCGGACGGGCTGCCGACGGTGCGCCGATTCAAGGAAGAGTTCGGCGCCAGGCCTGCGAGTTATCCGGCGCTGGTGTACGAATCGCCGCTGTGGCGCGCGTTGCGTGGGGCACGCGCTGCGCTGTTTCGAACGTCGCGCCGGCCGTCGCTGCCCAGCGTCGGACAACGATAATGCGGCGGTCCATACCGGGCCGGACGGAGCGGTGCGATGAGTGAAGTGGATTGGGATTCACGCGCTAGGCAGGGCGTGGGCTTTCAGTCGGTGATCGATCCGGCCGATCGCTCGGGACTCAAGAACGGCCTAATCGACCGCATCCAGTGGGACCACATCGGGCCGTGGGCCGAACGGCGCCGTTCGGTGCTTGACTTCGGCTGCGGCATTGGCCGCTTCGCGCAGCGCATCGTCGCCGCAGGCGCATCCTATTGCGGCGTCGACGCCTCGGCGGCGATGATCGACTCCGCTCGCCAATTGCATCCAGGCGGCGCTGTCACGTTCCTGCATGCGCCCGGTCTGCCGCTGCCGTTAGCGGACGGTCGGTTTGACGGTTGCCTCACCGTGGGGGTGTTGCAATGCCTCAAGACGAGTGACGGGGCGCCCCTGCGCGCAGCTGTGGCTGAGCTGGCCCGTGTGCTTCTGCCCGGCGGCGAACTATTGATAATCGAGCAGGCGAGCGCGTCGGGCCGCTTCTCGGGCTCGGTGACCGATAGCTCGACCGAGCAGGACTACGAGGACGCCCTCGGCGCCTGTTTTCAGGTGGCCGATCTCCGGCGCATCCGCTGCGGCAGCCTCTCACGCTTGAGCGCTTGGTACCTGCGCGGCGGCAGCATGCTGCCGGTGCGCAGGCGCATCGAGGGTTATCTGGCCCGTCACGAAGCCACCATCGCCTCGCGTTCCGATGCCGCCGCCCTAAGGGCACAGGTCTACTACGACGTTGCCATCCGGGCGGTCAAGCGGGCCGGCGTCTGACATGGACGAACGACCACGATTCACGCGTCGGTGGGCCCGGACGAGGTGATAGCACCTCGTCCCGATGTGCCCCCGGTGCTGCTGGTCGGGACGCATTCGATCCATGTGCGCCGCTTCGCCGCCGGCCTGTGTGCGGCCGGCCAGCCTGTGGTGATCGTGACGGATCGCCCGGAGCCGTTACTGGAACATGCCCTCGTGCTCGATCAGGTACAGGTTGACTTTTCTGTGCGCCGGCTCGGCACGGCAGCTGTCATCCGCCGCTGCATCACGCGATGGGCGCCGCGGGTGGTCCACGCGCATCAGGCGAACTCGGTAGCCTGGCACGCGGCGCGGGCCTGTCGCGGTGGCAGTACGCCACTGGTGATCACGATCTGGGGCTCGGACGTGCTTAGCACGCCGCACGAGGGATTCCTGAAGCGTCAGATGGTGCGCTCGGCCTTGCGTTCTGCCGCGTTGTGGACTGCGGACGCCGCCGGACTGCTGCGCGTTGCCGCCGAACTGGCGCAGGTCGACCGGCCGACTGCACATGTGGTCATGGGTCTCGATCGCGTGCCGGACGATCTGTCGCAGATCTGGCCCGACAAACAGGACTGGGTGCTCTCGTGTCGCCTGCACAAGCCGCTCTATCGCATCGACGCCGTGATCGCCGGCTTCTGCATGGCGGCCGAGCGCCGTCCGCAATGGCGTCTCGAGGTTGCCGCCACCGGCACCGAGACCGAGGCGCTGCGTCGCATGGCGGCCGACCTGAGCCACGGCGCCGCGGTGGTATTCACCGGCATGCTGTCGGCCGATCAGCTCGAGCGCAGCTACCGCCGCAGCACCGTGTATGTCAGCTTTCCAGATCGTGACGGCACATCGGTGAGCCTGCTTGAGGCGATGGCGCATGGCTGCGTGCCAGTCGTTTCGGACCTGCCGGCCAACCGCGAGTGGATTGTCGACGGCACCAACGGGTTCGTCGTCGGCGGCACGCAGGACCTGGCCGTCGCCATCGAGCGGGCCATACACACCGGTCACTCGGCGCGTTGGCGCAGCGAGACCGCCGAGGCCAACCGTCGGCGGGTGGCGGACGAGGCGAGCTTTGCCGTCAACATCGATCAGTTTCTCGCGCAGTACGCGCGCCTCGGCCGATGACCGGCGCCAACGGCCAGCACAGCATGCCCGCAGCACTGGCGGTGGTGCACCTGACCACGGTGCACGACCGCGACGATGTCCGCATCTTCCACAAAGAGTGTCGCAGCCTCGTCGCCGCCGGCTACCAGGTCACGCTGATCGTGGCCGACGGCTTGGGCGCCAACGAGCGCGATGGCGTGCACATTGTCGACATGGGCGCGCGCCCGCGCCATCGGCTGCGGCGCATCGCGCTGCAGCCTTGGCGCGCCTGGCTGGCGGTGCGGCGGGTCGGGCCGGCGGTGGTGCACTTCCACGATCCGGAGCTTTTGCCGATTGGGCTCGTCATGGCACTCGGTGGCTTGGCAGTGGTCTACGATGCGCACGAGGACGTGCCGCAGCAGATCCTCTCGAAGTACTGGCTGCCGGCCAAGCTGCGGCCGCTCGTCGCGTGGCTCTTCGCCCGCCTCGAGGCCTTCGTCGTGCGTCGGCTGGCCGGCGTGGTCGTGGCGACTCCTCCGATGCTGCCGCGTTTCGCGGCCCTGGGGTGTGACGCCGTCAGCGTGCGGAACTTCCCACTGCTCGAGGAGTTTGCCGAACCGGCGGACGCACCACGACAGTCACGGACGATCGTCTACGTGGGCGGCCTCACGCGCGTGAGGGGGGTGTTGCGGCTCGTCGAGGCGCTGGCGTTGATGCCGGGTGTCCAGTTGCTGTTGTGCGGTCGCTTCGCCGACGACGGCGCCGAGGCAGCCTGCCGCGCCTCGCCCGGCTGGAAGCAGGTGCACTATCTGGGGCACCTCGACCGCGCGGGCATTCAGGCCGTGCTCGCGCGGGCCGAGGCCGGCCTCGTCACTTTGTTGCCCGAGCCAAACCATTTGGTAGCACTGCCGGTCAAGATGTTCGAGTACATGGCAGCCGCGCTGCCCGTGGTGTCCTCGAACTTTCCGTTGTGGATGGAGATCCTCCTGGCTCACCGGTGCGGCGTCGGCATCGATCCGGCCGACCCAGCGGCGATTGCGCGCGGCGTGCTCGATTTGCTGGCCGATCCCGCGCGCGCCGAGATGGGCCGTCGTGGCCGTGCCGCGGTGCTCGAGCAGTATCACTGGCAGCGCGAAGCCGACGTGCTCCTGGCACTGTATGAGCGAATCGGCGAACGGTTTGCGGGGGCCCGATGAACATCCTGCTGATCAACCACTATGCCGGCTCGTCGCTTCACGGCATGGAATTTCGCCCCTACTACCTTGCGCGCGAATGGGCGCGCAGCGGCCACCGCGTGCAGATCGTCGCGGCGGCCTACTCGCATCTGCGCGGCGTGCAGCCGTCGCCGGGTGACGAGATGATCGACGGCATCGCCTACCGCTGGCTGTCCGTGCCCGCATACCGGGGCAACGGTCTCGGACGGCTGCTCAACATCGGCACCTTCCTGACCCGCCTGTGGCTAGGGTGTGGCTATTGGGCGCGGGTCTTTCGGCCGGATCTGGTGATCGCCTCCAGCACCTACCCGATGGACTTCTGGGTCGCCCGCCGCATCGCGCGCCGGTCCGGCGCGAGGCTCGTGCACGAGGTGCACGACCTGTGGCCGCTGTCGCTCATCGAGGTCAGCGGGATGTCACCGCACCACCCGTTCGCGCGCCTGTGTCAGTGGGCCGAGGATGCGGCTTGCCGCGATGCCGACCTAGTGGTCTCGATGTTGCCCAATGTGCACCAGCACCTGGCCGCGCACGGGGCGAACCTGTCACGGCTGACGATCGTGCCCAACGGCGTGGCGCAGGAAGACTGGCAACGGCCGCCCGAGCCGCTTCGCGATGACATTGCGCATGCGATCGGGCGACTGCGCGCCGAGGGTCGAGTTGTGGTGGGTTATGCGGGCTCGATGGGCTTGCCCAATGCGCTGGACACGTTGCTTGATGCGGCCCGGCTGGTGGCGAATGACGGGCTCGGCTTCGTCCTGGTCGGCGACGGCCATGAGCGCGAGCGCCTGGCTCGGCGCATCACGCAGGAGACAATCGCCCACGTGACGCTATGGCCGCCTATTCCGAAAGCGCAGATCCCGTCGTTCCTCGGCGCGATCGATACCGCCTACATCGGCTGGCAGCATCAGCCGATCTACCGCTTCGGCATCGCACCGAACAAGCTGATGGACTACATGATGGCTGGTTGCGCGGTGCTGCATTCGGTGGAGGCGGGCAACGATCCGGTGGCCGAGAGCGGCTGCGGCCTGAGCGTGGCACCTGAGTCGCCGTCCGCGGTGGCCGATGGACTGCTCCGCATGGCGGCCCTCGACGCGCCGGCCCGGCGGGCCATGGGCCAGCGCGGCCGCGAGTTCGTCCTGGCCCGTCACACCTACCCGGGTCTGGCGCGTCGATTCCTGGAAGCAGTGGCGGCATGAACAAACCGCTGCCTCCCGGTGAGCCGCAGGCCGTGGCCGATCGCTATGCGCGGCGCAACGCCGGGGATCGCTACAACATCCTCAAGCCAGATGTGTGGCAGACCGTCCAGGAGCGGCAACGCGCAATGCTCGAGCTTTTCGCGCGTCTGGGTTGGAGCGACCTCGCACAGCGCCGACTGCTCGAGGTGGGCTGCGGCAGCGGTGGCAACCTGCTCGAATTGCTGCGCCTCGGCTTTGCGCCGCGCAACCTGGTCGGCATCGAGTTGTTACCCGAGCGTTTCGCCCAGGCGATGCAGACGCTGCCGTCCGGTGTTGTGCTGATGCAGGGCGACGCGTCCGCGGTGAAGCTGCCCGACGAGAGCGAAGACATCGTGATGCAGTCCACCGTGTTCTCGTCGCTGCTCGACGCGCCGTTCCAGTGGCGCTTGGCGCAGACCATGTGGCGCTGGGTACGGCCCGGAGGCGGCGTGCTGTGGTACGACTTCACCTACGACAATCCGCGCAACTCAGATGTGCGCGGTGTGCCGGTGGCGCGCATTCGCGAGCTGTTTCCCAAAGGCCGCCTGCAGTACCGGCGTGTCACGCTGGCGCCCCCTATCGCGCGCCGGGTCTGCCGCCTGCATCCGAGTCTGTATTCCTGCTTCAACGCGCTGCCGTTCCTGCGCACGCATGTCCTGGCCTGGATAGAGAAACCCAAGTCATGAGCGATTCCTTCCTGCCCTTTGCGCTGCCCGACATCGGGGACGACGAGATCGCCGAAGTGGTCGACACCTTGAAGTCGGGCTGGGTCACCACCGGACCGAAGGCCAAGCGCTTCGAGTCCGACTTCGCGGCGTTCCTCGGTGACCGCGACTTGCACTGCGTGGCCGTGAACTCAGCCACCGCCGGCTTGCACCTGGCACTGGAAGCCCTCGGCATCGGGCCCGGCGACGAGGTGATCACCACGACACACACGTTCACGGCGACCGCCGAGGTCGTGCGTTATCTCGGCGCCGATGTCCGTCTGGTCGATATCGATGCGCGCACGTTCAACATCGACCCGGCAGGGATCGAGGCCGTCGTGACACAGCGCACCAAGGCCATCATCCCGGTGCACTACGGCGGCCTCGCAGCCGATATGCCGGCGATCCTGGACGTCGCCCGTCGACATGACCTCAAGGTGGTGGAAGATGCCGCGCATGCGCTGCCCACCACCAGCGGCGGTGCCCTGATAGGTACGCTCGACAGCGATGCCACGGTGTTCAGTTTCTATGCGAACAAGACGATGACCACCGGCGAGGGCGGCATGCTGGTTACGCGCAACGCCAGTCTGGCCGAACGTGCCCGCGTGATGCGGCTGCACGGCATCAGTCGCGATGCGTTCGACCGCTTCACCGCGAAAGTGCCGAGCTGGTACTACGAGATCATCGCGCCCGGTTTCAAGTACAACCTGACCGACATCGCGGCGGCGCTGGGTCTGCAGCAACTGCGCAAAGTGCGCCTGTTCCAGCAAAGCCGCCAGCGCATTGCGGCGGCCTATCGTGGGGCACTGGCATCGTTGCCGCTCGTGCTGCCACCCGAGCCGCTGCCCGGCGACATGCACTCCTGGCACCTGTTCGTTGTTCGGCTGGGTGACGCAGCGACCATCGGCCGCGATGCCTTTATCGAGCGCATGTTCGCGGTGGGCATCGGCTGCAGCGTGCACTACGTCCCGCTGCATCTGCAACCCTATTGGCGTGACCGCTACGGGCTGACGCCGGAGCAGTTCCCGGCTAGTCAGCGCGCCTACGAGCGACTGGTCAGCCTGCCGATGTACTCGCGCATGAGCGAGGCCGACGTAGCCCGGGTGGCCACTGCGGCGCAGGCCGCGCTGGCCGGAGCGTGACGACAGCTGCGCGGGCGGCCGAGCCGCGAGCATGCCGATGTTCAAACGCGGATTCGACTTCCTAGCCGCGCTGGCAGGTCTGGTGCTGCTGGCGCCGCTGTTCGCGCTGATCGCACTGGCCATAAAGCTCGACTCGCCAGGCGGCCCGGTGTTCTTCCGCCAGGAGCGGGTCGGTTTGCGGGGCCGGCACTTCCGCATCTTCAAGTTCCGCAGCATGGGCACCCAGCCCGCGTCGCCAGGACCGCAGGTGACTGCAGCAGGCGATCCGCGCATTACGAGAGTCGGCTCGATCCTGCGGCGCACAAAGCTGGACGAACTGCCGCAACTGATCGACGTGCTGCGTGGCACGATGAGTCTAGTCGGGCCGCGACCCGAAGTGCCGCGCTACGTCGCGATGTATCCCGCCGAATGGCGCTCGCGCTTGCTGTCGGTGCGGCCCGGCATGACCGACTTCGCCTCTGTACGCTACCACGACGAGAACGAGCGCCTGGCGCTCGCCGACGATCCCGAGCGCGAATACGTTCGTGTGATTCTGCCGACGAAGCTGCGCTACGCGCTGCAGTATGTGAACGAGCCGACGCTGGTCAACGACCTTCGGGTGCTCGGGCTGACGCTGCGCACGGTGGCGGCGCCGTCGGTGACCCTGCCCTGGAGCCTATCGATGAACGAAAGCAGAATATGGCCATGGCTCGACCAGGCCATGTCGCGCCTGCACCCGCGCAACCGGCTGTGGGCGACCGTGGCCGACGGCCTGATCGTGCTGGCTTGCTGGCACCTGACCTACCTGTTTCGGCTCGGCGTCGAGCGTTGGCAGCCGGGCCGTGCGTGGTACGACGATTGGGTGTCGCTCGGTGTCGCTGCGACCTACCTGATCTGCTCGGCCTTCACCGGCGTGCCGCGAGGCCCTTGGCGTTTTTTTGGCTTCGACGACGTTAAACGCATCGCCGCAGCCTGCCTGATTGCCGGCGCGTTGAGCGCCACCGTCATCCTGATGTCGCAGTTAAGCGCCGTCGCGCGCGCCGTGCTGCTGCTGCATCCCTTGTTCTGCCTGCTGGGCCTGTCATTGGCGCGCATGGCGTGGCGCATGGTGGCCGAGCACTCCCGGGCGCGCGTGCAGGGTGCGCAGGGCAAGCCCCGGCACGCCATTGTCATCGGCGCGGGCGAAGAGGCGCGGCGCCTGGTCGATGCGATCAACGGGCACGACGGCTGGACCGTGACGACCCTGCTCGATGACGACCCCGCGCTGCAGCGCCTGCGCATCGCCGGGGTCACGGTCCAAGGTCGCATCGCCGATTTGACGTTGCCGCACATCTTGGCCGGTGCCACGCACGTCATCGTGGCCATGCCAGAGGCCGACGATGCGCAGCGTCAGCGCGCCATGGCATTGGCCCGCCAGACCGGCCTGACGGTGATGAGCGTGCCGGGCAGCATGGAGATGCGTACCGAGCACAAGGGCGGCAAGGCCGCGGCGTCGCCGCCCTCGGGCTGGCCGGTCTGAGTCGCATGGCCCGCCGCTAGCGGCGGGCCAAGATGGCCGAGGCCTCGGCGTTCACCTCATCGGCCGGCCGGAACTCGGGCACCAGATTGCGCAATTGCCGTAGCAGTAGCTCCTCGTCGTCGCCTTCACAGGCTAGGCGCAGCGATGCGAGCATCTTGTCGAGCAAGGGCGGCTCGACGTGTCGTTCGCGCGCACAGCGAATGCGCGGGTGCTCGCTGGCCACCACGTTGTCGCCGATGAGAAGCTCCTCGTATAGCTTCTCGCCTGGGCGCAGTCCGACAGCCTGGATATCGATGCCGTCGGGATGCTCGCCGTTCTTCTCGTGCAAGCCCGACAGGCGGATCATCGATCGCGCCAGGTCGGCAATGCGCACGGGCTCACCCATGTCCAACACGAAGACCTCGCCCCCGCGCGCCATCGCGCCGGCCTGGATGACGAGCTGCGCCGCTTCTGGGATCAGCATGAAATACCGTGTGATCTCCGGGTGGGTGATGGTCACCGGTCCGCCGGCTTCGATCTGCCGCCTGAACAAGGGCACGACCGAGCCCGACGACCCCAGCACGTTGCCGAAGCGCACCATCGAGAACGTTGTTCGGCCGTTGGCGCGCAGCGCCGAGGCCTGGAAGACGAGTTCCGCGGCCCGCTTGCTGGCCCCCATCACGTTGGTCGGGCGGACAGCCTTGTCGGTGGAGATCAGCACGCAGGTCTCCACGCCATGTCGCATTGCGGCCAGTGCAACCTGTTGCGAGCCGAAGACGTTGTTGCGGACGCCTTCGCGCGCATTGCCTTCGACCAGCGGCACATGCTTGTAGGCGGCGGCGTGATAGATGGTCTGCACCCCATGCGTCGCCATCAGCCGGCCGAGCAAGGCCTCGTCGAGGACCGAACCCAGGCAGGCGGCAAGGGGTACACCGTGGCTGTTCTGCCGCAGCTCCTGCTCCACCGAATAGAGCGCGAACTCGGAGTGATCGAGCAGCACCAGGCGAGACGGGCGCTGTGCCACGATCTGGCGGCACAGCTCGGCGCCGATCGAACCGCCCGCGCCGGTGACCAGCACGCACTTGTTGTGGGTGTTGCGCGTGAACAGCGTCGGATTGGGCGGGACCGCGTCGCGGCCCAAGAGGTCGGCGACGTCGACCTCGCGGATGTCGGACACAGCCGCCTGGCCGTCGACGAGCTCGAACAGCCCCGGCAGGATCTTCACCGGCACGCCGGCGCCCTCGACCTTGCGGATGAGGCTGCGCTTCTGCGCTGCCGAGGCCGACGGGATGGCGACGACGATCTGCGCCACCTCGTGGCGGAAGACGGCCTCGGCCAGATCGTCGGGCGAATAGACCTTCAGGCCGGCAACGGTCTTGCGCTGGGCTTCGCGACGATCGTCGAGGAAGCACACGGCCTTGTATTCGGCACTGAACGACATCGCGAAGGCGAGTTGGGCGCCGGCTCCGCCGGCGCCGTAGATCGCAGTGCGCAAACGCGGCTGGTCGGCCGTCTTCATGCCGCGGCGCAATACCGCGCCGGCAGCGAAGCGCGAGGCGACCACGTAGGCAAAGGCCACGAACCAGTAGATCAGCAGGGCCGATCGGGGCAGAACGTGAATCTGCAGGAGCGCCGCGACCGAGTAGACCGAAAGCACGACGCCGCCGAGCGCCAGCCCGGCCGCGAGCAGGACGCGCAGATCGAGGTAACGCACCACGGTGCGGTACAGGCCGGCGAGACCCAGCACCGGCAGCGTCAGCAGCCCCAGCAGCACCTGGACATGCAGGGCCGTGTCGACGGCTCCCTCGATCGACCCCAGGCGCAGCACGACGGATGTCAGCATGCACAGCGGCAGGAAGACCGCATCGCTGCCGATCATGATCAGATCTTTGGTTCGCGGGCTCGCGTCGGTGAGTCGTCGCGCGAACTTGTACAGGCTCATGGAGCGATATTTTCCCCCACGCCAGGTGGCAATTTGTTCGGGGACATCCCCAGCGCCAACGGGCCTGTCGCCGGAGCCGGGCCGCAGAGTCTGGCGTGCTAGGCTTCGCCGCTAGTCAGCCGCACCAGGACATGCGTTCGATCAAGCTCCTCTTCATCACCAATGTCCCGCAGGTGGCGTCGTTTGCCGTCGAACAAGGGGTCGATCGGATCTGGGTCGACCTAGAGATCATCGGCAAGCAGGAGCGGCAAGGTCACCTCGATTCGGTGATCAGCCGCCACGTGCCGGCCGACGTGACGCGCCTCCGACCTCACGTGCCACCGGGCGCGCTGCTGGTGCGCATCAATCCCGTGCACGGCGGTACCGCGGCAGAGGTCGACGATGCCATCGCGCGTGGCGCCGACATCCTGATGTTGCCCATGTTCACCCGGCCGGACGAGGTCGATTCGTTCTGCCGGACCGTCGCTGGGCGCGCTCGCGCCTGTCTGCTGGTGGAAACGATCGGCGCCATGGAGTCGCTGCACGAGTGCATCCGCGTGGCTGGCGTCGACGAGGTGCACATAGGCCTGAACGACCTGCACCTTCAACTCGGCTGCCGCTTCATGTTCGAACCGCTGGCCTCGGGCCTGGTCGACCAGATGGCCGGCATACTCAACGCGGCGGCTGTGCCCTTCGGCATCGGTGGCGTCGCTCGGGTCGGTGAAGGCCACCTGCCGGCTCAACTGCTGCTGGCCGAGCACGCGCGGCTCGGCTCGCAGGCGGTCATCCTGTCGCGCACCTTCCATCGCCAGGCGCGCAGCGTCGATGCCATTCGCGCGCAGATGGATTTCGCCGGCGAGATCGCCAAGTTGCGCCAGGCCTTCGCCGAGCACTGCGCCGCGAGCGCCCAGACACTGGCCGCACGTCACCGCGAGGTAATCGCTATCGTTGCAGAGATCGTCGCGGCGCTGCCCCCCAGGCGGCCGGCGGGTGAAGTTCGTGCATGACGGAGGGCTGCGCCTCGGTCGTTGGGTGATCGGTGCCAGTGCCATCCTCGGCGCCACGCTGCTTGCCGGCCGGCTGACCGGGCTGCTGCGTGAGCTCGAGTTGGCGGCCCTGTTCGGGGTTTCGCGGCAGGGCGATCTGGCGGTTCTGTTGCTGACGCTGCCCGACCTGCTGGTCAATCTCTTGCTGTCAGGCGGCCTGAGCGCGGCCCTCGTGCCACGCCTGAAGGCACTGCCCAGGGACGATGCCATGCGGCTGTTCAGGCAGGCCGCCGCGTCGGTGCTGGCCGTCTTTGCAGCGGCCGCCGCTATCGTGCTGGTTTGGCCGAGTGGGTTCTTCGCCCTGCTGGCGCCGGGCCTACCGGCCGCCGCGTTGCCGGCGCTGGGCGTGCTCGCGATGACGGTTCTTGCCATACCGTTGACCGCCCTGTCTGGCGTGACGACGGCCCTGTTGAATGCGCACCAGCAGTTTCTGGTCGCAGGTTGCGGCACGCTGCTTTTCAATCTGATGGTGCTGACCGGGTTGTGGATCGGCCCCGGCACGGCCACGCCGTTGTTCTGGCTGGCCGCCGGCATCGCCGCCGGTGCCAGTCTGCGCCTGCTGTCGCAAGTGCTCGTGTTGCCCGGCGGCGCTTGGGCCGGGCCGACGCGGCCGTTGCATCCGGATCGCCCGTTCGTCAGGGCGTTCGCCGCGGCGGCAGGCGCCGCCTCGCTGATACTGCTGGTGCCGGTGCTCGTTCGCGCGATGGCCTCCACCGTGGGGCCGGGGTCGATCGCGACGCTCAATTACGCCTTCAAGCTGGTCGAATTGCCGGCCGGTGTGCTGGTCGGCACGATCACCTCGGTCGCGTTGGTCCGATTGAGTGAGCACCATGGCGCCGCCGACACGGCCGGTGCCGCGCGCGAGCTCTGCACGGGGCTGCAACGCGCCTTCTTCAATGCCGCCGCGGTCTGCATGATCGGCCTCGTCTTCGTCGACTCGTTCGTCGGATTGCTGCTCGGCCGCGGTGCGATGGGCGCCGACGACCTGAGCCGCGTGACGACGCTGACCCGCATCGTGCTCGTCGGGCTGCCCTTCGGGGCGATCGCGGGCATGGTCATGGCCGACCTCAATGCCCGCCAGCGGCCACAGGTCGTGATGCGGGTCACCGCGGGCTGCCTGATGTCGTTGCCCCTGCTGGCACTGCCCGGCCTGCTGCGTGATTCGGAAGGCTGGCTGGCAGCCGCGGTGGTCGGATTCCAGGTCGCCCATGCAGCCTGGCTGAGCCGCGCTGCTGGCGTCGAAACCCTGGGCGACCGCGGGTGGCTGAACGGTAGAATGCGACGCTGTCTGCTCCTCGGCGCAGTCCTGGCCGGCGCCGTGTTCGTCATCGACCGTGGCCTGGGCCTTGAGCATGACGCAGCCCGTGTGGTTCTGGCTCTGATCGGCTTGCTGGCAACGTTGACCTTGTCGCAGCGATTGCTCGGCGCGACGCGTGGCGGACTTCGCAACCGACCATGAAACGCGCCATCGACATCTTTCTCGCGCTGGTGACACTCGTCCTGATGTCGCCGGTGTTGATCTGGATCGCCCTGGCGATCCGGCTGCACGATGGCGGCCCGAGCGTGTTCGGGCAGATCCGGGTCGGCCGCGGAGGGCGCGAGTTCCGTATGCTCAAGTTTCGCAGCATGGTGGTCGACGCCGAGCGCCTGGGCGGCCACTCGACGGCCGAGGGCGACCCGCGCATCACGCGGATCGGGCGCTTCATCCGACGCACCAGCCTCGACGAGTTGCCGCAGGTGTTCAACGTGCTGGCCGGCGACATGAGCATCGTCGGTCCGCGACCGGATGTGCCTGCGCAGCGGGCCCTCTACACCGAGTCGGAGTGGTTGCTGCGGCATCGGGTGCGGCCCGGCATCACCGGGCTGGCCCAGGCCACCGTGCGTTCGGAGGCGACGCCCGAGCAGCGCAAGTCGCTCGACCTTGAGTACGCCCGCGAGGCATCACTGCAGCTCGATCTGAAGATCATCGGCCTGACCTTCCGGCAGATCGTGTCGAAGGGAGGCCACTGAGTGTGCGGCATCTTCGGCTACTTCCATCGTGACCGGCAGCCGCAGCCCGAGGCGGCGGCGCGGGCGATGGGCCAGGCCATTCGCCATCGCGGTCCGGACGATCAAGGGGTGTTCGTCGGCCCCGGCGTGACGCTCGGCAACCAGCGGCTGTCGATCATCGATCTCGCGGGCGGGCACCAGCCCTTCGTCTCCGACGATGGCCGCATAGCGGTGGTGCAGAACGGCGAGATATTCAATCACGTGGAACTGGCGGCCGAGCTGGCGAGCGAGGGTGTGCGCTGCCGCACGCACTCCGACACCGAGGTCCTGCTGCGCCTGTACGAGTCGCAGGGCATCAGCTTCCTGAGCAGGCTGAACGGCATGTTCGCGATTGCCATCTTCGACGCGCGCGAGGATGTGCTTTATCTCGCCCGGGACCGCATCGGCGTCAAGCCGCTGTACGTGCACGACCACGGCAGCCGCCTGCTCTTCGCCTCCGAGATCAAGTCGTTGTTGGCGGCCGGCATGGCGCGGCCCGCGCTCGACGAGCAGGCCTTGCATCACTACTTCAGCTTCAACTACGTGCCGGCGCCGCACACCATCTACCAAGGCGTTCGTCACCTGATGCCGGGCCACCTGATGAAGGTCACGCGCACGGGTGCGACGACGACGCCATGGTGGGACCTGGCCGCGGTCGAACCGGTGCACGGACGCCGCGAGGCGGACTGGATCGAGGAATTCAATGCCATCCTCGATGACGCCGTGCGCTTGCGGCTGCGCTCGGACGTGCCGTTCGGCGCCTTTCTGTCGGGCGGTGTCGACTCCAGCACCATCGTGGGTCTGATGGCCCGCCACATGGACGAGCCGGTGAAGACCTTTTGCATCGGCTTTCACGACGAACGCTACGACGAGTCGTCGTTCGCCCAGCAGGCCGCGACACGCTTCGCCGCCCGCCACGTGATGGAACGCGTGGATCCCGACATGCTCGAGCTCTGGCCGCTGGCCACCTATCACTGCGACCAGCCGCATGGCGACATCTCGTTCCTGCCTACCTATCGGGTGTCGGAACTCGCGGTCCAGCACGTGAAGGTGGTGCTCACCGGCGACGGCGGGGACGAGCTGTTCGCCGGCTACGACAAGTATCGCGACTTCTTCGGCCGTCCCGGCGCCGCCGAACTCGACGACGAGGCGTTCCGGCGCGCCTATTTCGACAGCATCTCGCTGTTTGGCGGGCCGGCCAAGGCCGCTCTGTACGGCCCGGCGCTGCGCGCGCGCCTCGCCGGACTCGACTCGTTCGACGTCGCGCGACCGTACTTAGAGGCGGTCGGGCACCAGGACCGCATCAACCAGGCGCTGTACGTCGACATGCAGCTCCTGCTGTCGGGCAACAACCTGGTCAAGCCCGATCGCATGGGCATGGCGGTGTCGCTGGAAGCGCGCACGCCCTTCCTGGACTACCGGATGATGGAGTTCGCCTTTCGCATGCCGGGCGCGCTGAAGCTGCGCGACGGCGAAACCAAGTACCTCTACAAGAAGGCCGTCGCACCGCTGATCGGCGAGCATCTGGCCTATCGACGCAAGCAGATGTTCACGGTGCCGGTGGGAGAGTGGTTCCGCGACGGCAAGAGTGCCTACTGCGCCCTGCACCTTGAGGCGCTGCTGCGGCGCCTGCCGGAACTGGCCGCGGAGCCGGTGCGTCAGCTGCTCGCCCGCCATCGCGGTGGACAGGCCAATCACACGCGCGAATTGCGCGCGCTCGTCTCGTTGGCGCACTGGCTGGACCGCTGCTGATCGGCCGACATGGACGCCCTGCAGTATGTCGCCGCGCGTTTGTGGAGCTTCTATGCCGACCAGCCCATGGCATTGCTGCGGTCGTTGGCCATCGCCTGTGGACTGGTGCTGGCCGTAATGCTGCTCGAATTGGCCTTGGTCGGCTGGCAGCGGTCGTCGCTGCGCCGCCTGCTTCGCCTGTCGAACAGCGCGCGCACCGATCTGCTCGCCTTCGTGCTGGTCGAGACTAGCCTGGGCCTGTTCATCGGCATGGCCATGCTGCTGGGCATGACCTACGGCCTGCAGCGCATGGCCGTCGCCGGAGGTGCCTGGGCCGGCAAGTTGACGCTGTCGTCGCAGATCCTCGCGCTGGTGCTGTACTTCGTCGTCATCGATTTCGCGAATTACTGGACGCACCGCTTCTGCCACCGCGTGCCGACGTTGTGGGAGATCCACCGCTACCACCACAGTGCGCCCGAGATGACGGTGCTCACGGCCGCCCGCGATCACCCGATGGAACGTGCGCTGTCGTCGGCAGTCGTAGCGTTTCCGGCAGCGGTGCTGGCGTTGCCGATGCAGGACTTTGCGGTCGTCCATCTGCTGGCAAAGACTGTGGGTCTGCTCAAGCACAGCAACCTGCACGCCAACTGGGGGCTCGTAGGCCGCTACCTGATCCAGTCGCCCGCCGCGCACTGGATTCACCACTCGACCGATCCCGCTCATCACAACAAGAACTTCGCCAGTCTGTTCCAGTTCTGGGACGTGCTGTTCGGCACCGCGATTCACCCATCGACGTCCGAAGCCGAACGTGTGCGCCTGGGTGTCGACGGCGACAATGGACAAGCGCCGCCGTTCACCTACTTGCTGAAGGTCTTCGTCGCCAGCTGGCGACGTGCGTTCGGAGGGCCGGGTGCCTGAGCCGACCGCTGCCATCGACGCCGGTCGCTCGCGACTGCATGCGCTCGACCTCATGCGTGGGCTGTGTGCGCTCGGGGTCGCGACCTACCACTTCAGCACCTGGAGTACCGCGGCTCTGCCGCCGGCGATGCAGGGCGTGCTGGCGATGTTCGGCACCTACGGTGTCTCCGTGTTCTTCATCCTCAGCGGCTATAGCCTCACCCATGCCTACGACCGATTCTTCGAGTCCGGTCTCACGCGCGCCAAGGTGCAGGCTTACTTTCAGCGCCGGCTCGGACGGCTGGGCCCGCTGTTTGCTGCGGCGGTCACGCTGTCGCTGGCCGGCAAGCTGCTGGTCTCGGGCCGGGACCTGGACGGCTTCGTCACCCTCGCCAACCTGTCGCTGCTGTTCGGCTTCGTGAGCCCGGCGGCCACTCCCGTGGTCGGCGGCTGGAGCATCGGTGTCGAAGTGGTGTTCTATGTCGTGTTTCCACTGCTGCTGCTGTTGCGCAACAAGGCGCACTACATCGTGGCGGCATCGGTCTTCATGGCCGCCTGGGTCGCGCGTGACCTGCAGTCGTTCGACACGCTGGCGCAGGGTTGGCAGCTCTACGTGCTGCCGGCCAACCATGCGGTGTTCTTTGCCGCGGGCGCCTACATGCGCGCCTTCGACACGCGGGTCGCGCACGTCGGCACGACGGCGCTCGCCGGCCTGTGCATGGCGCTGCTGGTCGTCATGGGCATGGCCGCGGCCGGCGCATCCGAACTGCAACTCGTCACGGGCTGGCGGCGGCTGGTGCTGGTCACCGCCTCGCTGGCCTTTGTCGGATTGGCCGCACGCCTGCCGCTGGAGAGCGTGGCCGCCCGCGTCGCCACGCTTTTCGGCGGGCTCAGTTATCCGCTGTACCTGATTCATCCGATCGTCTACTTCAGCGTCAGAGACCGCGTCGAGATGGCCGTGCCGGTCGTGCTGGCGCTGCTCGCGCTCACCATCGCACTGGCCATCATCACCGATCGCTGGCTGGACACGCCGGTGCAAAGGCGCGTCAAGGCATTGGGCTGGTAAAGTGGGCATGCCTTCTGCACCGTCGCAGTACCTGGCGCTCGCCTTCGCGGACGTGCCGGGCCGGCGGCGCAGTCGCGTGGCCTGGACGGTCCTCGCCGGACTTGCCGTTGCGAGCTTGGCCGGCATGGTGCTGTACCGCGGCTTCCTGCCCGAACTTGAGCTTGCGGACGACGGCTTCCAGGCGCAACTCTTCTACATCGGCTCGCTGATCGGCGATGGCCGCATCGTCGATGCCGCGATGGACAAGGCGCTGATCGCCGTGCACGCGGTCCGCCTCGCGGCAGCCGCGCCTTTGATGGCGGCGGAAACCCTGTTCGGTCCGATGGGATCGCTGGCGCTGCTGCTGCTGTTGCTGCTGCCGCTGGTCTACCGCTCGCTCGTGATGAGCGACCGGTGGTGGGCCCTCCTGCCGCTAGCGCTGCCCTTTGTGGTGAGCGGCCGCAGCGTGATGGTGGCGGCCGGCGTCGGCTACGTGATTCTGTTCTTGCTGCAGCCGAAGGCTCGCGCCTGGGCACTGTGGCTCGGCGTGTGGCTCGCCAACCTGAGTTCGGCCTCCGTGCTGACCTCGATCCTGCTGCTGGTGTTCGTCGCGCGGGCCGATCGCCGTTCAAGCTTGGCTCGACTGCACGGCGCCGGCGCGCTCGTGCTGCTGCTGCTGTCGTTCACCGCTTCACTGATCGACAAGCTGGATGGCTTCACCAGCGGCGACGCGGGCTACGAGGCGCACGCATTCGATTCCGAGAATGTCGTGCTGGCCATTCTCAGCCGCGCGACGCTGCTGGTCAGCCTGACCGAGGGGCAGTACTTGCGGGCTGCCGTCTATCTGGCGATCGCCGTCTTCCTGGTGTTCAAGCTGGCGAGCCTGATGCGCGATCCGCGCGCTCGCCTCAGCCGCCGCGTGTTGCTGTGCTGCTTCTCCGGTGTGTTAATGGAGGGCCTGGGCCTGTTCGCGCTGTTCTTCCCACTCTTCTGGCTGCTGCTGGGACAGCGCCGGCGGCGGGCCGGGGCGACCGGCCTGCCGCCACCGACGCGCCCTGCGCCGCTCGGAGGACAGATTGGCTAGCCTGTTCTTCGTCGCCTACGGTGGCGGGCACGTGGCCATGCTGCTGCCGGTGGCGCTGCAGGCACGACGGCGCGGTCATGACGTGGTGTTTCTCGGCCTGACGACGGCCCGGGCGGCGCTGGCGCAGGCAGGCCTTCCCGTCCTCGGATTCGCCGACCTGTGGTCATTCGCGGCACCGCAGGCGCGGCGTTACGGTCGCGAGCTGGCCGGGCAGCTGCCTGCCGGCGGGACGATCGCGCACGAGGAAAGCGAGGCTTACCTGGGCCTGTCGTTCGCCGATCTGGTGGCCGAGCGCGGCGAGCCGGCCGCCCGCGACGCCTATACCCGGCAAGGCCGCCATGCGTTCCTGCCCGTTGCCCTGCTGCAGCGTGTGCTGCAACACCACCGTCCCGACGTCGTGATTGCGACGAACTCGCCGCGGTCCGAGCAGGCCGCCCTGGTTGCCGCGGGCCGCCTCGGCCTGCGCAGCGTGTGCGCCGTCGACCTGTTCGCGCTGCAAGAGGTGCGCTGGATCGGTCAACCCGGCTATGCCGATCGCGTGTGCGTGCTGAACGACGCCGTGCGCGCGATGTTGCTCGAGCACGGGCGACGCGACGACGAGGTCGTCGTCACCGGCAATCCCGCCTTCGATGCCTTGCTCGATCCGGCCGTCGTGCGGGCGGGCCGGCAGTTGCGGCACGATCGTGGCTGGGACGACGGTCGCTGCAACCTGCTGTGGGCCTCGCAAGTCGAGCCGGCGCGGCACCCCTTCAATGGCGAACCCGGGGACCCCTCGTTGCCGCGGCGCATCGAGCAGTCGCTGCGCCACGCGGTCGGCGCGCGTGATGATCTGCGTCTGGTGGTGCGCTATCACCCGAGTGAGCGTGAGACCTTCGTGTCCGCGCCCCGGGTCGAGCACAGTCCCCCCGTCGAACCGCTGGCCCACCTGCTGCATGCCGTGGACCTGGTCGTTGTGACGGCCTCGACGGTCGGCCTGGAGGCCCACATCGCGGGTCGGCCGGTCTTGTCGATAAACTGCTCGGTTTTCACCGCCGACGCGCCCTACTCGAAGATGGCGATCTCGACGGGTGTGGACAGCGTCGAGGCGCTGCCCGCGGCGCTGCTCGAGGCCGTGGCCCGGCAGCGCCTGGCCTCGGCGGCGCCCGCCACCGACGCCACGGGCGGCGGCGCCGCGACCGGGCGCGTGCTGCGAGTGATCGAAACCCTGTTGCCTGCTGGAGCCTGATTTATGAAACGCGTGCCCTTTCCGGACTTGATCGACAAGTCCCTGTTCGCGCCGGACGTGGCGGACCCGCAGGCCAAGTACGGCCTACCGCGCCAGGTGGCGTTCTGCACACGCTGCGTCATCTCGAATCAGCGCCCCAACTCGGCGGTCGAGTACACGCACACCAAGGATACGAAGAAGAAGACGATCAACTTCGACGACGAGGGCGTCTGCGATGCCTGCCGCTTCGCCGAACGCAAGCATGGCCACATCGACTGGGACGAACGCGAACGCCAGCTGCGCGACCTGTTCGACCGCCATCGCAGCCGCGACGGCAAGTACGACTGCCTGGTGCCCGGCTCTGGCGGCAAGGACAGCTTCTACGCCTCGCACATCCTGCGCACGCGCTACGGCATGCACCCGCTGACCGTCACCTGGGCGCCGCACGTGTACACCGAGTGGGGCTGGCGCAACTTCCAGCGCTGGATCCATGCCGGGCACGACAATTACCTGATGACGCCCAATGGACGTGCCCACCGCCTGCTGACCCGCCTGGCCGTGGACAACCTGTTCCATCCGTTCCAGGCCTTCATGTTCGGGCAGAAGGCGCTGGCACCGAAGATGGCGCTGTTGTTCGACATCCCGCTGGTGATCTACGGCGAGAACGAGGCCGAATACGGCAATCCGATCGGCGACACCGACACCGCGAAGCGCGACTGGTCGTACTTCACGACGGCCGACCAGTCCAAGGTGCACCTCGGCGGCGTAACCGTGACCGAGTTGAAACAGCACTTCGGCCTCGAGCAGCAGGATCTGATTCCGTACCTGCCGGCCGATCCGAACCAGATCGAAGAGAAGAAGATCGAGGTGCACTACCTCGGCTACTACCTAAAGTGGCATCCGCAGGCCTGCTACTACTATGCCGTCGAGCACGGCGGATTCGAGGCGTCGCCCGAACGTACGCCCGGCACCTACAGCAAGTACAACAGCATCGACGACCGGATCGACGACTTCCACTACTACACCACCGGCATCAAGTTCGGCATCGGGCGCGCCAGCTACGATGCCGCGCAGGAGATCCGCTCGCGCGATATCACGCGCGACGAGGGGGTGGCGCTGGTGAAGCGGTTCGACCACGAGTTCCCCGAGCGGTTCGCCGATGAGATCTTCCAATACCTCAGCATTCCGGCGAAGGAGTTCCCCGAGGCCAGCCGCATGTTTGAGCAGCCCACCATGACGCGCGAGTACTTCGCGCGCCTGGCCGACACGTTTCGCTCGCCGCACCTGTGGGCATGGCAGGGCGATCAGTGGAGGCTGCGCCATGCCGTGTGGCACGGTGAAGGGGCGGCACGCTAGTCCATGAGCAATCTGCGCATCATCCCGCGCCTAGACATCAAGGGCCCGAACCTCATCAAGGGCATCCGGCTGGAGGGGCTGCGCGTCATCGGCGATCCCCAGGAGCACGCGATCCGGTACTACGAGGCGGGCGCCGACGAACTCGTCTACATGGACATCGTGGCGAGCCTGTACGGGCGCAACAACCTGAGCGACATCATCAGCCGGGCCGCCAAGAACGTCTTCATCCCCATCACCGTGGGCGGCGGCATCCGCTCGGTGGACGACGCGCGGCACATCCTGCGTTCGGGTGCCGACAAGGTGGCCATCAACACGGCCGCCATCGGGCGGCCGCAACTGATCACCGAAATCGCCCACCGATTCGGATCGCAGGCCACCGTGCTGTCGATCGAGGCCAAGAAGCTAGGCCCCGGACGCTGGGAAGCCTACACGGACAACGGGCGCGAACGCACGGGGCTCGACGTGCTGGAATGGGTCCGTCGCGGAGTCGAGCTCGGCGCCGGCGAGGTCCTGCTGACCGCCGTCGACCGCGAGGGTACGCGCAACGGCTTCGATCTCGATCTCGTCCGTCAGGTCAGTGCCGCCGTGCCGGTGCCGGTGATCGCCAGCGGCGGCATGGGCTCGATCGACGATTTCCTCGCGGCCGCCTCTCGCGGTGCCGCCGACGCGGTGGCCATGGCCGACGTGCTGCACTACAAGCGGCTCACCATCGCCGACATCCGGGCGGCAGCGCATGCCGCCGGCTTGCCGGTACGAAAGTTCTGACATCATGGCCCAGGGCAAGGTGACGATCCTCGACTACGGCATGTGCAATCTGCTCAACGTCGCGCGCGCCTTCGAGCATGTCGGTGCCGACGTGCTTGTGACGGAGGATCCGCATGCCGTGCACGACGCCGAGCGCCTGGTCGTGCCGGGCGTGGGTGCGTTTCGCGACAGCATGCAGGAGGTCAGTACCCGCGGCTTCGCCGACGCCATCCGTCGTTTCATCGACACCGGACGGCCGCTGTTCGGCATCTGCGTCGGCATGCAGATCCTGTTCGACGCGAGCGAGGAGTTCGGCGAACACGCCGGCCTCGGCGTGCTGCCGGGTCGCGTCAAGGCCGTCGCCGCCGTCACCTGCGACGGCGCGTCGCAGCGCGTGCCCCATATCGGCTGGAATCACTTGGTGGAGCCCGAGGGGGGCAGGCCATGGTCGGGCACGTTGCTCGATCCGCTGGTGGGCACCAGCCCGGCGGTCTACTTTGTTCATTCTTTCGCGGCGGTGCCGGATCGGCCATCCGACCGCCTGGCCGACTGCGTCTATGGCGGGCACCGCATCTGTGCCGCGGTGCAACGCGACAACCTGGTGGCCGCGCAGTTCCATCCCGAACGAAGCGGCGAGATCGGCCTCGAGCTGGTCCGGCGCTTCGTCTCGATGTAGATCCGCTGCAGGGCCGACCGATGCGATGCGAGTCCTGATCGTCGGCACCGGTTCGATCGGCCGTCGTCACATGGCGAACCTGCGCCGCTGCGTGCCTGAGGTCGCCTTCGACGTGCTGCGCGAGCCCGGACGGCCGATGACCACCGACGGACTCGGCGCGGTGACGGTTTCGACGACGCTCGAGGCAGCGCTCGACCAGTCGCCGGCGCTGATAGTTGTGGCCAACCCCAGCTCGCTGCATCTTCGTCCGCTGCTGGCCGCGATCGAGCGCGGCGTGCCTTTCTATGCCGAGAAGCCGCTGGTCGCCAGCGGCGACGATTTGCAGCGGCTGCGACAGGTGGCAGCCCGGCCAGGCCTGCCGCCGCATATCGTCGGCTGCAATTTGCGCTTCCTGCCGTCATTGCAGCGGCTGAAACAACTGATCGCGTCCGGTGAGCTGGGCCGCATCGTGCGCGCCGGCTTCGAGGCGGGCCAGTGGCTGCCCGACTGGAGGCCGGCCCAAGACTATCGCCGCGGCTACAGCGCCCACTCCGCGCTCGGCGGCGGCGTGCTGCTCGACCTTATTCATGAAATCGACGCTGCGCGCTGGTTGCTGGGTGAGTTCACTCAGGTGCACGCGCTGTCGGGGCACCTTTCGTCGCTCGAGATCGATAGCGAGGATTGCGCCTGCCTGCTGCTGGGCAGGCCCGGCGGACCACTGACCAGCGTGCAGCTCGACTACGTGAGCCGGCGGCCCGTGCGTCGCTATGTGATCGTCGGCGATCGCGCCACGGCCGAGTGGGATCTGCCGCGCCGGAAACTGACGGTGGCCCGCGGCGACGGCGTCGAAGCGATAGACCTGCCGCCCTCGGCCTTCGACGTCGGTGAAACCTATCCTGCCGCCATGCGTGAACTACTGGACGCGATGGCCGCCGGCCGGCCGACCAGCCAACCGATCGAGGAGGGCTTGCGTGCGCTCGACATCGTGATGCGAGCGCGCGCGGCAGCCGACCAGACCCGATGAAGACCATTGCATCCATCTGCGCCCGCGGCGGCTCGGTCGGCGTGCCACGCAAGAACGTGATGCCGCTGCACGGGCGCCCGCTGATCGCCCACACCATCGCCCAGGCGTTGGCCGCGCCGGCCGTCGACGCCGTCTATGTGTCGACCGACGACGCGCAGATCGCCGAGGTGGCGCGAGCCCACGGCGCACGCGTGCCGTTTCTGCGTCCGGCCGAGTTGGCCACCGGAACGGCGGCGAAGATCCCGGTCATCGAGCACCTGTGCGACTGGGTCGAGCGGCACGACGGGCCGTTTGCGCGCATCGTCGACCTGGACCCGACCTCTCCGTTGCGCACCGTGCAGGACATCGAGAGCTGCCTGGCCTTGCTGGACGACGACACCGATGCCGTGATCACAACGTTCGAGTCGGAAAAGAACCCGTACTTCAACATGGTCGAGGTCAAGCCGAACGGCAACGTCGGCCTCGTCTGTACCGGCCAGGGCGGTGTCGTAGCACGCCAGTTGGCACCCCGCGTATATTCGATGAATGCCTCCATCTACGTGTGGCACCGTCGCACGCTGGCCAAGGGACTGTGGAACGGGCGGGTCCGCATGCACGTGATGCCGCGTGAGCGTTCGATCGACATCGACAGCCCGCTGGACTTCCGCATCGTCGAGATGTTGATGGCCGAACGCCAGGGGGGATGAGTTGGACCGCTTCTCGCTGAACGACAAGGTGGTGGTGGTCACCGGCGCCGCCGGCATCTTGGGTCAGATGTTTTGCCGCGAACTGGTCGGCGCCGGCGCCCGTGTGGTGGCGCTCGACGCCGATGCGCAGGCCTTGGCCCGCCTGTGCGAACAGGATCATGCCGAAGCGATTGCCGCGCACTGCGTGGACATCCGCGATCGTGGCCAGATGGCCGCGGTGCGCGAGCAGACGCTGGCCCGGCATGGTCGCATCGACGGCCTGCTCAACAATGCGGCGAGCAAGAGCCCGAACTTCTTCGAACCGTTCGAGAGCTTCCCGCTCGAGGACTGGAACGATGTCATGTCGGTCAATCTGACCGGAGCCTTCGTCTGTTGCCAGGAGTTCGGCAGCGCGATGGCAGCGCAGGGCAGCGGCAGCGTCGTCAACGTGCTGTCGGTCTATGGCATCGTCGCACCGGACCAGCGCATCTACGAAGGTTCGAAGTATCTGGGCCGTGCCATCAACACGCCGGCGATCTACAGCGCCAGCAAGGCCGGCCTGTGGGGCCTGACCGCCTATCTGGCGAGCTACTGGGGCGCACACAACGTCCGTGTCAACGCGCTGACGCCCGGCGGCATCTACAGCGGCCAGAACCAGACCTTCGTCGACAGGTACAGCCAGCGGGTTCCGCTCGGGCGCATGGGCCAGCCGGAAGACTTGTGCGGAGCCCTCGTCTACCTGCTGTCGGATGCCTCGCGCTACACGACCGGGCAGAACCTCGTCGTCGACGGCGGCCTGACGGTCTGGTGAGTCCGCCGTGAGCACCCGCACATTCGTCATCGCCGAAGCCGGCGTCAATCACAACGGATCCGAGGAACTGGCCCTGCGGCTCGTCGATGCGGCAGCGCAAAGCGGTGCAGACGCCGTCAAGTTCCAGACTTTCACCGCCGACAAGCTGGTGCGCCCCGGCGCCGCGAAGGCCGCCTATCAGGCGCAAGCCACCGGTGCCGATGGTGACCAGTTGAGCATGCTGCGGCAGCTCGAGATGTCGGAGGCGCTGCACCGCCGCCTGTTCGCCCGTTGCGACGAGCGCGGTATCGAGTTCATGTCGACACCGTTCGATATCGAGGCGGCGCAGTTCCTGATTGGCCTGGGCATGCGTCGCATCAAGGTGCCGTCCGGCGAGATTACCAATCATCCCTTTCTGCGGGCGTTGACCGCACTGGACCGCCCGTTGATCGTCTCCACCGGCATGTCGACGCTCGACGAGATCGTCGAGGCGCTGGCCGTGATCGAGGCGGAGCGCCGTCGCCGTGGGCGGCAGGGCGCTCTGGCCGATCGGGTCACGGTCCTGCACTGCACGTCCAACTACCCGACTGCCGCCGCCGACGTGCACCTGCGCGCCATGCAGAGCATCGCCGCCGCGACGTCGTTACCGGTGGGCTACTCCGACCACACGCTCGGTGTCGCCGTCTCCACGGCGGCGGTCGCGCTCGGCGCCCGTGTGATCGAGAAGCACTTCACCCTCGACCGCGCCATGTCCGGCCCCGATCACCAGGCGTCGCTGACCGTCGACGAGCTGGCATCGCTTGTGCAGCAGGTGCGCACCGTCGAGCAGGCCCTGGGTTCGGCCGAGAAAGCGCCCACCGCGGGCGAGTTGCCGGTGCGCGAGCTGGTCCGCCGCAGCGTGACCACCTGCCGTGACGTGCCGGCAGGCGCGCCGATCGTGGATGCCGACCTGTGCCTGCTGCGACCGGGTACCGGCATCGCCCCGAAGGATCTGGCCGCGGTGGTCGGGCGCGTCGCGCGGCGCGCGCTGCCGGCGGGCAGCACGGTGCAGTGGGGAGATCTCCTGTGAGCCGCGTTCGGCGGATCTGCTACGTCACCGGAACACGAGCCGACTTCGGGCTGATGGTGTCGACGCTGCATGCCATCGCCGCCGACGCTCGCCTGGACCTCGGCCTGGCCGTCACGGGCATGCACCTGGCGCAGCGTCACGGCATGACGGTCCGTGAGGTCGAGGCCGAGGGCTTGCGCATCGACGCGACCATTCCCGTCGAGTTGGAGCCACCGGGCGGCGCCACCATGGCGCGCAACATCGGCCACATGACGGTGGGTCTTGTCGACGCCTTCGAGCGGATCGAGCCGGACCTCGTGCTGCTGCTCGGCGACCGTGGCGAGATGCTGGCCGGCGCGCTGGCGGCGGCCCACCTGGGCATCGGTATCGCCCATTTGCATGGCGGCGAACGCTCGGGCACCATCGACGAGTCGGTTCGCCATGCAATTTCCAAGCTGGCCCATCATCACCTGGTGGCCACGCAGGCGTCGCGCGACCGCTTGATTCGCATGGGCGAGGACCCTCAGCACATCGTCGTCGTCGGTGCGCCGGGGCTCGACGGCCTGACGGCGCTGGAACGCGCCGACCGTTCCGAGCTGTGCGCGAGCGTCGGCTTCGATCCCGGGCGGCCGATGGCGTTGATGCTGTTCCATCCGGTGCTGCAGGAGCGCGCGAGCGCCGCGGCGCAGACGGCCGCCATCCTGGACAGCCTGACGGCACTGCGGTGGCAGACGCTGGCCCTGATGCCCAACGCGGACGCCGGCAGCGAGCGGGTCCGCGAGCAGTTGCTGCATCGGCGCGACGAGGCAGGTTTGGTCGTCCGCACCCACCTGACGCGCAGCGAGTTCGTGTCCTGGATGGCCGCCTGTGACGTGATGGTCGGCAACTCGAGCAGCGGCATCATCGAGGCGGCCAGTTTCGGCACGCCGGTGGTCAACGTCGGCTCGCGGCAGCAGCTGCGCGAGCGCAATGCCAACGTGAACGACACCGACGCCGACGCCGCAAGCATCACCGCCGCGCTGCGCTGCGCCGCTGCGCGCGGCCGGCTGCCGGTGAGCAACGTCTACGGTGACGGGCATGCCGGCGCGCGCATCGTCGAGCTGCTGGCGAGTGCCGACCTTACGCTGGCGCAACGGGCCAAGTGCAATGCCTACTGATCGCTTCGTCGTCATCGGCGCCGGCGGTCATGCGAAGGTCGTGATGGATGCGTTGCTGCGCGCCTTCGGCGATCAAGTCGAGGCCGTCTTTGCCGACGACAACCCGGCGTTGGCCGGCTCATTGCTGCTCGAGCGCGCCGTGCAGGTGCCGATCCCGGTGCGCCTTGCCCCGGGTGACCGGGTCCACGTTGCCATCGGCGACAATCGCGTCCGCCAGCGCCTGGCCGAGAGGCTGGCGGCTGGGTCGGCGAATTTGCTGCGCATCGTTCATCCGGACGCCAGCGTCTCGCGTTTCGCCGAGATCGACGAAGGCGTCTTCATCGCGGCGCGTGCGGTGGTGGGGCCAGGATCCCAGGTGGCGGCAGGGACGATCGTGAACCACGGGGCGGTGGTCGATCACGACTGCCGGGTGGGGGCGTTCTCCCACGTGGCGCCCACCGCCACGCTCGGTGGCGGCGTGCGTGTCGGGTGCCGGGTGCTCGTCGGCTCTGGGGCCGTCGTTCGGCCGGGTGTCGTGATCGGTGACGACGCGGTCATCGGCGCCGGCGCTGTGGTCGTTGCCGACGTGGCGGCAGGTGTCCAGGTGGTGGGTGTGCCCGCCCGGGCGATGAGGGAAGGTAGAAGAAAGTGATGGACTTGCAGGCCACGAGCGTGACTAGGGCAGACAGCCTGCGCGAGGCGTTGCGGCGGCTCGATGCCGCAGGCACCGGCGTGCTGCTGTTGCAGCAACCCGATGGCACGTTCGAGCGGACGGTAACTGACGGCGATATCCGCCGCCTGCTGCTCGATGGCGCCACGCTGGACGACAGCCTCGAGCGGCTGGCGCGCATCCGTTCGGTGGTCATCCAGTCCGGACAAGCCAGCCAGGATGCGCTCGAATTGATGAACACCCACTCGATCAACCATCTGCCGGTGGTCGACGGGCAGGGGCGTGTCGTGCGCCTGCTCGACCGCAAGGAGATCGACGAGCAGATCCTGCTGTCCTCGCCGCATCTGGGCACGCATGAGCGCGAATTCGTCGAAGAGGCCTTCCGTACCAACTGGATCGCGCCACTCGGCCCCAACGTCGACGCATTCGAGCGTGAGCTGGCCGATGCGGTGGGCATCGGACACGCTGCTGCGGTCAGCTCGGGCACGGCGGCCATCCACCTGGCGCTGCTGCTGCTGGACGTCAAGCTGGATGACGTCGTGTTCTGCTCGGCGCTCACCTTCGCGGCGAGTGCGAATCCGATCGTCTATCAGGGTGCCGAGCCGGTGTTCATCGACTCCGATCCGCAAAGCTGGAACATGTCCGCCTCGGCGCTCGAAGTGGCGCTGCGCGACGCCAAGGCGCGTGGCAAGCTGCCGCGCGCCGTGATCGTCGTGAACCTGTACGGCCAGAGCGCCGATATCGATCCGCTGGCTCTGTTGTGCCGACAGTACGGCGTGCCGATCATCGAGGACGCCGCGGAGTCGCTGGGTGCGCGCTACAAGGGCCGACCGAGTGGCACCTTCGGGCAGATCGGCGTCTATTCGTTCAACGGCAACAAGATCATCACCACGTCCGGCGGCGGCATGCTGGTGTCCGACGACGAGGCCTTCGTGAAGCGGGCGCGGTTCCTGTCTACGCAGGCCCGTGAACCGGCGCTGCACTACGAGCACAAGACCATCGGCTACAACTACCGCATGAGCAATATCCTGGCCGGTGTGGGCCGCGGACAGCTCAAGGTGCTGGGCGAGCGGGTGGCGGCCCGGCGCAAGGTGTTCGATCGCTACCGGTCCGCGCTGGCGGACTGCCGTGCGCTCAGCTGGATGCCGGAGCCCGAGTGGAGCCACTCCAACCGGTGGCTAACGGCCTGCACGATCGACCCGCGTCAGATCGGCATGAGCAGCGTCGAGATCATCAAGCAGCTGTCACTCGAGCGCATCGAGGCCCGGCCGGTCTGGAAGCCGATGCAGATGCAACCGGTGTTCGCCCAATGCCGCTACTTCAAGCACGACAGCCGTTCAGTGTCACAGGAGCTCTACGAGCAGGGCCTGTGCCTGCCCTCCGGCTCGAATCTCGGAGAGCGCCAGCAGGACCGCGTCATCGAGGCTCTGGCCGCACTGCTGCAGCGCTGAGTCCGCAGCTCAGGCCCGTTTGCAGCGGGCCAGTGCTCCGCCGGCCCGGTCCTTGTCCGACAGCACGTAGGCCTTCTTCGGCGCAGGCCAGCGGACGCCGATGTCCGGATCGTCGTAACGCACGACGCGCTCGAATTGCGGCGCGTAGTAGTCGGTGGTCTTGTACAGGAAGTCGGCGCTGTCGCTGGTTACCATGAAGCCGTGTGCGAAGCCCTCGGGGATCCACAGCTGCCGTCGGTTCGACTCGCTCAGCTCGACCCCGACCCAGCGGCCGAACGTGGCCGACCCGTCGCGTAGATCGACCGCCACGTCGAACACGCTGCCGCTGACCACACGCACCAGCTTGGCCTGGGCATGCGGCGCTCGCTGGAAGTGCAGACCCCGCAGCACGTCGCGGCCCGAGCGCGAATGGTTGTCCTGCAGGAACTGAACATGGCGACCGACCGCTGCATCGAAATCGCGCTGATTGAATGTTTCGCAGAAGAAGCCGCGCTCGTCGCCGAAGACCTTCGGTTCGAGCAGAAGCACGTCGGGCAGTGCGGTCGGCACGACCTGCATCAATAGGCCTTCTCGTTCAGCACCTTGATCAGGTACTGGCCGTAGCCGCTCTTGGCCAGTGGCCGCGCCAGGGTCTCGAGCTCACGCGCGTCGATCCAGCCATTGCGAAACGACACTTCCTCCGGACAGGCCACCTTCAGCCCCTGGCGCTTCTCGAGCGTGGCGATGAACTGGCCAGCCTCCATCAGGCTGTCGTGGGTGCCGGTATCGAGCCAGGCGTATCCGCGCCCCATGATCTCGACCTCCAGCTGGCCCTGTGACAGGTAGCGCGCGTTGACATCACTGATCTCGAGTTCGCCGCGGGCGCTGGGTCGGATCGACGCTGCAATGTCGCAGACCTGCCGGTCGTAGAAGTACAGGCCGGTCACGGCGTAGTGGCTCTTCGGCATCTTGGGCTTCTCTTCGATCGACAGCGCTCGCTGCCGGGCATCGAACGCCACCACGCCGTAGCGCTCGGGGTCGTTCACGTGATAGGCGAAGACCGTCGCACCTTGGTCGCGCGCGGCCGCGCGCTTGAGCAGGGATTGCAGATCGTGGCCGTAGAAGATGTTGTCGCCGAGCACCAGCGCGCTCGGTGCGTCGCCGACGAATGTCTTGCCGAGAACGAACGCCTGCGCCAGCCCGTCGGGACTGGGTTGCACGCAATAGGCCAAGTTCAACCCCCACTGGTGACCATCGCCCAGCAGGGCTTGGAAACGCGGTGTGTCCAGCGGCGTGCTGATCAGCAGGATGTCGCGAATGCCCGCCAGCATCAGCGTGCTCAACGGGTAGTACACCATCGGTTTGTCGTACACCGGCAGCAACTGTTTGCTGACGGACAGCGTGGCCGGATGCAGCCGCGTTCCTGCGCCGCCGGCCAGGATGATGCCTTTGCGTGGAGAGTTCACCATGACGTGTCAGCGTCCGTGCACCTCGGTCAGCATGCGCAACACACCGGCGCACCAATGCGGCATTGTGAGGTCGAACGCCTGCTGCAACCGGCCAGTGTGCAGGCGAGAGTTCAGCGGGCGACGGGCAGGCGTGGGGAAGGCATTCGTCGGCACCGGCATCACGGCGTCGGGCGCCACTTTCATGGCGAGGCCCTGTCGGCGAGCCCACTCGATGACCATCGTGGCATAGCCGTGCCAACTGGTCTCACCGGCTGCCACGGCGTGGTAGGTGCCGGCCAAGGCTGGGTTGCGCGCGGCGATGCGAAGCGCGTGCGATGTCACGTCGGCGAGCAAATCGACACCGGTTGGCGCGCCGATCTGGTCGTCGATGACCGTGAGCCGTTCGCGCTCGCCGGCCAGCTTGAGCATCGTGCGCGCGAAGTTCCCTCCGCGGGCGGCGTACACCCAGCTCGTGCGGAAGATGAGATGTCTGCAGCCGCTGGCACGCACGAGCTGTTCGCCCTCGAGCTTGGTACGACCGTACACGTTCAGCGGTCCGGTCGGCGCGTCTTCCCGCCGGAACTCCTGTCCGCTACCGTCGAATACGTAGTCGGTGCTGTAGTGCACCAGCCAGGCGCCGCGGGCGGCCGCTTCGCGCGCCAGCACCGCCGGCGCGGCGGCGTTGAGCGTGCGCGCCAATTCGGGCTCGGCTTCGGCCCGATCGACGGCCGTGTGCGCCGCCGCGTTGACGATGACGTCGGGAGTCAACGAGCGCACGGTGTCGGCCAAGCCATCCGGTCGAGCGAAGTCGGCATGGTGCTGCGGGCTGTCGAAATCCAGTGCCACCAGTTCGCCCAGCGGTGCCAACGAACGTTGGAGTTCCCAGCCCAGCTGACCGTTGCAGCCGAACAGCAGAATCTTCATGTTGGATCCGACGCCGCGCTGTACTGGCGATCGACCCACTCGCGGTAAGCGCCGCTCTGCACGTGTGCCACCCAGTCCGGGTTGTCCAGATACCAACGTACCGTCTTGCGAATGCCGCTCGGGAAAGTCTCGGTGGGGCGCCAGCCCAGCTCGCGCTCGATCTTGCGCGCATCGATCGCATAGCGCCGATCGTGGCCCGGGCGGTCCGTCACGTGCGTGATCAGGTGGCCGTAAGGTCCGGCGGGGCTTGGCCGCAGTTCGTCGAGCAATGAGCACACGGTCTGCACGATGTCTCGGTTGGGGATTTCGTTCCAGCCGCCGATGTTGTAGGTCTCTCCCACGCGTCCCCGCTCAAGCACAGTGCGGATGCCGCTGCAGTGGTCGCGGACGTAGAGCCAGTCGCGTACGTTCATGCCGTCACCGTAGATCGGCAGCGGCTCGCCGGCCAGCGCGTTGACGATCATCAGAGGAATCAGCTTCTCCGGGAAGTGATAGGGACCGTAGTTGTTTGAGCAGTTGGTGGTCAGCACCGGCAGGCCATAGGTGTGATGCCAGGCGCGCACCAGATGATCGCTGGCTGCCTTGCTGGCCGAGTAAGGGCTGTTGGGCTGGTAGGGATGTTCTTCGGTGAAGGCCGCATCGGTCGGGCCGAGGCTGCCGTAGACCTCGTCGGTACTTACATGGTGAAACCTGAACTGAGCCCGGACGGCGGCAGGCAAGGTGCCCCAGAAGGCGCGTGCCTGCTCGAGCAGCGAAAAGGTGCCCTCGACATTCGTGCGCATGAAGGCCCCGGGCCCGTGGATGCTGCGATCGACGTGGCTCTCCGCGGCGAAGTGAACGACGGCGCGCGGCCGGTACTCTGCGAACAGGCGCCCGACGAGTGCCGCGTCGCAGATGTCGCCCTTGACGAAGACATGGCGCGTGTCGCCCCGCAGCGCTGCCAGATTCTCCAGGTTGCCGGCATAGGTCAGCGCGTCGAGATTGATGACAGGCTCGTCGCTGTGTGACAGCCAGTCGAGGACGAAGTTGGCGCCGATAAAGCCGCCGCCACCGGTGACGAGTATTGCCATGGCCGATTAATGCTTCGCCAGCGCCGCCCGCTGACGCCAGGAGTGCCGCAGAAAGACAAACGCCATCAGCACCAATGCCGTGGCGAGCGTCGTGGCGAGCGCCACGATGGCCCGCTTGGGCTTGCTCTTCCGTTCAGGTGTCGTGGCGGCGTCGACCACCTGGATCAGGGCGCCTTCGCGGCTTTCGTCTACGCGCGCCATTTCGTATTGCCGTGCGAAGAGCTCGAAAAGCGTCTCCTGGTACTTGAACTCGCGGTACTTGCCGACGTAGTCCGGCCCCCCCGCCGTATCGCCGGCCTGCTCCAGCCGGGCCAGCTGCGAGCGCAGCGCAGCCACCGTCGCTTGCTGCTGGCGCACCTCGGGTGTGTCGTCCACGAGCGTGCCGCGCATGGTCTGCAGCCTGACCTCCGCCGAAGTGACTTCGGCCTTGAGGCGGGCATAGCCTTCCGCAGCTGCCTTCGGCTCGGCCTTGATGGCACCTTGGCTGAACCCGCTGGCTTGCAGGGCCTGCTGGGCCACCGTAAGCTTGTCGCGGGTCTGGGCCAGCTGCCGCTCGAAGAACAGCCGCCGCTGTTGAGCCTCGGTAATCGCGATCGATCCAGTCAGGCGCCGCAGCTCCTCGACGTAGCGATTGGCAATCTCAGCCGAGCGCTGCGGATCCTTGTCGTCGACCTCGACAGTGATCAGGCCATCCTTCTTGCCCACCGCGACTCGTACGTTGGCGCCCAGAGCCTTGCGGGCGTCAACGCGGAACTTGGCCTCGTAGACGTCCATCAGCTTGAATTGATCGACGATGCGATCGGACACGGTGGCGCTTTGCAGCAACGATACGTACTGGTCGGCCGGCGTGCGGATCGTACCCGCACTGGCTAGGCCGGCAAGCGGCCCCAGAGCCGCCAACGCAGATGCCGCGGCGCTCTGCTGCTGCTGCGGCGGCAGGAAAGTGGTGGTCGCGGTGAACGTCGGCGCCATCAGGTAGGTGATGGCAAATGCCGCCAGCCCTGCCAGCAGCGGCGCCGCAAACAGCAGTTTCAGGTGGCTACCCAGAATGGACAGGAGCTCGAAGAAGTCGAGGCCACCCTCGTCCGCATCGGGCGCCAGCCGCGCCTCGAGACCCTCGGTGGGCAGATCGCTGCGCATTGCTATCGCGTCGCCGCCACGATGCCCGCCACGCCGAGGCCGAACTGGTACAGGATCTGCGTCCAGTCCTTGGCGCCCTGCACGAAGGTGACCTTGTTGATTTCCTCCGGCACGAACACCGTGTCGCCCGGCTCGGCGCGCACAGCGGCAAGGTCGCGCTTGCTGAACCAGCCGCCGCCCTGCGGCGACGACACCACGCTGCCATTGGCGCGGATGACGAATACGCTGCCTTGATCGGCACCTCGAGTCGGCCCGCCGGCCAGGTTCATGTAGTCGTCGATGTTGCGATTGCCCGAGTACAGGTAGCTGCCGGCGTTGAACACGCTGCCGAAGACGCCCACCGTCGTCGGCCGCGGCGGCACGTAGAGGCGGTCGCCGTCCTCCAGCGCCAGCTCGGGCAGGTCGGAGCTGTCAGGGCGCAGTTGCAGCACCACCCGGCCGGTCGGCCGGATGGCGCGCAGCCGCTCCACCAGCCGAGTGGTGCCCGCCGCCCGCGCCGTCGACGCCGCCGCCTCGTCGGCAGTGCTGGTCCGTTGGGTCGCGGTCGAGCGGGCGAACTCGGTTTCCAGGTCGCGCAGCGCGCGATCATAGTTGTCCTGCTGCGTCATGCGTACGCTCTCGCGGCTGAACTCGGTGCCGAAGATATAGGCGCCCGGCGTCAGGCCGCCGGCGGCGGCCAGTGCGTCGGCGACGGTGGATTCCGGCGGCAGCACGAATTCGCCCGGGCGCACCACCTCGCCCTCGACGCGCACCCGCTTGTTCTGACGTTGCACCGGCTGTGCGACCGCCGTGCTGTTGAATGCGCGCAACACGTCGCCGTTGCGCAGCGGCGACGCGATGCCCTTTGGCAGCTCGATCTGCGTGATGCGCACGGTGGCGCGGTCGTCGAGCCGCTCGATGGCGAGCCGCGTGGTGTCCGCCACTGCCGAGAAGCCGCCCGCCATGCGCAGCAGGTCTTCCGCCGTTTCGCCTTGCTTGAGCTCAAAGATTGCCGGCTGGTTGACGCTGCCAATCAACGCCACCTGCGGTCCGACCGGGCCGACGTAGATCACGTCGTCGGCGGTTAACGGTCGGTCGGCCGAGCGGTCGCCCTTGAGCAGCAGGTCGTACAGGTCGAATGACGTCACCACCTCACGGCCGCGGCGCAGCTGGATGTTTCGAAAGCTCCCCGCCGCAGAGGGGCCACCCGAGCGCATCAGCGCATTCACCAGCGTCGACAGGCTCGACACGGTGATGCTGCCGGGCCGGGCGACGAATCCCGCCACGTAGACGCGAATGCCGCGCAGCTGCCCGACCGACACGCTGATCTGGAAGTTCTTGAACACTTGCGCCACGCGACGGCCGATCACGTCGGCCAGATCGGCCTGACGGATGCCGGATACGACGATGGTGCCTACTCGGGGCAGCGAGATCCGCCCGGTTCGATCGACCAGCAGGCGCAGGTCGGCGTCGACCGAGCCCCACAGCGAGACGATCACCTCGTCGCCGGGCTGCACCAGGTAGTCCTGGGGAACCTGCGGGTTGAAATCTTGGGCTTCGAAAGGCGACTGCGCGCCGGTCATCAGGTCGGCGCCAAACCGGCGGATCGGGCTGTACAGCGGCGCATTGGCCAGCTTCTGTACGTACAGCTCGAACTCGCCGGGCACATAGATTGGTGCACCGGGAAACAGCGGTTGAAACGGGTCTGCGCCCGGCGCGCTCGGCTGCCCATTGTTGAATGGTCCGCCCTGGTACTGCCCGTTCTGCTGTTGGCCGCCGGATTGCGGACTACGCTGCTGCTGCCCTGTGTTCGACTGGCCGGTCGTCGACTGGCGCAGGCGGATGGCGCCACCGGTCGGCTGGCCCAATGAGCCTGACTGGCCGTACTGTCCACTGTTGCCTTGCGGGTCGGTCTGGGCAGGGGTGATTTGTGCCACGGCCGCAAGCGTGAACGTCGCCATCGCGCCGCCGGAAAGCAGACGTCGGAAACATGACGATGAGAACCAACAAGACATGAGCATCGGGATCAGACCGGCGTGGCGCAGACGGGCGTTGTGGCCCGCGAACAGCCCAGCAGGGCCGGATCGCGCGTCCCCGGCGTCGATCGGCCGCGATTCTATGCTGTGCACTTGCTCGCCTTGGTCCGGGGGCACCAAGCACGCGCATCGCCGCGCCGGGATGTTGATCGCCGAACTTCATCAAGCGGGGTGCCTTAAGCGCCGTGCGGGATAATCCCCTCCTGATGACCACGATCCTCGCGGAGACCCCGCTCGACACCAGCGCTCCGGCGCTCTTCAACTCGCTACCCCTGGACGACAAGCTGCTGCGTGCCGTGGCCGACTCCGGCTACGTGGCGATGACGCCGATCCAGGCCAAGGCGATCCCCATCGTGCTGGCTGGCCGCGACGTGATGGGCGCCGCCCAGACCGGCACCGGCAAGACGGCGGCCTTCACGATCCCGCTGCTGCAGAAGATGCTGCGCCACGAGACGAGCTCCATGTCGCCGGCGCGCCACCCGGTGCGGGCGCTGGTGATCACGCCGACGCGCGAGCTGGCCGACCAGGTGGCCAACAGCGTGAAGACCTACGCCAAGCACACCCAGCTGCGCTCGACCGTCGTCTTCGGCGGCATCGACATGAAGCCGCAGACGGCGGTGCTGAAGACGGGTGTCGAGGTGCTGGTGGCCACGCCGGGCCGGCTGCTCGACCACATCGAGGCCAAGAACTGCGTGCTCAACCAGGTCGAGTACGTGGTGCTCGACGAGGCCGACCGCATGCTCGACATCGGCTTCCTGCCCGACCTGCAGCGCATCCTGTCCTACCTGCCCAAGCAGCGGCAGACGCTGCTGTTCTCGGCCACCTTCTCGCCCGAGATCCGTCGCCTGGCGCAGAGTTACCTGCAGGACCCGGTGACGGTCGAGGTGGCGCAGCGCAACGCCACCGCCGCCACCGTCGAACAGCACTTCTACAGCGTGTCCGACGACGACAAGCGGCGTGCGGTGCGCCAGATCATCCGCACCCGCGATCTGTCGCAGGCGCTGGTGTTCGTCAACTCCAAGCTCGGCGCCGCGCGGCTGGCCCGTTCGTTCGAGCGCGACGGACTGAAGACCGCGGCGCTGCATGGCGACAAGTCGCAGGACGAGCGCCTGAAGGCGCTTGACGCGTTCAAGCGCGGCGAGGTGCAGCTGCTGGTGGCCACCGACGTGGCCGCGCGCGGCCTCGACATCGCGGATTTGCCCGCGGTGTTCAACTTCGACGTGCCGTTCAACGCCGAGGACTACGTGCACCGCATCGGCCGCACCGGGCGCGCCGGCGCCTCGGGCCTGTCGGTCACGCTGGTGACGCGCGACGACACCCGCATGGTCGGCGACATCGAGCGGCTGATCAAGAAGAAGATCGAGATCGAGCCGTTCGAGCTCGACGACGAGCGTCCACGCCGGCCGCCGCGGCGCGTGCGCGACGATGACGACGAGCGGCCTGCGGTCGCCGAGCGTCCGGCCGAGCGCAGCGAGCCGCGCCGGTCCGCGCCGGTGCGGGCACCGCAGGATCCCTTGTTCGACCAGCCCTATCAGCCGAGCGGCAGCGAGGCGGCGCCGGTCTGGGAGCAGGCCAAGGCCGACATGACCGCAGCGCCGAAGCGCGGTCTATCGCCGAACATCAAGCCCAAGCGCAAGGTCGCCTCGTTGCTGGGCGGCGGTCGCGGCTGATCGGCCGCGGCGGCGTGCGCGCCGGATTGGCTCAGCTTCTCTCGGTTCGCCATTGGCGAGGCCTCTTTTGGGTGGCCGTCGTCGCCGGGGTGATGCTGGCGCTCTGGCCCGCGCCCGAGCATCCTCGGCCCTGGTTTCCGCAGGCCGACAAGGTGCAACATGGCGTGGCTTTCGCGGCGCTGGTCGGCCTCGGCTGGCTGGGCGAACTGCGTCCGCTGGTGCGTCTGTGCCTTGGCCTGCTGCTGCTGGGCATCGCCATCGAGGTGGCGCAATCCTTCACCGCGACGCGCACCGCCGAGTGGGCCGACCTGTTGGCCGATGCAATCGGTATCGTTGTCGGTGCGCTCGGCGCGGTCTGGGCTCAGCGGCGTTCAACCGGCCTGCCAGAGAAAGACCGCGGGCAGCCGGTTGTCGATTGACGCAACTTCGGTCGCGCGCTGCCACTCGCGCACCGAGCGTGTGCGGCACCACCCCTGCGGCCAGGTCAGTGCACAGGCCACGCACAGGCGCGTCGTCGGCTGCAGGTGCGCGATCAGCGCCGCCAGCAACGCACCGTTGCGATACGGCGTCTCGATGGCGATCTGCGTCTGCCGCGCCCGGCGCGAGTGCGCGTCGAGTTCGCGGATGCGCGCCGCGCGCTCGGCGTCCCTGACCGGCAAGTAGCCGACGAACGCGAAGGCCTGTCCGTTCAGGCCACTGGCGGCGAGTGCCAACAGCGGCGCACTGGGCCCGGGCAAAGGCTCCACCGTCAGGCCGGCTTGGTGGGCTGCGGTCACCAGCGCGGCGCCCGGGTCGGCGACGCCGGGTAGTCCCGCCTCGCAGAGCAGGCCGACGTGTGCGCCGGCGATGGCCGGCGCCAGCAGTGCCCGTATCGCGTCGGCGGACGTCGCGCTCTTGGCAGAGGGCAGTGCACGCAGGTCGAGCTCCTGGATCGGTCGCGCCAGTGGTGTCACAACGCCCACGCGGTTCAGGAAGGCGCGCGCTGACTTCGGGTTCTCGACCAGCCAGTGAACCAGACCGGCCGCGCGCTGAATGACAGGCAAGGGCAGCGCCTGCTCGAGCAGCAGCGGCGCGTCCGCGCCGAAGTCCAGCGCGTTGGGGACGAGCACCAGCGCGCCGCGCGGCGCAGGAGGGTCGGCACTCACCGGACCGCCAGCGGGTCGAGGCCGGCCGCACGCAGCAGATCGCAGGTGCGGATCAGCGGCAACCCCACCAGCGCCGTCGGGTCGTCGGACTCGATGGCCGCGGTCAGGGCGATGCCGAGCGTCTCGCACTTGGCACTGCCCGCGCAGTCGTAGGGCTGCTCGGTGCGCAGGTAGTGCTCGATCTCGGTATCGCTCAGGTCCCGGAAGTGCACGACCACCGGGACTGTGACGCTGCGTTCGAAGCCGGTGGCCGTGCAGACCACGGCCACAGCCGTATGGAAGACGACCCGGCGCGAGCGCATGGCGCGCAGCTGGGTCACGGCGCGATCGTGCGAGCCGGGCTTGCCCAGGGCCTGGCCATCCAGGTCGGCCACCTGGTCCGAACCGATCACCACGGCCAGCGGCGCCTGCACCGCCACCGCGCCGGCCTTGGCAAGCGCCAGGCGCAGCGCCAGCGCCGCCGGTGTTTCGCCGGCCCGCGGTGCCTCGTCGACGTCAGGCGCCATCACCTCGAAGGGCAGGCGCAAGCGCTCGAGCAGTTCGCGCCGGTAGCGAGAGGTCGAAGCAAGGATCAGGCGCGGCGGCTGGGGCATGGAGTCGATTTTCCCATCGTCGCAACGCGTGAGTGGGCCCCGTACACTGCAACGATGAACAAGCGCGCGATCGATCCGCTCCGGCTCGACGTGGCCGCGCTGGCCCGGCAGGCGCAATCCGTGACCGGCGAATGGACCCTCGAGGCGCTGCCCCGGCTGGCCCAGAGCGAGGCGCTGCCACAGGGCCGCGCGAGCCAGCCGGTCGCCTGGTCGGTCCGAGGCGAATGGCGACCGGTTGCCGGTGGACCACCGCAGGTCTGGTTGCACCTGACCGCCCGGACCGACATATGGCTGGCCTGCCAGCGCTGTCTGCAGCCGATACGCACGCCGCTGATGGTCGAACGCTCGATCCTCTTCGTGGGCAGCGAGGACAAGGCCGAGGCGCTCGATGCCGAAATCGAGGACGACGTGCTGGCGCTGCCGGCCGCGCTGGACCTGCGCGCGCTGGTCGAGGACGAACTGATCCTGGCGCTGCCGCTCGTGCCGCGGCACGACGGCTGCCCGATGCCCGGCGGGACACCGGCTGCGGAGCAGGGCGCCGACCCGGCGCTGCCGCAGCCGTTCGCGGCGCTGGCGGCGCTGAAGGCCGGGCGGCCTCGCGGGTGAGGCGGGGCCGGCGTCGGTGCCGGCCGGCCGAGGCTATAATTCGACGCTTTTTCCGACCGGGCAGAGTGTCCGGGCGGGCCCGGGATACCGGCAGCGAGGGGCAGCAGGGCCTCGACACACGCCGCAACACCCTCGTCAGCCTCGTCAACCGGGCGTCACTGGAGTCCTCCCATGGCCGTTCAACAGAACAAGAAGTCGCCGTCCAAGCGCGGCATGCACCGTGCACACAATGCGCTCACGACCCCTGGCACGGCCATCGAGCCGACCACCGGCGAGGTGCATCTGCGCCATCACATCAGCCCGACCGGCTTCTATCGTGGCCGCAAGGTGCTGAAGTCCAAGTCGGACGCGTGACACCTTTTCGGCGTCCGGCTATGCCGGACGTTCGGGCGCTCCCGCTTGCGGCGGGCGCCCGCTTGGCCTACCGTCCCGGCGAGTGAGCGTCATCCAGCCCCTGACCCGCGTGCGCATTGCCGTCGATTGCATGGGCGGTGACCACGGCCCTGCCGCCACGCTGCCGGCGTGCCAGGCATTCCTGCAGTCGCATCCGGCAGCCGAGCTGCTGCTGGTGGGATCGAGCCAGGCGCTCGCGCCCGCGGCCGGCTGGTCGCGTTGCACCCTGGTCACGGCCAGCGAAGTCGTCACGATGGACGACACCATCGAGGTCGCCCTGCGGCGCAAGAAGGACTCGTCGATGCGGGTGGCCATCGCGCAGCTGAAGGCCGACGGGGCCGGCTCGGCAAGTGCCGACGCCTGCGTCTCGGCCGGCAACACCGGTGCCCTGATGGCGGTGGCGCGTTACCTGCTCAAGACCCTGGATGGCATCGACCGGCCTGCCATCGCTACCGTGCTGCCGCATGCGCGCAACGGCTACACGACCGTGCTCGACCTCGGTGCCAACGTCGATTGCACGCCGGAGCACCTGCTGCAGTTCGCCGTGATGGGCAGCGCGCTGGTCACCGCGGTGGAGGGCAAGGACGATCCCAGCGTGGGCCTGCTCAACATCGGCGAAGAGGCCATCAAGGGCAGCGACACGATCAAGCAGGCCGCCGAACTGCTGCGCGCCGCCGCGGCCGGCGGACACCTGAACTTCCATGGCAACGTGGAAGGCAACGATATCTTCAAGGGCACCACCGACATCGTGGTCTGCGACGGCTTCGTCGGCAATGTGCTGCTCAAGACGGCCGAGGGCCTGGCCGGCATGCTGAGCGGCTTCATCCGCGAAGAGTTCACCCGCAACGCCTTGACCAAGATGGCAGCGCTGGTGGCGATGCCGGTCCTCAACCGGTTCAAGTCGCGCGTCGACCCGCGCCGCTACAACGGGGCGGCCTTGCTCGGCCTGCGCGGGCTGGTGTTCAAGAGCCACGGCTCGGCCGACGCGTTCGCCTTCGAGCAGGCGCTGGCGCGCGCGTATGATGCCGCCCGCAACCGACTGCTCGAGCGCGTGCACGACCGCATCCTGGAAACGCTGCAAGCCATGCCCAACCCGAGCCCCGAGCCGGCGCGTGCGGAGGCAGGTGCCACATGAGCGGCTCCGCGCTGCGCTACAGCCGCATCACCGGCACTGGCAGCATGTTGCCGGCCCGCCGCGTGACCAACGCCGATCTGGCGGAGCAACTCGCCGACCGCGGCATCGAGACCTCCGACGATTGGATCGTCGAGCGCACCGGCATTCGGGCGCGCCACTTCGCCGACGCCTCCCAGTCGGCCAGCGACCTTGCGCTCGATGCGTCGCGCCACGCGCTGGAGGCGGCCGGCCGCAAGGCCGCGGAAGTCGATCTCATCATCGTGGCCACGTCGACGCCGGACATGGTGTTTCCGTCGACGGCGACGATCCTGCAGCACAAGCTCGGCATCGCCGGCTGTGCGGCAATGGACCTGCAGGCCGTATGCTCGGGCTTCGTCTATGCGCTCGCAGTGGCGGACGCGATGATCCGCACCGGCAGCGCACGCTGTGCGCTCGTGGTCGGCGCTGAGGTGTTCTCGCGCATCCTGGATTTCAGCGATCGCACCACCTGCGTGCTGTTCGGCGATGGTGCCGGTGCCGTGGTGCTCGAGGCGAGCGCCACGCCAGGCATCCTGGCCAGCGATCTGCACGCCGACGGATCGCACCGCGACATCCTGTGCACGCCGGGCACCGTCTCGGGCGGCGCGGTGCTGGGCAACCCGCTGCTCAGGATGGACGGGCCGGCGGTGTTCAAGCTGGCCGTGCGCGTGCTGGAGGAGTCGGCGCGCGCCGTGCTGGCCAAGGCCGGTCGCACCGACGCCGACATCGACTGGCTGATCCCGCACCAAGCCAACATCCGCATCATGCAAGGTACCGCGAAGAAGCTGCGCCTGCCGATGGACAAGTTGATCGTCACCGTCGACGAGCATGGCAACACGTCTGCCGCTTCGATTCCGCTGGCGCTCGACGTGGCCGTGCGCAGCGGGCGTGTCAAGGCCGGCGACACGGTGATGCTCGAGGGTGTGGGCGGCGGTTTCACCTGGGGCGCCGTGCTGCTCGACCTCTGACAGCCGGACAAGACCGAACGACTTCGTCGATGGCCATGCAACCTTTCGCATTCGTCTTCCCCGGGCAGGGCGCCCAGAGCGTCGGCATGCTCGACGCATGGGGCGATCATCCCGCTGTGAGGGATGTGCTGGCCGAAGCCTCGCAGGCCCTTGGCGAGGACGTGGGCCAACTGATCCGCGAAGGGCCCAAGGAGAAGCTCGAACTCACCACCAATACCCAGCCGGTGATGCTGACGGCGGCCATCGCCTGCCATCGCGCCTGGCTGGCCGAGGGCGGTGCCGAGCCGGCGGCGCTGGCCGGGCACTCGCTCGGTGAGTACAGCGCGCTGGTGGCGGCCGGCGCGCTCACGTTGGCCGATGCGCTGCCACTGGTGCGCTTGCGCGCGCAGGCCATGCAGGACGCCGTGCCGGTGGGCACCGGCGCGATGGCGGCCATCCTCGGCCTGGAGGCGGTGGCAGTGGTCGAGGGCTGCGCGCGCGCGGCCGTCGAGTCGGGAGGTGTTGTCAGTGCGGCCAACTTCAACGATCCGAAGCAGACGGTCATCTCCGGCGCCAAGGCCGCCGTCGACAAGGCGTGCGAGATTCTCAAGGGCATGGGCGCGAAGCGCGCGCTGCCGCTGGCCGTGTCGGCGCCGTTCCATTGCAGCCTGATGCGTCCGGCCGCCGAAGCGCTGAAGGAGCGCCTCGCCTCGGTGCCTGTGGCCTCGCCGCGCATTCCGGTCGTCAACAACGTCGACGTCGTAGTCGCCACCGACCCGTCCGCCATCCGCGACGCGCTGTACCGGCAGGCCTTCGGCCCGGTGCGCTGGGTCGAGGTGGTGCAGGCCTTGCGGGGCCGGGGGCTGTCGCATGTGATCGAGTGCGGACCGGGCAAGGTACTGGCGGGCATGGTCAAGCGCATCGATGCCGAACTAGTGGCCGCATCGGTGTTCGACCCCGCCTCGTTACGCGATGCGCAGGCGCTGCTGGCATGACTGACGCGCCGTCCCCCGTCGTCGCGCTGGTCACCGGCGCGTCGCGCGGCATCGGGCGCGCCATTGCGGCGACCCTGGCCGCTAGAGGGCAGTGTGTGATCGGTACCGCGACCAGCGAGGCTGGTGCTGCAGCCATCAGCGAGGCACTGGCGCAACATGCAGGCTGCCGCGGGGCCGTGTTGAACGTCACCGACCCGTCTGCCGGCGATGCACTGGTGGACGCGATCGTGCGCCAGGACGGCGGCCTGCATGTGCTGGTCAACAACGCCGGCATCACCCGCGACCAGCTCGCGATGCGCATGAAGGACGACGACTGGTCGGCCGTGCTCGACACCAACCTCAGCGCGGTGTTCCGCCTGTGCCGCGCAGCCATGCGGCCGATGATGAAGGCGCGCTACGGCCGCATCGTCAACATCACCTCGGTGGTGGGAGCCAGCGGCAATGCCGGCCAGGTCAACTACGCGGCCGCCAAGGCCGGCGTCGCGGGCCTGACCCGCGCGCTCGCCCGCGAACTGGCCAGTCGGCGCATCACCGTCAACTGCGTGGCGCCGGGCTTCATCGCCACCGACATGACCGACGCCTTGGCCGAACCGCAGCGGCAGGCGCTGCTGGCGCAGATTCCGTTGGCCCGGCTGGGCAGCGCCGACGAGGTGGCCTATGCGGTGGCCTTTCTGGCGTCGGCCGAGGCCGGCTACATCACGGGGACCGAAATGCACGTCAACGGCGGCATGTTGATGGTCTGAAGCAGCTCTGAACCGGGCCGCGAGGCCATGGCCATGGCGGGGGCGGGCCCGGCCGGGCCGCCACGGCCCAGGCCGTAGAATTGCCCGCTGTTTGTAGAAGCCACTCCTGGAGGAGTCATGAGCGATATCGAAGCGCGTGTCAAGAAGATCATTGCCGAGCAACTCGGCGTGCCGGAATCCGACGTCACCAACGAGAAGGCCTTCGTGGCCGACCTGGGCGCGGATTCGCTTGATACCGTTGAACTGGTGATGGCCCTCGAGGACGAGTTCGGCATCGAGATCCCCGACGAGGAGGCCGAGAAGATCACCACCGTCCAGCTGGCGATCGACTACGCCAGCAAGCATCAGAAGGCCTGACGAACGACCATGTCGCGCCGGCGGGTCGTTATCACCGGGCTCGGACTGGTCAGTCCGATCGGCAACACGGTGGCCGAGTCGTGGGCCAATGCCCTGGCAGGCAGGCCCGGCATCGCTCCGATCACGCGCTTCGATGCCGCGCCGTTCGCCTGCCGCTTCGCCGGCGAGGTGAAGGGCTTCAAGGTCGAGGACTACATCCCAGCCAAGGAGGCGCGACATGTCGACACCTTCATCCAGTACGGGCTCGCCGCGTCCGTGCAGGCTGTGGCCGACGCAGGCCTGCCAACCGGCGATGCGCTGAGCGAGGAACGCGCCGAGCGCATCGGCTGTGTTGTCGGCTCGGGCATCGGCGGCCTGCCGCTGATCGAAGACACGCATGGCGAGCTCACCACCCGTGGTCCACGCCGTATCTCGCCGTTCTTCATCCCGGGATCGATCATCAACATGGTCGCCGGCCACGTGTCGATCCGCTTCGGCTTCAAGGGGCCCAATCTGTCGGTCGTGACCGCCTGCACCACCGGGCTGCACTGCATCGGCGAGGCCGGCCGGATCATCGAGTACGGCGACGCCGACGTCATGGTGGCCGGCGGTACCGAAGCGGCGGTGTCGCCGCTCGGCGTCGGCGGTTTCGCCGCGATGCGCGCGCTGTCCACCCGCAACGACGACCCGGCGACCGCGTCGCGACCGTTCGACAGGGCCCGCGATGGCTTCGTGCTGGGCGAGGGTGCCGGCGTGATGGTGCTCGAGGAATACGAGCACGCACGCGCGCGCGGCGCGAAGATCTACGCCGAGCTCGCCGGCTACGGCATGAGCGCCGATGCCAGCCACATCACCGCGCCCAATCAGGACGGACCGCGCCGCGCGATGCAGGCCGCGCTGCGTAATGCCGGTGTCAACGCGTCGCAGGTTCAATACCTCAATGCGCACGGCACATCGACGCCGCTGGGCGACATCAACGAAACGCAGGCGATCAAGCTCGCGTTCGGCGAACACGCGCGCAAGCTGGTGGTGAACTCGACCAAATCGATGACCGGCCATCTGCTGGGCGGGGCCGGCGGCATCGAGAGCGTGTTCACCGCGCTGGCCCTCCATCACCAGGTCTCGCCGCCGACGATCAACATCTTCGAGCAGGATCCGGAGTGTGACCTCGACTACTGCGCCAATCAGGCCCGCGAGATGCGGATCGACGTCGCGGTGAAGAACAACTTCGGTTTCGGCGGCACGAACGGTTCGCTGGTGCTGCGTCGGGCATAGGCGGCCGGGCCGCCGTCGATGCCCGTGGCGCCCGCATTCAGTCTGACGCTGCAGTCGACCGCGCGCGAACGCGCTCTGCTGGTCGTTTGGTGTGCGCTGGCTGGTGGAGTGTCGGCCGCTTGGCTGGCTCTGCACGCCTGGCCGCTGGTGACAGGGCGCCCCGCTTTTGACGGGCTGGCGTTGGCAGCCGCGTCGGCAGCGGGGTTGCCCGCCGCATGGGGCGGCTGGTGCGCCGCGGCGGCCGCCCCGAGCCGACTGACGTGGGACGATGGGATCTGGACCTGTTCGGCGGTTGACGATGCCCGGGCGGCACCATCTGCCGGTCGGCTGGAACCGATGATCGATCTGGGAGTCTGGATGTTGTTGCGCTTTCGCTCGGCCGGACCGCGGCGGACACGCTGGCTGGTCGCGGATGCGACGCAGGCGGGCGCCGCCTGGCATCCGCTGCGCGCGGCGCTGTTCCAGCCGGCCGGCCGCGTGGCGGCCGAGGCCTGAGCGGAGCCGAACGGCATGGCAGCGGAGGATGTCGACCGGGAACTGGTGGACCGCGCCAGGCAGGGCGACGTGCGTGCGTTCGAAATGCTGGTAGTCAAGTACCGCCGGCGCATCGAGCGGCTGATCGGGCGCATGGTGCGCGACTCCGACCTAGTGCAGGACGTCGCCCAGGAGAGCTTTATCCGCGCCTATCGCGCCATGCCGCAGTTTCGCGGCGACAGCGCGTTCTACACCTGGCTCTACCGCATCGCCGTCAATACTGCCAAGAAGGCGCTGGTCGAACTCAAGCGCGATCCGCTGGTCACCGAGTCGGCCCGGGGTGGGCGCGACGAGGATGACGAAACTTCCCGTGTGGAGAACGAACTAAGCGATGGCGAGACTCCCGAGGCGGTGCTGGCCAGCAAGGAAATCGCGGCCACCGTGAACGCGGCGATCAATGCCCTGTCCGATGACCTGCGTCAGGCTGTCACGCTGCGGGAGATCGAAGGCCTCAGTTACGAAGAGATCGCAGACGTGATGAATTGCCCGATTGGTACCGTGCGCTCGCGGATCTTTCGTGCGCGGGAAGCGATCGCAATCAAGCTGCGGCCGTTGCTGGGCACCAAGGAAGGCGAGCGATGGTAATGATTCGCCCGCCGCTGCAGCCGGCCGAACATGTGCATGCGAATGCTGGAGAGTGCGATGTCTGACGATGAACGGCGCGGGCACGACGATTCCTCCTGGGAACAACTGTCGGCAATGGTCGATGGCGAAGCCGATGCGGCGCAGCAGGCGCGCTGCCTCGAGCTGTGGCGGTCACAGGACGAATGCCGTGCGCGGTGGCACGAGTACCAGCTGATCGGCGACGTGATGCGTTCCGAGGAGTTGGTAGGGCGTACCCATGCCGACGCCGCGTTTCTGCGCGGATTGCGCGATCGCCTGGCCCACGAGCCGGTGGCAATTCGTCCCGCGACTGACGGGCCTGTCCATCGGCACGCCTCGCGGTCCAGATGGCTCGGGCCGGTGGCCATCGCGGCCGGAGTTGGCGCTGTGGCCTTGAGCCTGACGCTGCTGGGACCGGTCGGCTCCGGTCCCTCCGGCGATGCCATCCTGGCCGGCGCGGCGCGGCCTGTGCCGGCAACCATGGCGTCGGCGGTGCCCGTCGTGGCTCCTGCGGAGCCGCAGTTGCGTATGGTGAGCGGGCAGCTGATCCGCGATGCTCGGCTCGACCGCTATCTCGCTGCTCATCGTCAAGGCGCCAACGGCGCGGCGTTGCAGATGCCGGGTTCGGTCGTGCGCAGCGTCGATACCATTGTGCTGGAAGCCAAATGACAAGCGTTGGCCACACCAGCCACTGGATGCGCTTGACGCTCGCGGTGGCAGCGACGCTGCAGGCGTTGGTTGCAGTCGCGCAGAGCGCCCCTGCGAGCGGCACCTTCGTTGATCCGGTCACCTGGCTGGCTCGCGTGCGGCAGGCGGCATTGACGCGCAACTACCAGGGCACGCTGGTGTTCAATGCCTCGGGTGTCGTGTCGAGTTCGCGGGTGGCTCACTACTGCGAGGGCAAGCAACGCTACGAGCGCATCGATGTGCTCGATGGCGAGACGCGCCAAGTGTTCCGCCACAACGAGGTGACGCAGACGTTGTGGCCGAAGGCGCGCGTCGCGGTGATCGAGCACCGCGACTTGCCCGGAGAGTTCCCATCTCTACCCGCGATCGACGCGCGGGGACTCGAAGCCTACGAGCTACGCCTGCTCGGCACCGAGCGCATGGCCGGGCACGAAGCGCAGGTTCTGCTGCTGAAGCCCCGCGACGGCCACCGCTTCGCGCAGCGGCTGTGGGCCGACCAGTCGAGCGGGCTGCTGTTGCGTGCCGACATTCTGGGCAGCAAGGGCGAAGTGCTGGAGTCCGCGGCGTTCTCCGACGTCGTGATAGGCGGCAAGGCCCAGCCGGAAGCGGTACTGGCGCCGATGCGAAAACTTGAAGGTTATCGCGTCGTGCGGCCGTCGGTGGTGCGCACGCAGCTCGAGACCGAAGGCTGGAGCCAGGTGCGCGCGGTGCCCGGCTTCCAGCTGGTCAGTTGCCTGAAGCGTCCGCTGTCGGCGGTGCACGAGTCGAAGGCGTCTTCCGACGCCAACGTGCTGCAGGCAGTGTTCTCCGACGGCATGACGCATGTGTCGGTCTTCGTCGAGCCGTTCGACGCGCAGCGCCACAAGCCGGTGGCCACCAGTCTCGGTGCGACGCATACCTTGATGAGCCGAGTGGGCGCGTGGTGGATCACTGCCATGGGTGACGTGCCGATGGCCACGCTGCAGTTGTTTGCCGCCTCGCTCGACCGCAGGCCTTGAGATTGCCGGTCGAGCACCGACTTGCCAGGTACTTCTTCGAAGCGGCCGTTCGGCGGCCACAACGACAAACCAAGAGGATGGATATGTCTGCCTTTGCCTTGACCTCGACGGCGTCCGTGCGTCGGCGCCTGCTGGCTGCGCTGTGGCTGTGCGCCGGGCTGCTCGCGATGTCTGCGCCGCCGGCGGTGATCGCGCAGTCGCGCGAACTACCCGACTTCACTGACCTGGCGGACAAATGGAGCCCGTCGGTGGTGAACATCCGCACCGTGGAGCGCGGCCGCATCACCGGCGGCACCGAGATCGACCCGAACATGGAGGAGTTCTTCCGCCGGTTCGGCATCCCGTTGCCGAATCGTCCAGGTCCCGGCCAGCCTCGATCGCCGCGCGGCGGCGGTGACGACGAGCCCCAGCAGCGCGGCGTCGGCTCGGGCTTCATCCTGACCGCCGACGGTTTTGTGCTGACGAACGCGCATGTCGTCGATGGCGCGGACGAAGTGCTGGTCACGCTGACCGACAAGCGCGAGTTCAAGGCACGCCTCGTAGGGGCAGACAAGCGCACCGACGTCGCCGTGGTCAAGATCGAGGCGAGCGGCCTGCCCGCCGTCAAGATCGGCGATGTCTCGCGGCTGCGGGTCGGCGAATGGGTCATGGCCATCGGATCGCCGTTCGGTCTGGACAACACGGTGACCGCCGGAATCGTCAGCGCGAAGCAGCGCGACACCGGCGACTTCCTCCCGTTTATCCAGACCGACGTGGCGATCAACCCCGGCAACTCGGGCGGCCCGCTGATCAACATGCGCGGCGAAGTCGTCGGCATCAATTCGCAGATCTACAGCCGCTCCGGCGGGTTCATGGGCATCTCTTTCTCGATTCCGATCGACGAGGCGATCCGAGTTGCCGACCAACTGCGTGTCAATGGTCGCGTGATTCGCGGCCGCATCGGTGTGACGATCGCGCCGGTGACCAAGGAGGTGGCCGAGTCCATCGGCCTGGGCAAGCCCAACGGCGCTCTGGTGCAGGGAGTCGAATCGGGTGGGCCAGCCGAAAAGGCCGGCGTTGAAGCCGGCGACATCATCGTCAAGGTCGATGGCAAGCCGGTGGAAAAGTCGGGCGACCTGCCGCGCATCATCGGCGCTACCAAACCCGGCAGCAGGACTGCGCTGCAGGTGTTCCGGCGCGGCGCAACGCGCGACGTGACCGTGGTCGTCGGCGAGTTCGAGGCCGATCGTCCTACCCGGCGCGCCCAAGCCGAGCCCGGTGCATCGAGCCCGCCGACGAAGACGGCGCTGGGTTTGTCGGTGAGTGATCTCACTGATGTGCAGAAGCGCGAGCTCAAGCTGCGCAGCGGCGTCCGCGTCGATGCGGTCGAGGGCGCTGCGGCGAAGGCCGGTCTGCGCGAGGGTGACGTGATTCTCGCCATCGACAACGCCGAGGTGGCCGACGTCAAACAGTTTCTGGCCATCGCCGCCAAGGTGGAGAAAGCGCGGGCGGTCTCGCTCATGGTGCGGCGCGGCGAGTTCGTCAACTACCTCGTCATCCGCCCAGGGCGCTAGCCGCCAGAAGGCATCGGTACTGGCTCGCCGGAAGATGAAAGTCCGGGGTCTTTCCGTATTGTGGTGATCTCCTTTGTCGGAGTAACAGACAAATCGACAAGCCCGGTCGTTTCAGTCTGCCTGATTGGTTAGTGAGTTCTTGCTTCACAGGCTCAACGATTCGATTGCACCGCGCCGGGCATAGAATGGCCGGCAGAAGACCGAGTTTGGCTTGTTCAGCAGTGCTCTGAGTTCTTCTGGCGGACTGTTGATAACCTGTTGACAAGAATTTGCTGTTGGCCGACCGCAACGAGCGGAAAACAAGCATTGGCGCGGGTTTCGGCCAAGTGCTTTTGGCTACAATGAAGGCCCAACAAGCAGTTGCCATACGTTTTGTTGGAAGGCGCGTCATCTCTTCGACGTGCCTTTTTTTTGTCTCCGGCCGGGCAGCTGCGCTGCCCTCAACTTCGCCATTCGAAGTTGGCCTGCGACGCAGCGGCTTTGTCGTTGTGGGTCGCGGCGCGGCGCTCCCGATCTGACCGCATGGACCATATCCGCAACTTCTCGATCATTGCTCACATCGATCACGGCAAGAGCACATTGGCCGATCGCATCATCCAGCGCTGCGGTGGCTTGTCGGACCGGGAGATGGAGGAGCAGGTGCTCGACTCGATGGATCTCGAGCGCGAGCGTGGCATCACCATCAAGGCGCAGACGGCGGCACTGCAGTACACCGCGCGCGACGGGCAGGTCTACAACCTCAATCTGATCGACACGCCGGGTCACGTCGACTTCAGCTACGAAGTGAGCCGGTCGCTCTCGGCCTGCGAGGGGGCGCTGCTGGTGGTGGACGCGAGCCAGGGCGTCGAGGCGCAGACGGTGGCCAACTGCTATACCGCGCTCGACCTCGGTGTCGAGGTGGTGCCGGTGCTCAACAAGATGGATCTGCCGCAGGCCGATCCCGAGACCGCCAAGGCGGAGATCGAGGACGTGATCGGCATCGACGCCAGTCAGGCCATCCCCTGCTCGGCCAAGACCGGCCTCGGGTTGGATGAGATCCTGGAGGCAGTGATCCACCGCATGCCGGCGCCGCGCGGCCGGCCCGACGGACCGCCGCGGGCGATGATCATCGACAGCTGGTTCGACAACTATGTCGGCGTCGTCATGCTGGTGCGGGTGGTCGACGGCTCGCTGTCCAAGGGCGAACGCATTCGACTGATGGCGTCCGACGCCTGCTATGGCATCGAGCAGATGGGCGTGTTCACGCCGAAGTCGCAACCGCGCGAGGCACTGCGCGCCGGTGAGGTGGGCTTCATCATCGCCGGCATCAAGGAGCTGCACCACGCCAAGGTGGGCGACACCCTCACGCTAGAGAAGAAGCTGCCCAACAACGCCGGGCCGGCGACCGAGCCGCTGCCGGGTTTCAAGGAGATCCAACCCCAGGTGTTCGCGGGCCTGTACCCCACCGAAGCCAGCGAGTACGAATCGCTGCGCGACGCGCTCGAGAAGCTCAAGCTCAACGACAGCTCGCTGCGCTTCGAACCCGAGGTGAGTCAGGCGCTCGGCTTCGGCTTCCGCTGCGGCTTTCTGGGCCTGCTGCACATGGAGATCGTTCAGGAGCGGCTGGAGCGCGAGTTCGACCAGGACCTGATCACTACCGCGCCGTCGGTGGTCTACGAGGTCGAGTTGAACGACGGCGCCGTGCTCAGGGTCGAGAACCCGTCGAAGATGCCCGATCCGGGGCGCATCCGGGAGATCCGTGAGCCGATCGTCACCGTGCACCTGTACATGCCGCAGGACAGCGTGGGGCCGGTCATGACGCTGGCCAACCAGAAGCGCGGCGTGCAGATCCAGATGTCGTACCACGGCCGCCAGGTGCACCTGACCTACGAGCTGCCGCTGGCCGAGATCGTGCTCGACTTCTTCGACAAGCTGAAGTCCGTGTCGCGCGGTTATGCCTCGATGGACTACGCGTTCAAGGAATACCGCGCCGGCGACGTCGTCAAGGTCGACATCCTGATCAACGGCGACCGGGTCGACGCGCTGTCGATCATTTTGCATCGCGCGCAAAGCCAGTTCCGCGGCCGCGAGGTGGTGGCCAAGATGCGCAAGATCATCCCGCGGCAGATGTACGACGTGGCGATCCAGGCCGCGATCGGCGCCAACATCATCGCGCGTGAAAACGTCAAGGCGCTGCGCAAGAACGTGCTGGCAAAATGCTACGGGGGCGACATCACCCGCAAACGCAAGCTGCTCGAGAAGCAGAAGGCCGGCAAGAAGCGCATGAAGCAGATCGGAACGGTCGAGGTGCCGCAGGAGGCTTTCCTGGCCATTCTCCAGGTCGACGACTGACATGGCGTCGCAGTTCCGGCCTGGCCGACTCCCGCCCAGCAAGAATTCAACAAGCGTGATCCGTAGTCGATGAGTGCTCTGACCGCGGTCCTGTACCTCGCCCTGGCGGTCTATCTGGGCGGCTGGTATGCCGATCGCTGGATCGGCAATTTCTCGCTGTTGCTGTTCGTGCTGACGGTGGTGACGCTCGGCTATTGGCTGGCCGAGCGGTTGCGCTTCAAGCCGGCGCGCGAAGCGGCGGCTGCTGCCCTGGGAGTCCAGGACGCGCAGCGCCGCGCCGAGCTTGCCAAGATGGGCATCGCCAAGGTCGACGGCGACGTCGAGGCGGCGCGCGAGCGTCTGTTGGCCCAGCCCTGGTGGCTCGACTGGACGGCGGGCCTGTTCCCGGTGATCCTGGCCGTCTTTCTGCTGCGATCGTTCCTGTTCGAGCCGTTCAAGATCCCGTCGGGGTCGATGGTGCCGACGCTGCTGGTCGGCGACCTGATCCTGGTGAACAAGTTCCACTACGGCGTGCGGCTGCCGGTGATCAACAAGAAGATCATCGCCAACAACGATCCGCAGCGGGGTGATGTCATGGTGTTTCGCTATCCGGTGGATCCGCGGGTCGACTACATCAAGCGCGTGGTCGGCCTGCCGGGCGACGAAGTGGCCTACATCAATCAGCGGTTATCCATCAACGGCAAGCCAGTCGAAGTGCAGTCGCTCGGTGACTACTACGACGAGGACTCGCTGCGCTACGCGCCGCAGTTCGCCGAGAAGCTGGGCAGCGTCCAGCACAAGATCCTGGTCGATCCGAAGCGGCAGGCCTACTACGGCGGCGACGCGCGCAGCTTCCCCCACGCGCAAAACTGCCGCTACTCAGCCGACGGCGTGGTGTGCAAGGTTCCCGCCGGACACTACTTCATGATGGGCGACAACCGCGACAATTCGCAGGACTCCCGCTTTTGGGGGTTTGTGCCCGACGAGAACATCGTCGGAAGGGCGTTCTTCGTGTGGATGAACTTCGGCAATCTGCGCCGCATCGGGTCTTTCCAGTGACGCGAAGGTGAAAGGGACGTGCATGAGATCCTCACAGCGTGTGGGCGTGGCCGGGCAACGCGGCGTCAGCCTGATCGGCCTGATGTTCTGGGCCATCTTCATTGGCTTCATCGCCTATGTGGGCATACGCGTATTTCCCACGGTCAACGAGTTCCTGACCATCCAGCGGGCGGTCAACAAGATCGCCGCCGCCAATCCCACGACGGTGGCCGAGATCCGCACGGCGTTCGACCGCCAGAAGGACATCGAGTACTCGATCGCCTCGATCTCAGGCAAGGACCTGGACATCACCAAGATCAACGACCGCATCGTGATCCGCTTTGCGTACGACAAGGAAGTCGAGGTGATTGCGCCTGTCTACTTGCTGATCAAGTACGAGGGCAGCACGCGGTGAACCGATGGGGCAGTGCCCGGGTCCGATAGGCATGGATACACGGCTCGACGCTCTGCAACGCCGGCTGGGACATCGTTTTGGCGATGCCGGGCTGCTGACACTGGCCCTCACGCACCGCAGTTTCGGCGCCGACCACAACGAGCGGCTGGAGTTCCTGGGCGACGCGGTGCTCAATCTCGCCGTGTCGAGCCTGCTGTTCGAGCACTTCGGTGGCTCGGACGAAGGTGACCTCACCCGCGTGCGGGCCCATCTGGTGCGCGAGGAGAGCCTGCACAGGGTGGCATTGACGCTGGCGCTGCCCGAGGTGATGCGCTTGTCCGACGGCGAGGCTCGGGCTGGCGGCGCGCAGCGCCCGTCGATCCTGGCCGACGCGGTCGAGGCGCTGATCGGCGCGACCTACCTCGATGGCGGTTTCGATGCCGCCGCCGACTTGGTGCGCCGGCTGTTCGGCGATGTCATCGCCTCCAGCGAGGCGGCCAGCTGGACCAAGGACGCCAAGACAGAACTTCAAGAGTGGCTGCAGGCCCGGCGCATCGCCGTGCCGAGTTATCGCATCGTCGCCACCAGCGGCCAGGCCCATGCGCAGACCTTCGAGGTCGAGGGCGCGATTCCGGCGTTGTCGCTCGCCGAAACCGGCCACGGCAAGTCGCGCCGAGCCGCCGAGCAGGAGGCGGCGCGCCGGCTGCTCGACGCGCTGCGCGCCAGCGACCGGCCTGGCGGACCGCTGCGGTCGTGACCAGCCCGGCCTCTGCCAGCGCCGCGATGCACCGCTGTCCGGCGATCAGGCCGACACGATGAGCGAAGTGCCCCACCGCTGCGGCCTGGTCGCACTGGTCGGCCGGCCGAACGTCGGCAAGTCGACACTGCTGAACGCGCTGGTCGGCCAGAAGATCAGCATCACCTCGCGCAAGGCGCAAACGACGCGGCATCGCATCACCGGCATGCGCACGCGCGGCGCCGCGCAGTTCGTCTTCGTCGACACACCGGGCTTCCAGACCCGGCACACCGGGGCGCTGAACCGCAACCTCAACCGCACGGTGATGGCGTCGCTGGGTGACGTCGATGTGGTCTTGATGCTGGTCGACGCCGGCCGCTTTGGCGCCGACGATGCCAAGGTGCTGCCCCTGCTACCGCCGGGCAAGCCGGTGCTGCTGGTGGCGAACAAGCTCGATCTCGTGCACCGGCGCGCCGACCTGCTGCCGTGGCTGCAGGCGCTGCCCGAGCAGCACGCGTTCGCCGAGTACGTGCCGATGTCGGCCACCCGCGCCGACGACGTCGAGCGGCTGCTCGCCATCGTCGAGCCCTACCTGCCCCAGCAGGACTGGTTGTACGAGGCCGACACGCTGACCGATCGCAGCGAGCGCTTCCTGGTCAGCGAGACCGTGCGCGAGAAGCTCTTCCGCCTGACCGGCGACGAGTTGCCGTACACCTCCACCGTCGTCGTCGAGCAGTTCGAGGAGGACTCAAGCCCGGCCGGCGAGCGTCATCTGCGCATCGCCGCGACGATCGTCGTCGACCGCGAGGCGCACAAGGGCATGGTGATCGGGCAGGGCGGCGAGCGGCTCAAGCGCATCGGCACCGAGGCCCGCGTGGAGCTCGAACGCCTGCTCGGGGCCAGGCTGTTTCTCGAGTTGCACGTCAAGGTGCGCTCCGGCTGGGCCGACGACGAGCAGCACCTGCGCTCCTACGGCTACGAATGAACGTGGCCGGGACATCGCAGCCGCGCCCGGTGCGAAGGGCCGCGCAGGCGCCGCAGGCCGCCTTCGTGCTGCACGGTTACGACTGGAGCGAGAGCAGCCTGATTCTCGACTTGTTCACCCGTGAGTCAGGGCGCATCGCCGTGGCGGCCAAGGGCGCCAAGAAGCCGTATTCGCAGATGCGCGCGGTGCTGATGCCGTTCCAGCGCATCGCGGTCCAGCTCGGCAAGTCGCGCGGCGACGACAGCGCCGAGGTGCACAACCTGCGGTCCGCCGAATGGGCCGGGCAGGGCGTTTCGCTTGAGGGCGCCGCCTGGTTTGCCGGGTTTTACATCAACGAGCTGTTGATGAAACTGCTGGCACGCGACGACGCGCATCCGCGGCTGTTCGAGGCGTACTCACTCTCGCTGCGTTGCCTGAGCGGCGCCACGCCGAACGGCATCGAAGCGGTGTTGCGCGGCTTCGAGCTGATGCTGCTGCGCGAGACCGGTGTGCTGCCGCAGCTTGACAGGGTCACGTCGACACAGGCTGCTCTCGCCAACGGGCATGCCTATGCGCTGCGGCCGGAGCAGGGCCTCGTCGAGACCGCCGATGCCGAATCCACACTGCGGGCGGACTCGTGCGTGGCGCTCGAACGTGCCCTCGGGGTGGTGCAGCAATCACCCTCGGCCGATGCGCTGCATCAGCTGCACGCCGCCAGCGCCGACGCGCTGGCCGGACTGAAGGTGCAGTTGCGCCAGCAGCTTCACTATCATCTGGGCGGCGCCACGTTGCGGACCCGGCAGGTCATGATCGACTCGTTTCGCCTGCTCGGGCTGGATGCATCGGCGTCGTCACGATGAACCCCTTGGTCGCTCCAGAAGCCTTTCACCGGCACCACCGCACGGCGCTGTCGGTCAACGTCAACAAGATCGCGTTGCTGCGCAACACGCGACACCTCGGCATTCCCGACGTCGTGGCGCTGTCGCGCATCGCGCTCGAGGCCGGCGCGCAGGGCATCACCGTGCATCCACGGCCGGACGCGCGCCACATCCGCCCGCAGGACGTCCGTGACCTGGCCGCGCTGATGCGCCAGTGGCCGCAGGCCGAGTACAACATCGAAGGCAACCCGTCGCACAACCTGATGGCCTTCGTGCGCGAACTGCGGCCGCACCAGTGCACGCTGGTGCCCGACAGCGAAGAGCAGTTCACCAGCGACCATGGCTGGAACCTGCCCGCCGACACGGATCGGCTGGCCCCGCTGGTGGCCGAAGCGCGCTCGCTCGGCGTGCGCGTGAGCCTGTTCATGGACCCGCTGCCGCAGGCGATGCGCCATGCGGCGGCGACCGGCGCCGATCGGATCGAGCTCTATACCGAGGCCTACGCTCGCGCCCACGGCACGCCGGAGCAGGCCGCGGTGCTGCAGCTCTACGCCGAATCGGCGCGGGCCGCGCAGGTGGCAGGGCTCGGCGTCAACGCCGGCCACGACCTCAATCGGGCCAACCTCGCCGACTTCCTGCGTGGCGTGCCGGGCGTGCTCGAGGTGTCGATCGGCCATGCGCTGGTCGCCGACGCGATCGAGCTCGGCCTGGCCGAGACGGTGCGTGACTACCAGCGCTGCATCCAGCGCGCGTTTGCACCCGCGGCACCGGCGTGATCTACGGCATCGGCACCGACATCTGCGACCTGCGGCGCATCGAGCAGGTGCTCGGCCGCCGCGGCGAACGCTTCGTGCAGCGCGTGCTCGGGCCGCAGGAACAGCGTGTGTTCGAAGCACGGCACGCGCGTGCGGCGCGCCGCGGTGTCAGTTTCCTGGCCACGCGCTTCTCCGCCAAGGAGGCGTTCGCCAAGGCGATCGGCCTGGGCATGCGCATGCCGATGACCTGGCGGGATTGCGAGATCCTCAATGCCGCCAGCGGCAAGCCCGAAGTCCGCTTGCATGGCGAACTGGCCACGTGGTTTGCGACGCGTGGCCTGCGCGCCCATGTGAGCGTGAGCGACGAAAACGAGTATGCGGCCGCGTTCGTCGTGGTCGAAAGGGAGACCACTGCATGACACCGCACGCCCCGGTCGTGCTCGACATCGCCGGCACCGCACTGGACGCGGACGACCGTGCCCGGCTGCGGCACCCGCTCACAGGTGGCCTGATCCTGTTTGCGCGCAACTGGCAGAGCCGGCGCCAGCTGACCGAGCTGACCGCCGAGATCAAGTCGATCCGGCCCGACATGCTGATCTGCGTCGACCACGAAGGCGGGCGCGTCCAGCGCTTTCGGACCGATGGCTTCACCGTGCTGCCGCCGATGCGCCGGCTGGGCGAACTGTGGATGCGTGACGCCATGGCCGCCACCGACGCGGCCACTGCGGTCGGCTTCGTGCTGGGCGCCGAGCTGCGCGCCTGCGGCGTCGACTTGAGCTTCACGCCGGTGCTCGACCTCGATCATGGCGAAAGCGGCGTCATCGGCGATCGCGCGTTCCACCGCGATGCGCGTGTCGTGGCCTTGCTGGCCAAGAGCCTGATGCACGGCCTGCTGCTGGCCGGCATGGCCAACTGCGGCAAGCACTTTCCGGGGCACGGTTTCGTCAAGGCCGACAGCCACGTCGACCTGCCCATCGATACGCGCGGGCGAAGGGCCGTGGTCGGCGAGGACGCCGCACCCTACCGCTGGCTCGGTGGTGCGCTGGCCGGTGTGATGCCGGCGCACGTGGTCTATCCGAAGGTCGACTCGCGACCGGCCGGTTTCTCGTCGCGCTGGCTCACCGACATCCTGCGCGGCGAGCTCGGCTTTGACGGCGCGGTATTCAGCGACGACTTGAGCATGGCCGGCGCGCGCCGCATCGACGGCCGCGACGTCAGCTATGCCGAGGCTGCGGCCGCGGCGCTGAGCGCAGGGTGCGACCTGGTGCTGCTGTGCAACCAGTCGGTCGACGGCGGTCAGGCTGTCGATGAGTTGCTGCAGGGCCTGACGGCGCTGCAACGCGACAGTGCCTGGCAGCCCAGCAGCGCGAGCGAGGTGCGCCGGCAGGCCTTGCTGCCGCAGACACCGCCGACGCCGTGGGACGAACTGATGCATGCCGGCGCGTACCGGCATGCCCTTGACCGACTACCCTGACCGCTACGGCTGCTGCTGTCGGGCCTGGGCAGCCAGCACCTCGAACGGCAGCTTCAGCTGCGACAGGTCCTTGCGCGTCTCCACCAGCACCAGCGGGCCTTCGTCGACCACCGTCATCGGCTTGCGCTCACGCGTCACATGGATCGGCTGCGGCGCCGCCGCCATCGCCTCCTGGGCCAAGCGCACCTTGTCGGCATCGGACAGCACCCATTGCAGCCCGGCGCCGTCGGCCAACGCCTTCAGCTCGTCGAGCGGCAGCTCGAACGGCGGCAGCGCCGGGGCTGCTGCCGGTGGCTCTGCGACCACTGGCGCCGGCAGCACGGACGCCATCGTGGTCTGAGCGCGCGGCGCGGTCTCGGCCGGTTCGACCGACAGATCGACGGTCTCGATCTCCGTCACCGGCTGAACGTCGCGGTCCTCCGGCGCCCGTTCGCGACGGGGCCGGTCGCGTCGGCGTCGGCTGTCATCACTACCCGTGGCGACATCCGCCTCGCCTTCGGCTGGCGCCGTCGTCTGCGCATCACCGGTCGGTACGCCGTTCTCGTCGAGCATGAACGTCGGTTCGAAGTCACCGTCGCTTCGACCGCCGCGACCGCGACCGCCGCGGCGGCGACGCCGCCGGCCCTCGCCACCCTCGGCGCCTTCTGCGACCAGGCCCGGCTCGGGCACGGGCACGGTGTCGACAAAGTTCTGCGGCGCAACCGCGGACGGGGCGGCGTCGGCCTCTGGCACCGCCTCGCGCGCTGGTCGCGCGCCACGGCGCGAGCCCTCGCCGGCGCCGCGCCCCTCGGGCCGTGGCCCGCGTTCGTCACCGGTTGCCGGAGCCTGCGTCTCGGCGCTGCGCTCGCCGCGGCCATCACGGCCGTCGCGGCCGTCGCGACGGCGACGTCCGTCCTCTCCGCGAGCACCACGACCTTCGCCGCGCTCGCCGCCGCGTTCACCACCGCTGCGTTCGCTGCGTTCACCACCGCTGCGTTCGCCTCCGCGCTCGCCGCTGCGCTCACCACCACGATTGCCGTCGCGGCCGCGACCGCCACGTTCACCGCGCCCGCGTCCGCCGCGCCCGTCGCGAGCCGGTCGCTTGTCGTCGCCGACGATCGCGGCGCCGCCACCCGCCGTCGCCGCCGCCGCGGCAGCGGTCGACAGGGGTGCCGGCGCGCTGTCAGCGCCGAACAGGCGCTTCAACCAGGACACGAAGCCGCCACTGGCGGCCACCGGCGCCGCAGCCACCGGCCGCGCCGGTGCAGCGGAGACTGGCGCTGGTGCGGCCGCGGGCGGTGCGCGCACAGGCGTCGGCGCCGCGATCGGCGCCGGCTCGTCGGGCAGCACACCCTTGATCACCGGTTCCTGCTTGGCTTTGGCCTTCTCGCGGCGCGAGATCGCGACCTCGTCGTCGGGCTCCTCGATCATCGTGTAGCTGGCCTGCAGGTTCTCCAGCCGCGGGTCGTCGTGGCGCAGGCGCTCGAGCTTGTAGTTCGGCGTCTCCAGGTGCTTGTTGGGCACCAGCAGCACGGTGCAGCGCTGCTTCAGCTCGATCTTGGTGATCTCGGTGCGCTTCTCGTTGAGCAGGAACGACGTCACTTCCACCGGCACCTGCACATGCACGGCAGCCGTGTTGTCCTTCAGCGTCTCTTCCTGGATGATGCGCAGGATCTGCAGCGCCGACGATTCGGTATCGCGGATGTGGCCGGTGCCGTTGCAGCGCGGGCAGGTGATGTGATTGCCTTCGCTGAGCGCCGGGCGCAGGCGCTGGCGGCTCAGTTCGAGCAGGCCGAACTTGCTGATCGAGCTGAACTGCACGCGGGCGCGGTCGTAGCGCATCGCGTCGCGCAGGCGCTGCTCGACCTCGCGGCGGTTCTTGCTCTCCTCCATGTCGATGAAGTCGACGACGATCAGGCCGCCCAGGTCGCGCAGCCGCATCTGGCGTGCGATCTCGTCGGCGGCTTCCAGGTTGGTGCGAGTGGCCGTTTCCTCGATGTCGCCGCCGCGTGTGGCGCGCGCCGAGTTGACGTCGATGGACACCAGCGCTTCGGTGTGGTCGATCACGATCGCGCCGCCGGCCGGCAGGTTGACGGTGCGCGAGAACGCGGTCTCGATCTGATGCTCGATCTGGAAGCGGCTGAACAGCGCTGCGTCGTCGCGGTAGCGCTTCACGCGATTGGCCGTCTCCGGCATCACGTGGTTCATGAACTGCTGCGCCTGATCGTAGATGTCGTCGGTGTCGATCAGGATCTCGCCGATGTCGGCGGTGAAGTAGTCGCGGATGGCGCGGATGACGAGCGAGCTTTCCTGGTAGATCAGGAAGGCGCCTTTGCCGGCCTGCGACGCGCCATCGATGGCGGTCCACAGCTTCATCAGGTAATTCAGGTCCCACTGCAACTCGGGCGCCGAGCGGCCGATGCCGGCGGTGCGCGCGATCAGGCTCATGCCCTTGGGGTACTCGAGCTGGTCGAGGTTCTCCTTCAGCTCCTCACGGTCCTCGCCCTCGATGCGCCGGCTGACGCCGCCGCCACGCGGGTTGTTGGGCATCAGCACCAGGTAGCGGCCGGCCAGGCTGACGAAGGTGGTCAGCGCCGCGCCCTTGTTGCCGCGCTCTTCCTTCTCCACCTGCACCAGCAGTTCCTGGCCCTCGCGCACCGCGTCCTTGATGGTGGCGTTCTTGACCTCGACGCCGTCGCGGAAGTACTGGCGCGAGATCTCCTTGAAAGGCAGGAAGCCGTGGCGCTCCTCGCCGTAGTCGACGAAGCAGGCCTCCAGCGACGGCTCGACCCGCGTGATCACGGCCTTGTAGATGTTGCCCTTGCGCTGCTCGCGCCCTTCCAGTTCGGTTTCGAAGTCGAGCAGCTTCTGGCCGTCGACGATGGCCAGGCGCCGCTCTTCGGGCTGCGTGGCGTTGATCAGCATGCGTTTCATGTGCACTCCTCATCGAGGTGTGTTGCCCACGAAGGGCCACACACCCGAGCGGCCGACCGATCCGTCAGACCGGCAGGCCCATCGATGCACGAACGACGCTTAGGAAGCCTGGCTGAAGAAAACTGCTCGAGATCGCCGCAGGGCGCCGAGACCGGCGCCGGATGCGGTGACAGAGCGACGTGCCGCGAGGCGCGCCCGATCGCCCGCGCACGCCAGTCTGCCGGTTGCCGTCATGCGGCAGACCAGGCTGTCCCGGCTGACGGCGACCGCGGCGCGATGCCGGGGCCATGCAGCAGCGAACGCGGTGGCGTTCTGCGGGACTGACGACGGGGGTGCTTGGCGCGAAACGATTCGCATCGTGGCGAGGCGGCAGACCGTGTGTCTTCAGGGTCTACCGCGAATGACCTTTTCTTTCCCGATCACTCGGGAGGCTTGTTCGACGTTGTTCTTCCGTCTTCGGCCTTGCCTGCCGCCGCTGCACATTGGGTAGCGACCCGCTGCCGGACCCGAGACGTTGCATCACCTTTGCTGCAAGGCGCGCCAGTTGGCGCGCGCTACCACGAGGTCGCCGGGCATGCCCGGGTAAACTCCAAGAGAATCAAGCACTTGCGGCTCGTCCGTGGTCCGAAGCATTATAAGCGCCAAAGCCGCCCCGACGGCGGAAAGACCCGGTGAACGCGGCTCGGTCCAACGTGTGAATGTTGACGAGGGCAGTGCCGGCCAGCGGCTCGACAATTTCCTGATGCGCCTGCTGAAGGGCGTGCCGAAGACCCATGTCTACCGCGTGATCCGCTCGGGCGAGGTGCGCGTGAACCGGGGCCGTGCCGCCGCTGACACGCGCCTGGCACTCGGCGACGTGGTGCGGCTGCCTCCGGTGCGCATGTCCGAGCGCATCGCCGACAAGCCGGCCGCGCCGGCGCGCGAATTCCCGATCCTGTTCGAGGACGACCACCTGCTCGCCATCGACAAGCCGGCGGGCGTGGCGGTGCACGGTGGCAGTGGGGTCAGCTTTGGCGTCATCGAACAGTTGCGCCGTGCCCGCCCGCAGGCGCGCTTTCTCGAACTGGTGCACCGACTCGACAAGCAGACATCCGGCGTGCTGCTGCTGGCCAAGAAGCGCCCTGCGCTGACCGCGCTGCAGGAGCAGTTCCGCGCGCGCGCGACCGACAAGACCTACGCGGCGCTGGTCAGCGGCGTCTGGCCGGCGTCGCGCAAGGTGATCGACGTGCCGCTGCACAAGACGCTAGACGACGCCGGCGAGCGCCACGTGCGGGCGGTGCCCGGCGGCAGCGACGACGCGCGCCGCGAGGCGCGAGAACGGCAACGACTGCAGCCAGACCTTGCCCGGGCCGCGCAGCGTGGCGATGAGGCGAGTGGTCGCGGCGTCCACCACGCGCAGCGTGCGGTTGGTGTGCGCCGTGACGAGCCGCTTGCCACAAGCGGAGTGCGCGAGGGCCGTGATCGCGGAGGGCTGCCGATACAACTCCCGTCGTGACTCGCCGGCCCAGAATCCCATCGTCTCCCAGAGCTTGAGGTTGGTGTCGGTCCCCCCTGAGACCAGTGTCTTGTCGTCGGGCGAAAAGGCGAGAGAGGACACCATCTCCTCGTGCCGCAGTTTGAGCGGCAGTTCGACACCTCGGGTGAGATCGAACACGTGGATGGCGCCATCGATATGCCCTGAGGCAAGGAGTCTTCCATCCGTGGAGAACGCGAGGCAGACCGGACGCGCGTCGTGGCCGGCGCGCTGATGCAGGTGCTGCTGCGCAACCCACTGGCCGAACCCTACGT